>CALWOF010000004.1 GCA_944382995.1 uncultured Oscillospiraceae bacterium | reverse complement strand
GAGGGATGGTCAGCGTTTTGAAGTTCGCCAGGCGGCCAGCATCCGGGCCGACAGCGTCAGGGCCGCCGCCAGCAGGATCAACGAGACGATGCCCTGCACCGTGGAGACGATGCCGGCAAGGGGAAACTGCCGCGTCTGGATCAGGGACTGGGAGAGGGGCAGGAAATACGCCGCCAGGAAGCCAAGCCACAGTGCGGCCAGGATTCCCCCATTCCGCCGGGTGAGAGGAAAGGGGAAGGTGCGAAAGGAGCGGACGGTAGCGACCAGCAGAAGCAGCACCGCAAGGACCTGCACCCAAGCCATGACGATATGGGCAAAGCCCAGCTCAGTCTCCTGCCAGGAGAAGGTGCGGAAGATGTACCGCCAGTTGAGACTGGTGGTCCAGCGGCAGAAGAGCAGAAATATTAAATAGAGGGCCCAGGCGCACCAGAGGCCCGGCCGCCTCCGGGCCGCGAAGCAGATGATGCCGCACACCAGAAAGGGCATGGCCAGGATCAGACCCTCCAACCCCCCCCCCACAGCCGTCAGCACCAGGAAGGTGAGAAAGGCCATGCAGAACAGGACGAGGCCGGCGATCTTCCGGCCGGGCAGCCTGCCGGAGGCCGCGGCCTGGGGCGGCGGCGTCCCGGCCTCCCAAGGCGAAGCCTCTTCTGCTGACGGGGCCGCTCCGGTCACCAGCTCATCCAGAGTCACGCCGAAGACCCGGCTCAGCTTCACCAGCTTGTCCAGGTCCGGCACGCTGGCGTCGGTCTCCCATTTGCTGACGGACTGCCGGGACACGTCCAGCGCCTCCGCCAGGTCCCCCTGGGACAGATGCTTCTCCGCCCGCAGGCGGCTGATGTTGGTTCCAAGGCTCATGACAGGTCCTCCTTTGTAGCTCCAGTATAGCGGCGGGACGGCCAAAAGTCCACCAAGACGCCTTGGAAATTTAGCAACTGCCAGTTGCGGGCCGGAAAAACCGTGGGACACCCCCGCTTTGCTTGACGGAAGTCCCGTCAGGTGCTATTCTATGAAAAGAAGAACGAAAGGGAGGGACTGCTTTGGAGCTGGCTGAGCTGCTGGATATCCGGCCCGGCGTCACCGCCGTCATCGGCGGCGGGGGCAAGACCACCCTGCTGCGGACGCTGGGGGAGGAGCTGTCCCGGACCCACACCGTCCTGCTGTGCACCACCACGAAGATCTTTCCCTTTCCGGACCTGCCCTGCGCCCGGACGGCGGCGGAGCTGGAGCGGCTGCGCCGGGAACACCGCCTGCTGTGCGCCGGGACGGAGGTGCCGGACACCGGCAAGCTGACGGCCCCGGAGACATCCATGGCGGCCCTGGCGGAACGGTTCGACTATGTGCTGGTGGAGGCGGACGGCGCCGCCGGCCGTCCCCTGAAGGCCCACGCCCCCTGGGAGCCGGTGGTCCCGGCGGAGGCCGGTCAGACCATCTGCGTGGTGGGGGCCTCCGGCTTCGGACGGCCCATCGCGGAGGCTGTCCACCGGCCGGAGCGGTACGCCGCGCTGGCCGGCGTGCCGGTGACGGCGGAGGCCGCGCCGGAGACCGAGGCGGCGGTGCTGGCCGCCGAGGGGCTGCATACAAAAATTTATGTCAACCAAGTGGAGACGCTGTGGGACCTGGCGGACGCCAAGTCCCTGGCGGCGCTGGTGGACTGTCCGGTGCTGGCGGGCAGCCTCCACAGGAAGGAGTATTTCCCATGCTGGTGATCATTCGTGGGGCCGGGGACATTGCCACCGGCATCGCCCTGCGGCTGAAACGGGCGCATATACAGGTCATTATGACCGATATACCGGCCCCTACCGCCATTCGGCGGACGGTGGCCCTCTCCCAGGCCATCGTGCTGGGGGAGACGAAGGTGGAGGATGTTACCGCCCGCCGGGCGGACACAGCCGAACAGGCCCTGGCTCTCCTGAAGGAAGGCGCGGTGCCGGTGCTGCCGGACCCGGAGGGGGCCTGCATCCCGGCCCTGCGCCCGGACGCGGTGGTGGACGCCATCCTGGCCAAGCGCAATCTGGGAACCAAAATCACCGACGCGCCGGCGGTCATCGGCGTGGGACCTGGCTTCACCGCCGGGGTGGACTGCCACGCTGTGGTGGAGACCATGCGGGGCCACACCCTGGGGCGGGTGTACTATGCGGGCTCCGCCCTGCCCAATACCGGGGTGCCCGGCCTCATCGGCGGCTTCGCTGGGGAGCGGGTGCTCCGGGCCCCGGCGGACGGGACGTTCCACCAGATTT
The DNA here is from genome assembly GCA_944382995.1 of uncultured Oscillospiraceae bacterium. Classification (GTDB taxonomy): domain Bacteria; phylum Bacillota; class Clostridia; order Oscillospirales; family Oscillospiraceae; genus Oscillibacter. Next base: position 46,337 of record CALWOF010000004.1, on the reverse strand, counting down.
TGGACATCGGCGCCCAGGTGAAGATGGGGGATGTGGCCGCCACGGTGGACGGCGTTCCCATGACCTGCACTTTAGACGGCGTCCTGCGGGGCATCCTGCCGGAGGGCACCCCGGTCCGCAAGGGCATGAAGGCCGGGGACATCGACCCCCGGTGCAGGGTGGAGCACTGCTACACCGCCAGCGACAAGGCCCTCTCCGTAGGCGGCGGCGTGCTGGAGGCGCTCCTGCACCTGACCGGGGCGCTGGGGGAGTGATACGATGGCCATGCGGAGGATCAGCGGGGACCGGCGGCGCCTTCTGCCCCTGCTGCTAATGGGCGACGAGCAGGAGAGCCTGGTGGAGCGGTATCTGGACCGATGCGGCCTCTACGTCTGGGAGGAGGCCGGGGAGGTCCTGGCCGTCTGCGCGGCGGAGCGGACCGGGCCGGGTACGGTGGAGCTCCTGAACCTGGCCGTGGCGCCGGAGCACCGGCGGCGGGGCATCGGGCGGGAGCTGCTGCTGGCGGTCTGCGGGGAGTACCCGGACTGCGCCGCGGAGCTGGGCACCGGCGAGACGCCGGGGACCCTGGCCTTCTACCGGGCCTGCGGCTTCCGGGAGGCCGGAAGAGTGGAAAACTATTTCCCGGAGCATTACGACCACCCCATCGTGGAGGAGGGCGTGACGCTGCGGGACCAGATCCGACTGCGGAGAGAGGCGGGAGCACAATATGGAGAATGAAGTGAAGCTGACAAAGCTCTCCAAGTGCGCCGGGTGCGGCGCCAAGGTGGGGGCCGGCGTCCTGGCCCAGCTGCTGGAGGGCATCAAAGTCCATCAGGACCCCAACCTGCTGGTGGGGTTCGACAAGAGCGACGACGCCTCGGTCTACCAGGTCACGGACGACCTGGCCCTGGTGCAGACGGTGGACTTCTTCCCGCCCATCGCCGACGATCCGTACCTCTTCGGGCAGATCGCCGCCACCAACGCTCTGTCCGACGTGTACGCCATGGGGGGCGAGCCCAGGCTCTGCCTGAACATCATGGCCGTGCCGGAGTCCATGCCGAAGGAGGCGGTCCACCAGCTGCTCCGGGGCGGCTACGACAAGGTCTACGAGGCCGGGGCCCTCATCACCGGCGGCCACAGCATCCTGGACGATGAGCCAAAGTACGGCCTGGCGGTCACCGGCTTCGTCCACCCGGACAGGGTGCTGACCAACTCCGGCGCGCGGCCCGGGGATATGCTGCTGCTGACCAAGCCCTTGGGGATCGGCGTCCTCACCACCGCCCAGAAGGCGGAGCTGCTGTCTCCGGAGGGGCGGGCCCTGGCGGAAAAGCTGATGACCACCCTGAACAGGTCCGCCCGGGACGCCATGGTGAAGTACCGCGTCCACGCCTGCACGGACGTGACGGGCTTCGGCCTGCTGGGCCACGCCTGCGAGATGGCCCAGGGCAGCGATGTGGAGATGGAGCTGCGCGTGGCGGACATCGACCTGATCGGCGAGGCGGTGGAGCTTGCGAAGATGGGCCTGCTGCCGGCGGGGATGTACCGCAACCGCACCTTCGCGGAGCCCTGGGTGGATGATGGTGATACAGAGTTATGTAAACAGGACGTCCTCTACGACCCCCAGACCGCCGGCGGACTGCTGATGGCCGTGGACCCGGCGGACGCGGACGCCCTGTACGCGGAGCTGAAGGGCTGCGTCCCCAGCGCCCAGCGGATCGGCACGGTCCGGGCGTACCGGGGCGGGAAGCGGATCTTCCTGCGGTGACCGGGCCGGAGAAAAGTGCAGAACAGAGAGAAGCGCCCTGCCGTTCCCGGCAGGGCGCTTTTTCACAGGGGACGCTCACACCGTGAGGCGCAGCAGCGCGGCGGCGGTGCGGAAGTAGATCAGCACCGCCCCGGCGTCCACGATGGTGGTGATGAGGGGGGAGGCCATGATGGCCGGGTCCATGCGCAGACGCTTGGCGGCGATGGGCAGCACGCAGCCAACCAGCTTGGCCAGCACCACCGTGGCCGCCAGGGACAGGGAGATCACCAGGGCGATGGCGCCGTCCCGGTACTGGAGGAGGATCCGCAGGCCGTTGGCCGCCGCCAGCACGGCACTGACGATCAGGGACACCGCCAGCTCCTTTCGCACCACCCGAAAGAGGTCCCGGGGCCGGATCTCCTCCAGGGCCAGCCCACGGATCACCAGGGTGGCGCTCTGGGAGCCGCAGTTGCCGCCGGTGTCCATCAGCATGGGCAGAAAGGCCACCAGCAGCGGCACGGCGGAGATGGCGTCCTCATACCGGGTGATGATGGCACCGGTGACGGCCGCGGAGAGCATCAGGATCAGCAGCCACAGGAGCCGCCGGCGGGCGTGCTCCCAGGCGGAGGCGGCGAAATAGGGCCTCTCGTCCGGCGTCACCGCCGCCATGATGGTAAGATCCTCCGCCGCCTCCTCCGCCAGAACGTCCATGGCGTCGTCCACAGTGACGATGCCCACCATCCGCCCCTCGCCGTCCAGTACCGGCAGGGCCAGCAGGTCGTATTTCGCCAGGAGGCGGGCGGCCTCCTCCCGGTCTGTCAGGGTGCCCACGGAGACGGTGTCCGCGGTCATCAGGTCTGTCACGGCGGCGGATTCCTCCGCCGTCAGCAGGTCCACGGCGGACACGCAGCCCAGCAGCTGCCGCCGCTCCAGCACATAGCAGGTGTAGACGGTCTCCCTGTGGATGCCGGTGCGGCGGATGGTATCCAGCGCCTGTCGGACCGTATCCCCCGGGTGGAGGGAGACGAACTCCGGCGTCATGATGCCGCCGGCGCTGTCCGCCGGGTAGCGGAGCAGGGCGTTCACGGCCATCCGCCGCTGCGGGCTGGCGGCCCGGAGGATGCGGTCCACCAGGTCGGCGGGCAGCTCCTCCAGAAGGTCCGCCGCGTCATCCGGCTGCAGGCCGTCAAAGAGCTCCTGGAGCTCCCCCTCCGCGAAGGAGGCGGCCAGCCGGGCCTGGGTGGGACCGGGGAGATAGGCGAACACATCTGCCGCGGCCTTTTTCGGCAGGGTGCGGAACAGCGCCGCCTGCCGGCGGGGGTCCTCCACCGTGTCCAGGAGGGCGGCGATATCCACGGCGCTGCGGCCCCGCCAGAGGTCCCGGAGGGCTCTTCCGTCCCGGGCCTCCAAAAGCTGAAGGATCTGATCTTTGTTGAGCATGGTCATGGTCTATACCTCGCTTTCGTTGAATCGTCCGGGATGTTCCATTGGCAGCGTCCATGTTCCGCACCTCCTTTCCATAAAAAAGTCCCTGCCGGTGATCCGGCAGGGACAGCTGCACACAGGGGCGTCTTCGTCCAAGCTTCAGCTTCACGGGGCGTAGCAACTGCGTTAAGCGGCGCCTTGTTGTCGACGCGGCCTGTTGACCAGCTGGTTGTGTCTCCACAACTGTGCGGCAGCAGTCTTTGGAAAAATTCCGGATCCCCGTGGTAGCCTCACCTACCGATCCGCCGTCATTATAAACAGAAAACCGGAGATCTGTCAACCGTTTTCTGCGCGTTTTTTCAGCCCTGGTTCACAGTGTCTTCCGATGCCGCTCCATGATGCGGGCGAACAGGGCCCCGTTGGTGGGCGGGGTATAGGTGACGGCGTTGGCCCCGGCCTGGATGGTGCGGAGGATGGACTCCTCCGTGGGGCCGCCGGTGGCGATGATGGGCACCTCCGGAAAATCCCGGCGGATCTCCGCCACGATCTCCGGCGTGGCCGCGGCACCGGAGACATTGAGAAAGTCGGCGCCCGCCGCCAGACGGCTCCGGATATCCGTGTGATCGGAGACCACGGTGATCACCACGGGGATATCCACCACCTCTTTGATCTGGCGGATCACCTCGTCGGAGGTAGGGGCGTTGAGCACCACGCCGTAGGCGCCCTGGTGCTCCGCTTGGATGGCCAGCCGCACGGAGCGCATGCCGGTGGTGATGCCGCCGCCCACGCCCACGAACACCGGCACGTCGGACACGCTGATGATGGCCTGGGAGATCACCGGCTGGGGGGTGAAGGGGTACACGGCGATGATGGCGTCCGCGTTGATGTTCTTGATGATGGCCACATCGGTGGTGAAGGCCAGGGACTTGATGCGCCGGCCGAAGATGCGGATGCCGCTGCACTCGCTGACGCAGGCGGGGATGGTCAGGGAGTGATCCCGGAGGGTCCCGGTGTAGGAGGGGATCTGCTTTGCCATGGCGGGCTCCTTTCCCCCGGCGGTGCCGGGCACGGATGTTCTCACGATGCGATTATACTCCACTGGAGCGGACAGGACAAGCCCCAATCCGGCCTTGCTTTTTCCCGGGCCGGGATTATACTGGAGATGAGAGAACGGCCTTCACCGGCTAAGCGTCGGCGCCAGGCCTGGACAGGAGGATGCTATGGACCGTTTTTCCATCGTGGTGGGGGACATCACAGGCTCGGACGCCGAGGCCATCGTCAACGCCGCAAACACCACGCTGCTGGGCGGCTCCGGCGTGGACGGGGCCATCCACGCCGCGGCGGGGCCGGCGCTGCTGGCGGAGTGCCGGACTCTGGGCGGCTGCGAGACCGGCCGGGCCAAGCTGACCGCCGGCTACCGCCTGCGGGCGAAATACGTGATCCACACGCCGGGGCCCATCTGGCACGGCGGGGACCGGGGAGAGCCGGCGCTGCTGGCCTCCTGCTACCGCTCCTGCCTGGAGCTGGCAGAGGAGCGGGGCATCCGGACCCTGGACTTCTGCTCCATCTCCACCGGGGTCTACGGCTATCCGCTGCCCCTGGCGGCCACCGTGGCCCTGCGGGCCATCATGGACTTTCTGGCGGACCACCCCCTGCCGGAGCGGGTGCGGATGGTCTGCCACACGGAGGCCGCGGCGGAGATTTACCGGCAGACCTGGAACCTGTGGTACGCGGCGGACAAGGACCACCGTCTGTAAGGGCCGGGGACCATTCAGAGAGATAGACGCCGGAATGGGGGAGCGCCCCATCCCGGTGTCTGTCACTTTTTGTCTCTTTTGTTACCTTTTTCTGCGAATTTTGTATCCGTTTGGGGCTGACTTTTTTCATCTGACGGTGTATGATAGGGTCGAAGAAGCATGAAAACGGTCGAAGAGAAAGGGCACCCTGACATGAGACGAATGATCCTCCTCCTGATACTCACCCTGCTGCTGACCTCCTGCGGCGCCGCGGCGGCGCCCATGGAGCCTCCGGAACACCAGCTCCCGGAGGAGACGGAGTCTGCGGACACGGCCGATCCCGGCCAAATGCCGGAGCTGCCGGTGTCTGATCTGGACACCCCGGTGGCGGAAGAGCAGCCGGAGACGGATGAGGGGACGGCGCTCCCTGAAGAGGTCGGTGAGCCGGCGGCGGAGGAGACTGGGGAGACGCAGCCGGCCCGGGCGCTGGATCGCACCCGCCCCATGGTGGCGCTGACCTATGACGACGGCCCCCATGCCGTCTACACGGACCAGATCCTGGATATCCTGGAGGAGCACGGCGCCGTGGCGACCTTCTTCGAGGTGGCCCGGAACCTGCCCAACGCGCCGGATGCCGTCCGGCGGGCGGCGGCCATGGGCTGCGAGGTGGGCAGCCACTCCTACCGCCACGCGGACCTGGGCAAGATGGACAAGGACAGCCAGCTGGCGGATCAGGCGGCGGCGGATGCGCTGTTTCAGGAGGTGCTGGGCACCACGCCCACGCTGCTGCGGCCTCCCTACGGCTCCATGAACAAGACCCTCAAGACCACCTGCGGCCGGAGCATCGTCACCTGGACCATCGATCCGGAGGACTGGCTGTGCAAGAACGCGGCCACGGTGGTGAGCCGGGTCCAGGGGCAGAGCAGACTGGACGGGCAGGTCATCCTGCTCCACAGCATCTACCCCTCCACTGTGGAGGCCACGAAGACCCTGGTGCCCTGGCTCCAGGAGCAGGGCTACCAGCTGGTGACCATCAGCGAGCTGATCGAGTACCGCTTCAACGATCAGGTGGAGCCAAACCGCAGCTACAACTACGACTACTTCCGCTTCCAGGTGCCGGAGCTGCCCACGGCGGCGGAGCCCGCTGCGGCCTGAGCAACAGCTTACATCATATTTGACGACGAGAAAACACCGCCCGGACCGATGGTCCGGGCGGTGTCCTTCCACATGTTTTTACGCCCTTGCCAGATAGTCGGCGCAGGCCCTCCGGGCATCGGCCGCCACGCGGCCCTCGTCGATGGTGACGAGATGGCCCTCCTTCACCACGATCCGGCCGTTCACCACGGTCCAGTCCACCGGGCCCCGGAGGCCCACCGTGGCCAGCACGTCGGCGGGGCTGTACGCGCCGCCCACCAGCTCCAGCCGGCGGGAATCCACCAGGAAGAAGTCCGCCCGTTTTCCAACGGCCAGCTGTCCGATGTCCTCCCGGCCCAGCAGCCGGGCGCTGCCCCGGGTGGCCATCTTCAGCACCTGATAGCCGGAGGGGGCCTTTTCGCTGGAGGTCAGCCGGTGGAGCAGATAGCACACCCGCAGCTCCTCCATCAGGGACGAGCCGTCGTTGCTGGCGGAGCCGTCCACCGCCAGGCCCACGGGGACGCCCAGCTCCAGCATCTCCGGCACCCGGGCCACGCCGGAGGCGAGCTTCATGTTGGAGATGGGGCAGTGGGCCACGCCGGTGCCGGTGCGGGCGAGCTCGTGCAGCTCCTCCGTGTTGAAGTGGATGCCGTGGGCGTACCACACGTCCGGGCCGGTCCAGCCCAGGGAGGCCATATACTCCAGGGGACGGACGCCGTAGTGCTCCAGGGTGTACCGCTCCTCGTCCTTCGTCTCGCACAGGTGGGTGTGGAGCCGGACGCCATACTGCCGGGCCAGGATGGCGCTTTGCCGCAGGAGTTCACCGCTGACGGAGAAGGGGGAGCAGGGGGCCAGCACCACCTGGCGCATGGAGCCCTCCGATGCGTCGTGGCAGGCTTCAATGACCCGGGCGGAATCCCGCATGATCTCGTCCACCGTCTGGACTACGCTGTCCGGCGGCAGGCCGCCGTCCTTGCGGCTCAGGTCCATGCTGCCCCGGGAGCAGACCATGCGGATGCCCAGCTCCTCCGCGGCGGCGAACTGGGTGCCGATCAGATCCCCGCAGCCGGCCGGGAAGACATAGTGGTGGTCAAAGCAGGTGGTGCAGCCGTGCTTCATCAGCTCTCCCATGCCGGTGAGGGAGCTCAGGCGCACCGTCTCCTCGTCCAGTCCCTTCCAGATCTCGTAGAGGGCGGTGAGCCAGTCGAAGAGCTCCAGGTTCTGCACCTGGGGCAGATTCCGGGAGAAGACCTGATAGAGGTGGTGGTGGGTGTTGATCAGGCCGGGATAGCACCAGCAGCTGCTCCCGTCGATGACCGTGTCGGCGGACTGGGGCAGATCGGGACCGATGGCGCGGATGACGCCGTCCTCGCAGTAGAGATCGACATGCTCCAGAACAGAATCGCTGTCGTCGCAGGTGATCATGGTTTGCAGCCCGCGTACCAGCAGAGAGGCCATGGGACCACGCTCCTTTCTGACATCTTTCTGACACCAGTATAAGGGAGGCGGGCGGAAAGGTCAACGGAAAACTCCTTGCGGAAACGGAGAAGATATGGTACGCTGATAAAGATTTTGGATCTGCCGGGAGGAACGCGGATATGCTGGATATCTTTGACATCCTGGGACCTGTCATGGTGGGCCCCTCCAGCTCTCATACGGCGGGTGCCGTGCGGATCGGCCGCATGGCCCGGGCATTGCTGGGGGAGGAGGTGCTCCGTGCGGACATCGGCCTCCACGGGTCCTTTGCCGAGACCGGCCAGGGCCACGGCACGGACCGGGCGCTGGTGGCGGGCCTTCTGGGGATGAAGCCCGACGACCTGGGGATCCCCGAGAGCTTTTTGATCGCCGAGAACCGCGGACTGAAGTTCCGTTTTTACACGGCCCATCTGCGGGAGGCGCACCCCAACACGGCGGTATTGGATGTGGAGGGCGCGGACGGCGGGAAGCTGTGCCTCCAGGCGGCCTCCACCGGCGGCGGCCGCATCCGGGTGGACCGGCTGGACGGCGTTGACGTCAGCTTCACCGGGATCTTCAACACCCTGGTGGTCCGCCACCAGGACGTGGCGGGGGAGCTGTCCCGCATCCTGAACGAGCTCTCCGTCAGCGGCATCAACATCGCCAACATGAGCCTGAATCGGGACCGCCGGGGCGGGGACGCCCTGACGGTGGTGGAGACGGATCAGAAGATCCCCCAGGACGCCCTGGAGCGCATCCGGGTACTCTACGGTGTGCTGAGCGCCACCTATTATGAAAAGGAGGCGGAGTGAGATGGCCCTGGATTCCATGCAGGAGATCTTCGACAAGATCCTGGCGGAGAACAAGCCCTTCTGGCAGGTGGTCCGGGACACGGATGTGGAGGAGCGGCAGGTGACGGCGGAGGCTTCCTTTGAGAAGATGCGGGTCACCTGGCGGGCCATGCTGGAGTCGGTGGACACCTACCGGGCGGACCGGCGGAGCGTCAGCGGCCTGGTGGGGGGCGACGCCCAGAGGATGTGGGACTACGCCGCTGCCCGGGAGACCCTTTGCGGCCCCTATCTCCAGGAGGTCATCGCCACGGCGCTGTGCGTGGCGGAGTCCAACGCCTGCATGCGCCGGATCGTGGCTGCCCCCACGGCGGGAGCCTGCGGGGTGCTGCCGGCGGTGCTGGTGCCCCTGTTCCGCCGGGGCAGTGTGGATGAGGAGCAGATCGTCCGGGCGCTGTATGTGTCCGCCGGCATCGGCGCGGTGATCGGCTACCGGGCCTCCATCTCCGGCGCCTCCGGCGGCTGTCAGGCGGAGGTGGGCACCGCCGCAGCCATGGCGGCGGGCGCCCTGGTGGACCTGCGGGGCGGCACGCCGGAGCAGATCGGCCACGCCGCGGCCATGGCGCTGAAGAATCTGCTGGGGCTGGTGTGCGACCCAGTGGCGGGACTGGTGGAGGTCCCCTGCGTGAAGCGGAACGTCATCGGCGCCGTGAACGCCGTCAGCGCGGCGGACATGGCCCTGGCGGGCATCGAGAGCCGGGTGCCGGTGGACCAGGTCATCGACTGCATGGGGGCCGTGGGCCGCCGCCTGCCGGTGGAGCTGCGGGAGACCTCGCTGGGAGGCCTCGCCGCCACGCCCTTCGGCCAGAGCGTCAAGGCCGGGCTGGAGAAGGAGCGCCGGGCCTGACCCGGGCGGCGGGATCGCCCGGGCCGTCCGGAGCCGCGGCCGCCGTTCGCCGGAAACCGACAGATCCCGCGGCGCGGCGGGTGTAAAATGGTCGGGGGAGCGGGAAGCGGCTGTCCAAAACGGTCCAATTCAGTCTATCTGCGTCGAGGGGATTCCAATTCGAGGAAGATCCGCGTATACTTGCAGGCAGGAAGCAGGGAGGGGGAAAGACCGGATGGAAGAGGATATTCTCCGGGCTGTAGAGCGGATCAGCGGCCGTCTGAGCCGTGACTGCTATCTGGATCTGTGCCGCATGGTGGAGGCAGCGATCCCATGTATGCCGGGGAACTTCTCGCTGGAGGCCCTGTACCCGGCGGCCCAGCAGGGGAGCGGCAAGGGGCGCTCGGCGCTGACCCGCTCCCTCTCCCGGGCCGCGGACGACGTCTGGCTGAACGGCGACCGGGAGGAGCTGGCCCGTCTCTTTCAGCACCCGCTCCGGGACAAGCCCTCGCCCAAGGATCTGATCCGGGCGCTGGCCATGTCGGTCCGGCGGGCCCGCACGAGCGGGGGCGTGCGCTACCATGTGCTGGAGTTCCGGTATCCCAGGCGCTTTGCCATCGTGGGAGAGAGCGGAGACCCGCCCACCCGGCTGATCGTGCTGATCTCCGGCCGGGAACGGGCGGAGGCGGAGCAGGCGGCGGAGCGGCTCAGCCGGGAGCAGGTCCCGCTGGAGGAGGCGGGAGAGCGGCTGCTCCAGACAGGAGAGCTGCTGCCGCCCGTACAGACCGGTGAAACTTGATACAGCAGGGAGGGCCTCCGCCGGGGAGGCCCTCTTTTTTCGGGGAAAGACGTTGACCTTCCCTGCCAAATCAGGTACAATAGCTCCGGATATTTCTGCATTGCGGCCCGCCGGCCGGACCGGCGGAGACCGCGGGTGCGCGCCGGCCGGCGCGGGGAGGAGAGCGCCTATGCCCAGCATTTCCGTCATCGTGCCCGTCTATCAGGCGGAGAAATTTCTCAGGGACTGTGTGGAAAGCGTCCGCAGCCAGACCTTTTCCGACTGGGAGCTGCTGCTGGTGGACGACGGCTGCACCGACGGCTCCCCGGCCCTGTGCGACCAGCTGGCCCGTGAGGACGACCGCATCCGGGTGTTCCACAAGGAGCGCAACAGCGGCGTCAGCGAGACCCGGAACCTGGGCCTGGACAATGTCCGGGGGGCGTATATCGCCTTTCTGGACGCGGACGACCGCTACGAGCCCCGGTGTCTGGAGACCCTGTGGTGCCTCCGGGAACAGGCCGGGGCGGACACTGCCGCCTGCGCCCACTGGAACCTGTGGCCCGACGGCTCCGTGACGCCGGAGCCGGTGCTGCCCGCCGGGGTCTATGACGCCGACGCCATCCGGGAGAGGATCGTCTGCCCCCTGCTGGGGGACCGGCTGGCCCAGCCGGTGTTCAACGGCTTCATCTGGCGGTATCTCTTCTCCGCCGAGATCTTTGACAAACTCCATCTCCGCTACGAGGGCGCCTATCTGGAGGACGAGCTGTTTTTGATGGAGTACTTCTGCAATGCCCGGAAGCTGGCGGTGACAGAGACGCCCCTGTACCGCTACCTCCAGAACCCGGCCTCCGCCACCCATAAATATATGAGGGACTTCCAGCAGGTCTTCGGCCGCTTCATGGAGCGGAAGGAGGGTCTGGCCGCCCGGTATGACCTGACGCCCCTCCGCCCCCAGTGGCGGGAGAACTCCAACTGGGCGGGACTGCTGATCGCTATCGGCAACGAGTACGCCCCCGGCAATCCCAAGACCCTCCGGGAGCGGCAGCGGACCATTCAGGACCTGTGCGCACGGCCGGACATGGCCCATGCCATCCGGACGCTGACGCCCTCCGGCATGAGCCGCAACAAGCTTTTGGCGGCCAGGCTGGTGCGGGGCGGCCACTTCTGGCTCCTGTCCCAGCTCTACCGCATCAAAAACCGCATTTGAGAGAATCGAGGTTTCCCCCATGACCCTGCTCCGCGAAAGCTATTTATACCATCTCTGGACAGTGCTCTGCGCCGTCTACGGCGACAGCGCCGTCCACCGCTGTCTGGTGCGGCTGGGCGGCTGGTGCAGCCGCCAGATCGACTCCAGCCGCCTCCTCCGGGTCCTCTGCCGGGAGGGCGCGGTGGCCCGGGCCTGGGAGGCAAGCGCCCTCTGCCGGCTCCTGACGGCCATCGTCAACCTGCCGGTCTGGCTGCTGCACAGGCTGTATCTGGCCCTGCGGCCCGCCTTTGACGGCAGCTTCTTCGCCGGATTGGCCTTTGAGATGGGGCACGAGACCGCCATCGCCCAGTCCTGGCTCATCATGCTGCTGTGGGTGATCCCCTTCTCCCGCTGGAACAACGCCTACACCCTGCTGGGCTTCGCCGCCCTGCTGGTGCTCTTCTGCGCCGGGGCCATGCCCCGGGAGCGGTTCCGGCTGGACGTGAGGACCGTCGGCTTTTATCCGGTGGTGCTGTTCGGGTCCGTGTTCCTGGCGGTGCTGTTCTCCTACGAGCCCTCCGCCTCTTTCCGGTTCCTGTTCTACCATATCTCCGCGGCGGCGTGCGTGCTGGTGACGGTCAGCGCCGTCCGGGGGACGGAGGACCTGAAGCGGCTGGCCGCAGGCGGCGGCGTCTGCGTGCTGGTGTCCTCCCTCTACGGCGTGTACCAGCGCATCCAGGGGGTGGAGGTCAACGAGTCCTATGTGGACATGACGGTGAACGCCGGCATGCCCGGCCGGGTGGAGTCCTACTTCGACAACCCCAACACCTTCGCGGAGGTGCTGATCCTCCTGCTGCCCCTGGTGCTGGCCCTGATCCTCTGCTCCCGGCACGTGGCCTCCCGGCTGATGGCCTGCGGCGTGTTCGCCGTGGGCGTGCTGGCCCTGGGCATGACCTACTCCCGGGCCAGCTGGGTGGGCATGGCCTGCGCCATGGCGGTGCTGGTGTTTTTGTGGAAGCCGAAGCTGATCCCCCTGTTCATCGCCCTGTGCGTGCTGATGGTCCCCTTCCTGCCGTCTACCATCTGGAACCGGGTCCTGACCATCTTCAACCCGGCGGACTCCTCCACCGCCAGCCGAATCCCGCTGTATCAGGCGGCGCTGGAGGTCATCAGGACCTCCCCCGTCTCCGGCGCGGGGCTGGGGACGGCGGCGGTCCAGGACTTCATCCGGGACTACAATCTCTATCACGCGGAGGCGCCCTTCGTCCACGCCCACAACTTCTATCTCCAGGTGTGGATCGAGGCCGGCATCCTGGGCTTTGCGGGCTTTTTCGGCTCCATGCTGTGGAACATCAAGCGGGCGGCCCACACGGCCCGGCACTGCGCCCCCTCCGCCGCACGGACCATCACCTGCGCCGGCTGCGCGGCCCTGTGCGGCGCCATGGTCTGCGGCCTGGCGGACTATCTCTGGAATTACCCGAGAGTCATGTGCATTTTCTGGTTCGTGTTCGCGCTGACGGCGGCGGGCGTCAAGGTCTGCCGCGGACTGGCGGAGACGGACTGACCGGAAAGGAAGCGATCCTATGGCAGAGCTGGAACAGCAGGACCCGTTCGGCTTTCTGGATGGGGATTTTTTGAAGCGGTCCGAGATCTACCCCGGTTCCGTCGGCACCTTCCGCTACCGCTTCCAGCGGTCCGGAAAGATGGGGGACGGGCAGGTCCAGGCCTGGGTCTATGAGAACATCTGCTTTGAAAAGGCCCGGCACGTCGAGACGGAGACCTTCCCCTGGACCGGGGAGGGAATGGCGGCCCTGCGGGCATGGCTGAACGGGAAGCTCCGGGAGCGGGGCAGCGGTCCCTACCGGGTGTGGGACCGGAACGAGCCGCCGGCGTGAGAGTCGCCGGGACCGGCTGCCCACGGCGGAAAAAGACGGACGGACAGGAAATTTCTCGCTTGACAGCGGCGGGAAAAATCCGTATAATATACTCTGCTGTTCGGATGCGTGGCCTCTGCCGCCCTCCGGACAGGGGAGATCTCTCCGGGTGTAGCGCAGTTGGTAGCGCGCTTGGTTCGGGACCAAGAGGCCGTGGGTTCAAATCCCGCCACTCGGACCAAAAATCCGCCGATTTTTGATAAAATCGGCGGATTTTTTGCACTTTTTTGAGAACTTTATTTTTGCTGACCCATTTTTGACCCATTTTCTGACCCATTAACGGAATAAACTGTACCCAAGAAAATAGACACATTGGATTTGTAAACTGTACCCCCAAATGGACACGAGGGATCAGGCAGAGCTGGACAAATTGAGTGTTGTCCGGTGCTCCCATCACAGCTTCATCTCCATGAACTGCCCCATTTTCTCTGCCGCTTCCTCCTGCATTTTCCGTGTCACGTGAGTGTAGGTATCCAGCGTGAAGCCAGAGGAGTAGTGTCCCAGCATCCCGGAAAGGGTTTTGATGTCCACGCCGTTCTGCAGAGCCAGCGTGGCAAAGGTGTGCCTCAAATCGTGAAATCTGCAATCCTCCAGCCCGGCGTCCCGCAAGATCCTCTTGTGGATTCTTGCCACGGTCTCCGGGCTGTACATAGTTTCAGTTGTTGGAGAAGGGAACATATACGGATTTTTCGGATGTAAATTGTGTTCTTGTACCAACAGATCCACAGCCTGCTGTGGGATCAGAAGCGTCCGGATAGAATGCTGGGTCTTGGGCTTGCTCACCACCAGCTCTCCATTCAGCCGACTGACAGACTTCGTCACAGAGATACTTCTGTTCTGCATGTCCAGATCGCTCCAGAGCAGGGCCAGCAGTTCACCACGACGCAGGCCGGTGGTCAGTTCCAGAAAGAACAGAGGCAGCACGTTCCGTTCTGCTGCCGCATGTAGATAGTCTCCGATCTGCTCCGGCTGGATGACTTTCATCTCTTTCCGTTCCAGCTTTGGAGGTTTACACTCCATCGTCGGATTTTTAGGGATGATGCCGGAACGAACTGCCTGCTCCAATGCGGCGTGCAGAAGCATATGAACGCAGCGGACCGTTTTGGGACTCAGCCCGGAACTCGTCCGTTTCTGAGAATGGACCCTTCCGTTGGTGCGCAGGTCCTGATAAAGAATTTGGAGGCGCAGTCCGGTCAGTTGACTCAACGGAACTTCACCGATCTGAGGGATGATCAGATGATTCATAAAGTAGCTGTATTGTAACTGGGTGCTTTCTCGAATGTTTTGTTTCGCATAGAGATCATACCAGGTCTGAAGCCACTGCGCAACTGTGAACGCCTGACTATCCATCCGCTGCATGGAGGGCTCTTTTACTTCTTGTGCTGGACGAGGCTGTGGATCAGTTTTATATTCCCGGTTCCAAATCGCCTCTCGAAGCAGCCGCTTGCACTCGGCTTGTGTCCTGGCCAGAACACTTTTGTAAATGAGTTTCCCGGTCTCCTCGTTCCGGCCTGCCGTATAACGGCCTTCCCAACGACCGTCTGAACGTTTCCGAACACTTCCTTCTCCACGGGCTCTTCGCTTGGACATTTCTCTGACCTCCTGCCTTAAATACGCTCAGACACTTTTCGGTCTACCCAGGCCAACAGCCGGTCCTTCGGAACGACGATCCGGCTTCCGACTAACATAGCCGGGAAGTTTTTGCTGTGGGCCAGCTCGTAGGCCCCGGCCCGCGATATGCTGAGCACACTGGCCACCTGCGGGATTGTCAGCATGACTGGTAATTCCTCAAAGGATTTGTAGGTCTGATTTGTCATAATTGCCACTCCCTTCTTCTCGTGCCGTTAACTGTCTTGATTTCACAAATATAGCCACCACATCTGCTTTATAAGCCAATCTGTGATCCCTGTAGCTTCTGAAATCAAGCTAGAAAAACTGTAAAGCGAATTCCTTTATAGAAGCGGCGCCACTTGTTTTGGGTTGTTTCTGCTGGAATATACCACGGGCCGGAGATCACTTGCGATCTCCGGCCCGTGAATCATGTCCTGACCTCTGAATTTTTCTGCTTCTCTTACGAAACCATACTCTGAGGCAGACATTTATAAAATCTATTTCTTGTTACTCAGCCCTATTCGACACTACTTCCCGAGCTGATGGGCGGCATACGGACCGGCGTTTGGCAACGCCCTACGGGAATCTCACCCCTCCGAGGATCTCTCCGAGCTGTTCCCGCATATGCGGGACAGGTGTACCATTATAGGCTGACAGGGTCATGGCGAAACAGCCTGCCGGAGCTGCTTTTGGCTGGGTGGACCCGCTGAGCACCTTATATGGCCGTCTTTGATGCAGGCTTCCGCCTGCACAGGTGGTCTTCGCGCACCCGCCGCATCGCTTGTCCCCTTCCGGGGGACTGTCAGCTGATGGGAATCCGCTGCCGGATCTTCTGTTTTCAAAGAGCACAAGAGGCGAATACCCTCTCATAAGTGGTAGGGATAAAATCACGGTTTTTTAAAACCCTTATCAAAAAAATCTCGAAAGAATTTTTTCAGCCGTCTTTCGCGCTTGCTCACAGCACACTGGGAACAACCCAACACGGCGGCTGTTTCTGCCTGCGAACAGCAGTAATTGTACCGCAGGGTCAACAGTAATTTGTCCTTTTCGCCCAGAGATGTGATGGCCGCAAAGAGCGTCTGATTTTCTATCGAGTCGATCCAAGCAAAGGTATCTGTCTCTGTGATATACTTCTCAAACTCTTCTCCGCCATGATTTGTGGCAAGTAGCAGCCGGATCCTACCGCTCATTCTGCTGCTTCCGTCTCCAAGGAGCCTGTCCAACGACTCAAACATATCGTAATACTTTTTGTTTTCTTCTCGTGCCTTTTTTGTTTCCAGGGCCATATAGCGATTAAAATAGTTTTCCGGACAACTGATATCGTCTGCCTCGGTTCTGCGCCTCGACATCTCTAAGATCCTCCGTTTTCTGAAATTTTGAGAATTTCAGAAAAGCGGGAGGACTTCGGATTCTTTCTGTATGGCGTGAAAATGGTCTCTTTACCTCAGATGTGCAGTCTCGCATCCGCGAAGCCCTTTCCGCTGTCAGCCGGCAGAAAGGCAAGGAGCCTTACGCACAGCTGAAAGCTATCCGTAAGGCTCCGAACGCGTGGCTCCCACATTCCAAGGCGGGCGGTTGGTGCGCTTGACTATTTAAAACTCATCTTAAAACTCATCGTGTTCTTCCAAAGAAAATTCCGATCTGTTGGCCGCACTTGGGGCATTTCAGAAACATCTGCGCACGATCCGCCTGCTGGGGGCCATAGAGTGTCATTTTCAGCGGATCCGGGTAATCTGCCACATCGGCCAGCCGGCCTTTTGAGCAGAGTGGACAGCGGATCACCCGCCGCGGGATCTGATCGGCTCTCATGGCATGCACCTCCAAATCTTATCAAATTGGGAATACGTGATTTGTGCACTGTCTCTGCCTCTTTCAAGTACGATCATATACCGGTTGCACCATTTTTTGAATTTTCAATTTCCTTTCAATTTCTTTTCCATTACTTTTCCGATCCTGTTTTGTCCGGCCATGAGACCGAAAACTTTTCCATTTCTTTTCTTGTTCTTGTGAACAGCCGCTTTTTGGTTTATGATGGATATAGAATCCTTCAGGGGGGCAACTCAATGGATAAATTAGAACTCACCTTTCCGATCTTTTATCACTGTGCCATTAAAGGAGCCTGCTCCCTGCAGCAGTATAACTGCGTCAACGTGCTCCTCAATGGGGAGCCGAAGTCCGACAGCGGAATAAGTATTTCAGAATCCACTGCCTCCGTGTATGTAAACGGCGCGAAGCCGCTGCCGAAGGACATGATCTTTGACATTTTGCACCGGCCAACAGCAGAGATCGTCCGACGGCTGCGGGAACTCAATTTCTTTGATGTGACCGCGATCGCGGATTCTATGGAGAGACTTTTAGAGCTTGTGGACGTCAGTGCTGCGGCTAAAAATGAGCTTTTGAACATGCGCCGGGGAGAAGATCCGGAATATCGTTTTCTTGGTGAGGTGTTTCGGAGCGCGCTCAAGAATTCGCCTTCCACAAAGCGGCTTACCGTGGAAGAGAAAGCGCAGATCCATGCCTGCCGGAGCAGCACCCGGGGCGATGACGTGCGGCGCCCTCTCCAAAATGATTTCTCTCACAGGCCTGGCAGGATCGAGGTTGAATCTGATCTTCCTCAGGCCGAGACACCTCCTTCAGATCCGGGATCCAGTTCCGCGCACCTGCCCCTGCAGTATGAGAAAGACCGCCGGGAACTGCTTCGGGTCTATAAGTACACCGCCGAGACACCCTTGCAGCAGAGAGATCTTTTGGATTTCTGCATCGATAAATTCGCGGAGCGGGAGTCCTTTATCAACGTGGATCAGGCGGATATCACTGCCGTTCTCCCCCATGGGTGCGAGGAATATGCGGTCTCCCTTGAATGCCGGGGCGCGGTGGATGAGATCAAACGATACATCACGCATTCCAGCCATTTTTCGGAAGCAATATCGATCCTGATCTATATCGTGGGGCCCTCATCTGTCGGGATCTGCGATGTTTCCGAGTTAACGTCCGTCGTACAGGACAAGTGCGCGGATGAGGTAAATATTATCTTCGGCGTGGACTTTGATGACTCCCTAGCAGAAGGAGACTTCTGCGTTTACCTGATCGCTTCGCTCTGCCGGAAGGAGGAGCCTGCTAATAAAACAGAGGACTCCGAAAGATCTGGGCCCTCAAAAAAGGATGGAACAGCAGCCGCGGAAGCGCCCGCTGAAGATATCACCGATGAAGCGGACCAGTTTCCGCTTAATCTCTTTAAGGATTGAGCAAATGGATGGGCGTATGCACTGATCGCCATGGGGCTATCTGCGGCATGGAAGTCTCCCGCACCGGCTTTTCCCGGCGCGGGGGACTTCCATGTGCCCGAGACCTTTCGTAAGAGCATGATTGATTGTCAATATGGTTTCTGCGAACCTGCTGCTGATTCTGGCGGTGTCAAATTTTCTCGCAAAAAGATTTGCGGCCCCTAGGGATATTTTTGCACTCGGTTGCCGCCTGTGATGCTGGGGGTCACCTGCCGGTTCTCCCCTCCGGGGGCCGCTCGCTGTCCCAGTCCGCTGCCGGTCCGCGGGTGGACAGCAAGCTCCGCAGAAAAATTCAGGGGAAGAAGATTGCTGTGGGTCACAAGCCGGATGACCATGAGAAGGAAGAAACGCGGACCCAGGCCTCTGAGGACGCATGACCATGAAGAGGTGGTAAAGCATTGTTCCCCCGCAGGTGGTTTAACTGGTGGAACGCTTTGGCAGGATTGCTTTTTCCCTTCTGAGGTGGTATAGTTTTTTGTTGGAAATACTTTCCAGTGAAAGGTTTCCTCAAAACCAACAGAGAGGGCATTCGGGTATGCTCTGGGGACACTATACAAAACACACCAAATGCAGCTAGCACTATGCCTACCAGAAAATGCCGAAGGCCCACTACACCGCTGCGGTGACCGAGACTTTGGCGGAGGCGTATCCTAAGGAAGAACTTTTTAATGCTCCCAATGTTTGAGCACTCTCGCTTTTGGCGTGTTATCAGGAATTTTGGTAAAGTATGAAGGCTCTTATTGATTTTTTCGACAGTTTTCGATATAATAAAATTCATAGATTTCCAGTTTGGAAAATACAGGGAGTGGCTATTTTCTTGCTTATTAAGAAGCGCCTTGTAAGTAAATGCCTAAAAAGAAACAGCGCATATCACATTTTAGTTGCAATCTAGCCATGCTCATTAATGAAAGCCGGGAAGAAATTTTGGCATTCCTCCCGGTTTTTTCCGAAATTGTACCACAGACGGATTCTGCTCGAAAGGGCGGAAACTCTAAAAGGAAAAAGAGGGATTGCTTATGCGCAGGATCAGGAAAGTGACGGCATGGCTGCTGGTGGTGCTTATGACGTGGAGCATACTCCCAGCGGCGGCGGCCGCGGACGGCAGCGCGCCGTCGCGGTGCATCAACATCGTCTACGACGATTCTGGCAGCATGATTACCACAGACGGGCAGCTAGTAGATACCTGGTGCCAGGCCAAATACGCCATGGAGGTGTTTGCGGCCATGCTGGGCACAGAGGATGTCATGAATATCTATGTGATGAGCGATTTTGACGGCGGGCGGACCGGCTCGCCTCCCAAGCTGACACTCAGGGGGAGTGACAGTCAGAGCACCAACGTCTCCAAGATCCACGCCATGGTCACCACCGCCGGGAACACGCCCTTCAACAGCGTGCGAAAAGCTTACGCGGATCTGGCCGCCGCGACGGCGGATGAGAAGTGGCTGGTGGTGCTGACAGACGGCGCGTTCCAGGGGGTCAGCGACATGGACGCCTTCTTCTCCCAGAAGAGCGGGGATATCAATGTGATGTTCCTGGGAATGGGACCCAACGCCCCGGAGATCACCGAGAATCAGGAAGCCGGTATCTACTCGGAGAAGGCTGCCACCAGTGACCAGATCCTCCGGGAGATCACTGGAATCTGCACACGGATTTTCAACAGCGACCGGCTGGATGTGAACGTGTCTGCAAAGACCGTGGAGTTTGACATCCCCATGGGGGAGCTGGTGGTATTTGCCCAGGGGGCAAATGTGGCAATCAACGGCATTACAAGCGCCTCCGGCCGGGAGTATCTGAACTCCACCACTCCGGTGACGGTTCAGTACTCCGAGACACCGGCCATCAACTACCCGGATTTCATCGTCAACCGGGATCTCAAGGGAAGTATTGCCACATTCCGGGACGATTTCCCGGCGGGCAGCTACACAGTGGATGTCACCGGCGCCGATACCATTGAGGTCTACTATAAGCCCAATGTGGAGATCGCGGCGTATCTCACTAACAGCGCCGGACAGGAGGTGACCTCTCTGGAGGACCTGCAGGCCGGCGAGTACACCATTACCTTCGGCTTTGTAAAGGCCGGGACCGACGAGCCGGTGAACAACTCTGAGCTGCTGGGAGAGGTGACCTACTCCGCGGTGGTCACCAACAACGGCACCACCCATGAGCAGGCTTACACCTCCGGAGACAAGATCTACATTGAGGAGGGATCTCTGGAGATTGACGCAACGGCCCGGTATCTGGAGTATAACTCCGTATCCACCCATCTGGACTATTCCATCTACGAGGACAAGGCCCTCACCTTCACCGTTGCGGAGGACCCGGTCTACACGATCACAAAAGACGGCCTGGACGCTGCCCAGCCCATTCAGATCCACGTGACGCTGGAGGGGCAGGAACTCACGGAGGCGCAGTGGGAGGAGATGTCGCTGCCAACGGCCTCCGTCCTTGATGCGGACGGACAGTCGGGCTATGGGGCGTTCCGAGTGGAAAAGAGCGGTACGATCGGCGTGTACAACTTGTACCCCACGCTTTCTGGCGAAGAACTGCGGCCCCAGGTCTATGAGGACTGCGGGTATGCCGTAGCCTACGAGGGCAAGCACGGCGCGGCCACCTGGGCGGGCTCCGCGGAGGGGACGCTGCAGGTGGACGACACCCGCTCCTGGCTGGAGCGGAACCTCCAGCGCCTGATCAAGGGCCTGATCATCGCGGCGATCGCACTTCTGATTCTTGGCTATATCCCGCCCTTTAAGAAGCGCCTTCCCCGGAAGCTCAAGCGCCGGCCGTCCATCGACTGTTCGCCCAACCGACCCGGGATCCACCAGATGACCGCCAATGGGAGATACACAAAACGGTTTTTGACCTCGTTGCTCCCCTACAAGGCGGAGGAGGGATCCATCAAATTCGTCCCGCCGGGGGTGGCCGGAGTCCCGGTCATGCAGGTCAAGGCCGCGGGCGGCAGCGGGATGCTGCTGATGAACGCCAAGGCATACGCCGGGAAAGAGCACATCACGTTCAACGGCACCCCCATTGAGGAGGGGCGGGTCAAGCCTGTCCGCCTGAGTGCCGGGGCAATGATCTCCGTGAATACAAAGGAAATGACGTACACATGCGTGCCGAATCAATAAACTTTTTAGGAGGTAAAGATCATGATCGCTCCCACATTGCTAGTAGGCCTCGGCGGTACGGGGTCAAAGATCGTGTGCCGGGTATCCGATCTTGTCAGCGACGAACAGAGGGACCATCTTGGCTTTGCGGTATTTGACACGGATATCAACGAGCTGCGGGATATTCAGCGGGCGAATCCGTTTATCAAGATCATCCAGACGTCTACCAAGCTGTCCGTGGGCGAGTACCTGAACATCGACACCCATGCGCGGGACACCTGGTTCCCGGTGAACGCCATCTTGAACAGCAAGACCCTGACAGAGGGCGCCGGCCAGGTGCGGGCCATCTCCCGCCTCGCCTTTGACACAGCCCTGCGGGCCGGCAAGATGGAACAGCTTCACGAGGCGATCCAGGACCTCTACAAGCTGGAGGAGGGGCAGTCCGAGCAGGCCCTGCGGGTCATCATCGTCAGCTCCCTGGCCGGCGGCACCGGCTCCGGGCTGATCCTGCCGGTGGCCCTGTACATCAAGAATTACCTGGCCACCCATTTCCGCCAGAGCGCCAACATCACCCGGGGCTTCTTCATCCTGCCGGAGGTCTTTGATGAGGTCATCCCTGGCCAGGCAGAGCGGAACAGTCTGCGCAGCAACGCCTATGCCACCCTGCGGGAACTGGACGCCTTCCTGATGAAGGGTGACGCCACCCTGCCCATCTGCTACAACGACTCTGTCAAAATGGAGTTCCCCCGGGTGGGCTCCAGCGGATATGACCAGTATGATGTCCGCCCTTATGACTTCTGCTTCCTGTTTGACGCACAGAATTCCGAGGGCAGCAAGCTCAACTCCTTCAACCAGTACCTGGATCATGCGGCCAACTGTATCTATGCCCAGTCCATCGGCCCCATGAACAAGCGCAGCAACTCCTCAGAGGACAATACGATCCGCCGTCTGTGCGCGGAGCGGGGCAGGAACCGCTATGCGGGCGCAGGTTCCTCCATGTTGATCTACCCCGTGGATGACGTCAAGGAGTACATTGCGCTGAACTGGGCCAAGGAGTGCGTGTCCAGGCAGTGGCTGGTGTTCGACAATATGTACAAGGAGCTCTGCCGCCGAAACGCCACTATGCGGGCCCAGGGGATCAGCGTGCAGGATGCCAACCCCGCCACAAACTACATCACCACAGTGGAGTCCATGGCCAACAACAAGGACCCGTTTGCCAGGTCCATTGTGAATGCCTGCACCATTTTTGACGATGACGGCCTGACCAAGGTCTCCGAAAAGTGGACGGAGTACGTGGCTGCCCTGATGGCCAAGATCACCCGGGACGAGTCCTCCGGCCAGAGCGACCTGGATGCCCAGAAGCAGCAGGCCATGACGCTGATTGCCAGCCTGGAGGGCGGCAAGGACTCCTGGGAGCCCTTCCAGGAGGCATATCACGAGATCGAGAAGTACCGGGCGATGATTGTCAAGCGCAGTGAGGACACCGCCCACACCGTGGCGTACACCATGTTCAAGGCACCCAGCGACACCGTGACGACGGACAAGCTGGCCCACCGGCTGGAGACCTATCTGCGGGACAGCGAGGGGAAGTTCATCCATCCCAACGCCGTGCGCTACTTCCTGTACAAGACCCTGGAGCTGATGAAGGCGGAAAAAATGGTCATCGACGGCAAAAACCGCGACGCGATCAAGCTGTTTGAGGGGTTCTCTGCCGCACACTTTGACAATCCGAACACCGACGAGGTCGAGACGGTGGAGAATCTGACGGAGCGGAAGCTGTCAATCGTCAACAAGCTGACCGGAAAGCTCACCGGCGACCAGCAGGATCTCAAGTCCGCCTATACCAGCTATATGGCAAAGGCCAACGAGTACCGTGTCAACTCGGTGATGGCCCTGGTGCTGGAAGAGGGAATTGACTACGTCAACAGCCTGTGCACGGCGTTCCAGAGCTTCTTTATGTCCTTTGATGCCCGGGTGGCCACCATTGAGAAGCGGATTGCCAACATCGCCAAGAAATATGAGCACACCAAGGGCACCACGGCCCGCTATGTCTGCGCGTCTGTGAAGTGCCTGCAGGAGATGACGACCCAGCTGCCCTACACCGGCAGCGCCCTCACCATTGACAGCCAGCTGGCGGAGGATATCTACAGCAAGGTCCGCAGATATTCCATGCTGACCTCAAAGCCCCAGAACAACAGTTATTTCAATGAGATTTTTGAGGCGGGGATCCTGGGCTACTTCAAGAAGTCCCTCATGAGCGTCTACGGCGATGTGGTGGATATGGATATCCTCACCGCCCTGGAGGCCGAGGCCCGGTATGAGCAGAGTGAGTATGACGGCGCCATGGTGGAGGAATATGTCCGCAAGGCTATCCGCTCTACCCGTGCCCTCTCCTGCCCCTTCATTGAAAAGCCCCTGGGTGAGGAGCGCCAGCCCATCTACGCATGTGCGTTTAACTCCTGCCTGGATCCCCACGACGGTTCCTACCGCTCACAGCTGGTGGGGAAGGAACTGAAAAATGCCGGGGGCGTGGAGGACGACGATATCTCCAAGAATATGATCCTATTCTACCAGTCCATTTACGGCTTGCGGGCCAATGATCTGAGCAAATTCGCCCCGCCGGAGCGGTCCGTGACCTCCACCAGAGAGGGCGGCGAGTACTACAAGGCCTATTTTGAACTGATCGAGATGATCCACCCGGAGGCCCACCGCAGCAAGGCGATTACCCCGCACATTGACCGCTGGTGGCATATTGTGACCAAGATGCCCGATCTGGATGAGAGCAATCAGGCCCGGCAGGAGCAGCGGATCTACGCCGCGTTTTTCTGGGGCCTTCTGGGGGACTATGTGGATCTGTTCGACGTGGGCGCGGATCGGAAAGCCTACCGTCTCAAGGTAGACGACCTGGATATGGACGACGGCTCGGACGTCCTGGTGGTGTCCAACGGCACGCCCTGCGACCATCTCTATGAGGTGCTGGATGCTTTTGCGATCTATCCCGAACTGGTGACCCGGGTTCTGGACCGGATCGCCTTCCTCACCACGGCGGATGTGGACAAGGGAATCCCCCTGGAGGAGGGGTTGCTGGTCAGCTGTCTGAAGTCTTTCCGGATCCGGGAATACCCCCTGGCTGACGGCAGGCAGGTCCGCAGTGTGTTTGACATCCCCGTCCTGATGAAGAAATCCATCAAGTCCGAGCAGTACTATGAGGAGAGCGTGCTGCAGATCCTGAAGGCTGAGATTTCCGAGATCCGGAAGTCGCTGCTGCACTTCTGCTCAGCCAAGGAACTGCCGGAGGCTATGGGAACCATCCTCCGGGAGCAGTTTGAGCTCTTCCTGGCCGATATGGCACAGGAGACCTTCGGCGGGAAGAACATCTACCAGGACTACCTGTTCAGCCGGACCTGCAGCATCATTGCCAAGGCGTTTGAGGACCTGGGACTAGCCCGGGACGCCAAGGCCGTCCAGGCAAAGGCACGGGAACTGAGCATTTGACGAGGTGGACGGCCGCGCAGAACTTGTGAGGTGGTTTCAATGTACTCTGTCCTGATCCAGAATCAAAAAACAATGGACTCCTTCCACGAGTTCCGCCCCCTCTTTCTGGAGGCCATCAGCACCGGCAGGGTCGGGACCTGCCTGTGGATGGAGTCCGGCACGACGATTGATACGGTCATCCCGGAGATTTACGATGTCACAGGCGGCAGGGAGGAGTGGCGGGCCATTATCGTCCGTCTGGAGGACGATGGGGAGACCTTTCCTGCCTCTCCCGCTAACCCCTATGACTTCCTGGATAACGCCGTTCCGGAGGCCCGCATTCGGGAAAACCCCGTGCCCCTCGTGCGGCTGACGCAGATGCTGGGGGGCGTGCCTGCCCCGCAGATGGACTTTGAATGCGACATGATCACCGAGGAGAACAAGGCTCCCCGCATGGTCTACCGGCCGAAGGTAAATCCGGAGGATGAGGCGGCCTACCAGGCGCTGAGCGAAAAATACCACTTCTATGGCCGGCCGCCGGAGGAGATCATCCTGGTCTCTCTGCGGACAAGGCGGAATGTCAGGGGGGAAGGGGAGAAAAAGGTCTGGCAGCTGTCCCGGGAGACGGACAGCTCCGCTTTCTGGAAGCGGAACGGCTACCCCAGCAACTGCCGGTTCACCTTCCTGGAGGTGGACCGCCAGGGACCCGTCCAGAGGGATGCCGCGCTGTTCAGGGTCTGGACCGCCGTGCTGCTTCTGGCCCTGAACGAGATCGAGCCCAATACCTTGCAGGCCTACCGGCTCCACCGGATCGACGTGGACTTTGACAGGGAGAAGATGTGCGCCACGGTGCAGGAATGCGCCAACAGGACTGCCAACGCCCGCCGCTTCATCACCAGGAGCATCCAGCGGGAGATCCAGAAGAAGGACCAGCAGCAGCCTGTGCTGCCGGACTATCGCCTGGAGGCGCCGGTGGTGCTGAAGCTGCCCCGCCGGGAGGAGTGTTTCGCCAAGCCCGGCGCATTCAAATTGACGGCGAGGACCGGCACCTCTGACATGGAGCAGTGGCGGGAGATGCGCACAGCCGCAGAGGACGCGCTGGAGAGCATGAACACCTGCGCGGAGCGGGCGCTGGACCAGACTGCAGACAGGGTGCGGCATTACTGCCGCTATACGGACGCGGAGGTCTCGCCCCTGGACGCGTTTCAGACGGAGGATTTGACCGGGGAGCTGGACAAGCTCTACGGCTCCATTCTGGACCTGCGGGAGCAGCTTCCCTGCGGCGAGTCTGCGGATCTGGAACGGCTCGCGGCGCTGGAGAAGGGCGTGCAGGACACGCTTCTGGAGCGGGTCACCACCCGCGGCGCCGTCTGGGGCCTCGGCATCGCCGCCGGCACGTTTGCCCTGAGCCTTCTCCCAGCCGCTGTGCTGTATGGCCGGCAGGGATGGGGCTCCTGGCAGGCGGTGCTTGCCGCGTCGCTGGCAGGGGCGGGTGCTTTCGCCCTGGCAGAGGTGCTGGCCCTGCTGGTGCAGAGAAACCGGCTGCGGGATCGGCTGGGAGGCTTCAACAGCTTTCTGGGGGCGGCTATGACCCGAGTGTCAGAGAGCACCTCGCTGTTTTCCCGGTATATGGGCAGTATTGCCTCCTATATCCATGGCAGTTCGTATCTCTCTCTCATGCGGCGCAAGCGCTTTCTCCGGGACGAGGCCCAGTTCTACAAGCAGAACCACCTGGCGGCGCTGAACGCATTCCAGCAGGAACTGAAGATCTGGAGCACGGCGTTTTATCTCCCGGTGAACTTTGACGCAACGGAGTTCGACGAGGACCTGGCGTTTGATACGGAGATTCCGCCCCAGGAGAATCCGCTGTATACGTTCGAGCACCAGGCCAGCTACAGCGTCCCCGTCAACACCACCGGCGACACTGCGGAGGCGCCATTCGGATTCATCAGCAGACTGCACATTGTGCGAGAGGAGTTGTATGATGACGCAAGATAACTGGATCAAGCTGGCAGTGACTCTGGGCGCCCTCGCACTCCTCTGCGGATTGGAGACGCTGGTCAACTGCAGGCGGGACTGCCGCGGAAGGCAGGCCCCACTGCCCGTGGTGGCGCTGGTATATGGGGCCATCGCCGCGGTGGTACTCTCCCTCCGGCGGGACTGGGCCCAGAGCCTCTGTCAGCAGGAGTTCCTGACAAACGGGGACATTCTGATGCTCAACGTCCTGCTGATGATTGGTTTTCTGCTAGTCAAGTGTGTGGCGCGCCCCATAATCGCCGCCAAGGGGAAGGACCACCAGTGGATGGAATCGGTGGCCGCGGGCTTTTATGAGTATGACGAGACCTACGGCCAGTGGTTCCTGCAGAGGCGCTGGGCGGGCTTCCGGGGCATTATGCGGGTGTTCGTTTACTGCGCCGCTGGAGTGAGCACGGTTTTGCTGGCGGCCACCTGGATCTGCGGTCCGGAGTCTGCTGTCTGGATCTATGCATTTCCCTGCGCGGCCCTGACGGTGCTTCTGGAGATCCGGCATTTTCTGGGCGGCCAGACCCGGGAGGAGTTCGCCCACACCGTGATGGGGGACGAGGCGGATGCCCGGAGAGAGGGCAATTACTACCGGATCCGGGAGATCTATGAGAAGCTGTTTGCTCCCCAGATGCTGGCCTCCCACACCGGGTGCGAATTCTCCGCCCGGCAGGGCACCACCCAGCTCCTCAAGGAGATGGAGCGATCTGAGGATGCGGCGGTGCGGAACACTGCGAAGTACTTCCTCACCCGGGACAGCCGGGAGATCTTTGACGCGGACTGCGTCCAGGCGGCCGCCACTATGATGCGGGGGAAGAGCGTTGTATTTTTCAACCCGTTCTACCGGGACTTGGGCAGCTATCTGACGCTGCCGGTGGTCAACACCCTGCTGCGGGGGAAGAAATGCCTGGTGGTGGCCGCCCGCAGCTCCACCGGCCGGGATGCTGTGACCTGGCTGACAGAGCTACTGCGGGACTACTCCCACCTGCGCTCCATGTGGCGGGTGCGGGAACTGGACAAGGAGGCGCCGGACTGCGAGGTGGGTGTCCTGAGCTTCCGGCAGATGTACGACGTGGAGGTACTGGCGGCCAACCGCCCCTTCTTCGGCGAGACGGAGTTTGTTCTGCTGCTGGAGCCGTCTCTCATGATCAATACAGGGCAGATTGGCCTGAGTATCCTGACAGAGGAGATCTGCCGCTACGACAGCTCGCCGGTGTACTGCATCTGTGACCGCTATACAGACGGGCTGGTGGACACCATGTCCCACCTGCTCCACACGGAGATCACCAATGTGACGGCCATGCCGGTTCCCCGGTGTACCTATACGGGGATGGCCTGGAATGCGGACGGCGATTTTATGCGCCAGCGGCTCTTTGACAAGCAGACCCGTTTTCTGGGCAACGGCCTGGAGCTGGCTGCCGCCGCGGTGAAAAACCAGATTCCGCAGGTCACATGGTACGGTGAGACCAAAGCGCCCCTGCGGGACCTGAAATGGATCGCGGGCCAGCACTATGCCACCCTCTGCCGGTATATGAATCTGCCTGCTCAGCAGAAGAGCCTCTACGAGAAGATTCGTTTTGTCCCCGGCCTCTGGAGCTCTGCCGCCCGGAAAGAGCAGTTCATCATCGCGGAGGACGAGTTCTGCAGTCTCTTCAGCATGATGCGGGCGTTCCTCTCCCGCGGGAAAGACCAGGTGTTTGTCAACGTTCTTTCCGAGAACTACCTGCTGCGGGATTACATGCGCTGCAACCAGCAGATGTTTTTCTCCAATCCCAATGCGATTCCCTCCCTGGTCCCTGACTACGCAAAGACGGAGCGCAATACCCTGCTGAAGCTGGTGATCCTCATGGCCATCCGCCCGGTTTCGGAGGCGGAGGCGGCGGAGGAGCTGCGGCTGGCAGGCTGCGGCAGGGAAAACACCTTTGAGACCCTGAGCCGGCTGCTGCGGACATACACCTTTGCAGACAGCGCGGTGCTGGAAATCAAGACCGTCACTGATGAGACGGACCCCGTCATCCCGCGTACCAGCAGCTGCTACGGCATTTCGCGGGCGGACTTTGACAGGTACTTTGCCGCCTCGCTGAAAAACGCCTACTACATCGTGGAGGAGGAGACGCCAGACAGCGCGTACATTGATGCCAGGATGTTCGGGCATGTGACACAGACCATCCTGCCCGGGCAGTTCGTGACCTATGACGGCAAGTACTACGAGGTGCGGATGATCTCCCCGGAGAGCGGGATCATCCTGCGCCGGGCCTCGGATCTCTACACGGCCCGCAGATATTACCGCCAGATCCGCACATACCGCTTCTCCACGCCGGAGGAGCCGGAGGTGGTATTCTCCCGGGAGGTCATGGATGTGGAGACTACGATCCTCCGGTGCAGCTTTTCAGTTGTGACCTCCGGTTATCTGGAACTGCGGGACAACCATGACCTGCGTCTGGCCAGGGAGGTGCGCTTCGACAACGATCCCCGTGCCCGGAACTACGACCGGCAGTACCGGAACAAGGATGTGCTGCGGATCCGCCTGCCGGATACGGACGACAAGATCCGCTTTACCCTCTGCTTGCTGCTCTCCGAGATCTTCCGCTCGGTTTTCCCCAGCGCGTGGCAATACCTGGCCGTGACGGCCAAGCGGCCGGCGGACATCGACGGGATGCTCAACTACATGGTCTACACCCTGGAGGGTGTGGACGACGATGCATGCATCTATGTGATTGAGGACAGTGACATCGACCTGGGCCTGCTGGACGCTGTGACCCGCAACCTGCCCCAGCTGCTGGAGATCGTGGCGGATTTCCTGGACTGGCACTTTGAGAAAATGCGGGAGCCGGAGCGGGCAGACCCGGTGATGGGGGATGTAAAGCTCCCGGCGGACCAGGCCATCCGGCGCAGCCGCTTCCTCAAAATGGCGGAGCGGATTCGGGCCCTGTTCACCCATCGGGAGCCAGAGCCTGCGGTTGACAGGCCAGTCCCAACAGCGCAGTCCCCCACCCAGGACCCAGAGCCCGCGGAAATGCCTGAGCCAGAGACCGAGGACTACGCCCTGGAGGAGCAGCCGGAGAAGAACGGCGGGCCGCTGCCGCAGGTGGACAGCCCTGCCGGAGAAGCGGAGTTCGACCTGGAGAATCAGAATGGCTCCGCAGCGGAAGGCGCAGGGACCGTCTCTCCTGCCGAAGACGATCAGCCGGACGCGGAAGCGGAAAAGCGTGAGAACAATGGCCCGGAGCCGCAGGATGACGCAGACGCGGACCTGGTCCATATCGACGGAACGGACATCTTTGAGGGCGAAGGGATGCCGGACGACGACATCTGGCTGAAAGACGCCTTTGACGCCGCCGGCGTCACGCCGGTGGAAAAGACCCGGTATCAGAAGGAGTGCTACCTCAAATTCGGATTTGAGGAGATTGACGGCCGGCTCCGGATTGAGGATCTGCACCGGTATCTCCGGGTGCGGGGCTGCGGGAACAGCGCCCTGACCCAGGCTCGGAAACGGGCGGCCATGGAGCAGACCGAACTGGATCTGGAGACCGCCAACCACTGTGACTTCTGCCAGGCGCCCCTCAGCGGCGTCAGCTATGAGCGGCTCAACGATGGCCGGATCCGCTGCAACGACTGCTCCGCCAGCGCCATCACCACGGTGGAGGATTTTCAGGAACTGTTCTACCGGGTCCTGGACATGATGGAGGGCTTCTACAATATCCGCTATCAGGTCCCGATCCGGGTGGGAATGACAGATGCCAGGACCGTAGCCCGGGGGGCGGGGCAGATCTTCCGCCCCAGCACGGCAGTCGCGGCACGGGTCCTGGGCTTCGCCCAGCGGAAAGGCGGACACTATAGCCTGCTGATT
Organism: uncultured Oscillospiraceae bacterium; assembly: GCA_944382995.1. Classification (GTDB taxonomy): domain Bacteria; phylum Bacillota; class Clostridia; order Oscillospirales; family Oscillospiraceae; genus Oscillibacter. The sequence goes on along the minus strand of CALWOF010000004.1, from coordinate 15,947 downwards.
GAAAATGGCAGCCCCCGCCTGGCGGCCATTGACACCATAGTTCACGAGATGACCCATATCTGGCAGTATCTGAACTGGAATGATGGTGAGATCCGCCGTCTTTACGGCGAGGACCGCAACCGGGAGATTGTCTATGAGGGAATGGCCGCCTGGGCAGCGGTTCAGTTCCTCTATCAGATGGGAGAGACTTTCTACGCAGAGCGGCAGGAGCGCCTGTTGGCAGCCCGGGATGACGTGTACGGAGAGGGCTTCCGCCTGTACCGGGAAAAGTACCCCCTGGTGAAGGACCTGTCGCTGTTGAAATTCTCCCCGTTTGCCGTTTTTCCGCCCCTGTGATTCTTGCATGTCAGGAGGGAGACCGCAATGGATTCACTGCTTGAAAACTATACGCGGATGCATCAGCGGACTGCGCAGATCGAGGATCAGATCACTGCCGCTAGAGAGGCCGTTTCCGCGATCCAGACGCGGCGGGAGGGAGACCTGCCGGTGCGGATTGCCAAGCTGGAGGAGCAGATCCGGAAGATCGACGAGTATTTGCTGAAGATCGAGGGTTTCCGGCGGCTGGCGGAGCGGAACCTGGAGAGCAAAAATGTCCTTACCATCGAGGCCCCGCCCGGCTACCGGGTAAACCTGAACCGCCTGCGGAGCTGGGCCATGATGATCGACCCCATGTCCTCCAACGACCCCTATGCCCAGCGGGTCTATGTGGTGGCCAAGTGCGACGAGCATTTCCTGGAGGGGAAGAAGCAGGACTTCACCCGGCGCATCGCACAGCTGAAGGAGGAGGCCGACACCGGCCGCGATGACGAGATTCGGGAGTTGGAGAGCCGGATTGACCGGCTAAACGGGGAGTTCCGGGACCTGGTCCTCAGCGATGAGATGGCGGCTTTTGCCGCGGAGGTGACAGCAGCCAACCGGCAGTACTGGTATGAGACACCTCCTGAGACCTACGTCTGCCCGGAGGTGCGCCGGGGCGCAGTGGCCCCGGGCGCCTGCGCCGCACCGCTCCATGTGCCGAAGGAGCAGCGGCCGGTCCTGAAAACGCTGATGGGAAAATTCTATGACAGCGAGTCAGGCCGGGTGCTGCTGCCGGTGGAGTTGGACACTGGACGGGAGTTCGCCATGGCCGTCACCTGCACGCCGTCCCGCGCCAGGCAGCTGGACAGGGCTCTGCAGAATCTGATTTTGAAGATCCTGGAAGGGTACCCGGCCGGCAGGAATAAGGTCTATGTGCTGGATGCCGTCCGCTTCAATTCCGCCGCGCTGGGATCTCTGCGGCAGATGGAGAATACCTTTGCCATCGCGCAGGTGCCGCGGAATCCGGAGCAGCTGTCTGCCGCGCTGGAGCGGATCGTCTCTTCGTTCGCAGACCTGGACGAGGCGCTGGAACTGTGTGACTCTGTGTCGGAGTACAACGAGACAGCGGAGGAGAGCAGGCAGCTGCCAAGGCGGACCATCGTGCTCTTCGGCTGGCCAAACGCCTTTGAGAGCCGGGATCGGGACTACCTCCAGCGGATCATGACCAATTACGAGCGGTACGGGATCTCCTTTATCAGTGTGACCTATCAGCGGAACACCCCGCAGGACGCCGAGACGCTGCCGCTGCCGGAGTACGCTGCCCAGAACGCCATACAGGTCACCATGCTCCCACGGGAAACCCTGATCCGGTATGGAGAAGAGGCACCCCGCCGCTTCACCTGGTATACCTTTTCAGGGGAGATCCCAGCGGAATACGCCGAGGCAGTGCGGGTCCGCCGGCTGGAGGAGCACAGCATCGGAAACGAGTATCCGAAGCGGTACGATTGCGCCCAGCTGCCGGCGTATGTCCGTGCTTATCAAAAGATTGAACTGCCCTTCGGCATTGACAGCAAGGACCGCGCCCACAGCCTCTCCTTTGAAAATGAGAACTTTGCCGCCTATCTGGTGGGCGCTTCCCGCTCTGGCAAGTCCACGCTACTCCACACCCTGATTGCCGGGCTGATCCGCCAGTACCATCCGGACAATGTGGAACTGTGGCTGGCGGACTTCAAGCAGCTGGAATTCAAGCGGTACATCACCAACTGTCCGCCCCATGTGAAGTATATCCTGCTGGATGAGTCCCAGGAGCTGGTCTATGACCTGATCGACAAGCTCACAGACAAGATGATGGAGCGGCAGCGAATCTTTGCACGCCTGGGGAAGGAGCGGATCGACCAGATCGCCCCCGACGCGCTGGAGGAGCCCATGCCGGTGATCTTCGTCATCCTGGACGAGTTCTCCATCATGTCCCAGGCCATCGCGGACTCCCAGACCTACAAGCTCAAGCTGCAGAATCTGCTGGCCAAGGGTGCAGCGCTGGGCATCCGATTCCTGTTTTCCAGCCAGACCTTTACCACGGGCATTGCCGGCCTGACGCCCACGGCCAGGGCCCAGATCCAGCAGCGGATCGCCATGAAGGGGACGAAGGAGGAGATCACCGAGACCCTGGAACTGTCCCCCAACCTAAAGACGGAACAGGTCCGCAACTGGATGGACGCGCTTCCGCCCCACTACGCTCTGGTGAAATACCGGGTGAGCGCGGACACGCTGCCCCAGGTGATGCGGGTTCTGGTGATGTATTTCCCGGATTACAGCGTGCGGGATCAGATGATCGAGTCCCTGAACCGGACGATGGTGCCAGTGGAAACCTACCAGCCCGGTGATATCCACACCTATGTGAACAAACACCCCGTGCTGGTGGACGGCAACACATATGAGGCCTATGACGCCGACAGGGCCGCCCGGGAGCGGAAAACCCTGCTGGCCGGAGGCGGATACAACGGTGATGAGATCTTCCTTTTTCCGGGGACACCCCGGCTGATGCGCAGTATGCGGGAAATTTCAATCACGCCGGAATCCCGGCAAAACCTGCTGCTGCTGTGCGGCGCAAGTGAGCAGAACTGCGGTATCTCTGTCGTCACGTCCGCAGTAAAGTCCTTTAAAGCCCAGAAGCGGGCGGTGGAGGTGTGGGCCTATCAGCGGAACCCTCTGTACCGCGCCGCCAGGGAGGGCGCCTGGAAAGGCTGGGAGATTGAGACGGATCTGGACCGGATCTGCGCCTCTATCCATTCTCTCCGGCAGCGGCTGAACCAGGGCGAACCCCTGGAGGACCGGCTCATCGTGCTGCTGGGGTTTGAGAGCATCTGTATGGACTTTGAGTTCATGGAGACCTTCCAGAAGGCCCAGCAGGCTTCCGGGGCGGAGCAGGCCGGCTCCGCAGCGGGCGCACTCGCCGCGGCTGCGGCCGGCATCCTGGCAGACGGAGAAGAGGACGAGGCGTCGGCCCGGCTGCGCGCCCAGTTTTCCCAGGCCATGGCCGCCCAGAGCGGCAGCCAGGAGGGCGAAGAGGAAGAGGAGGAATTTTTGAATCTGGACGACTTGGACGCTCTATGGGCACAGCTGAGCGGGCAGGGCGGCGGAGAGACCCCTCAGATTCAGGAACCCGCGGAAGGCTCCGCCCCAACCCTGGCAGAGCGTACCCCGGAATCGCCTGTCCAGAAGGCAGCACAGGTGCGGGCCTACAATGCCAAAGAGGACTTGAAATACATTGTGCAGCAGGGCCCCAGAAACGGCCTTCACTTCCTGCTGTGCGCCAGTTCCTACGCGGACTTCAAGCAGGTGGGGATCCGGGAGGAGGCGTTCCGCCACCGGCTCACCTTCCGCATCTCCGCAGACGAGTCCCGGATGCTCTTCGGCACTGCGGCAGCCTCCTCGCTGGCAGAGCATGTCTGCCTTTACACGGACACCATTGACCGCTACAGCTTCCGGCCCTACCTGCATCCAGGCGTGTCCTGGGACGGCTGGAGCGTTGCGGAGGATGGAACGGTGATGTCACCGTTTACATAAAAAACATGAAGGAGGGACAGGACTTTGGCAAATTGGGGAGATGTTGCGTGCTATGACACGATGATTGAGGAAATCGGGACCTTCTGTACCAAGGTGGAGAACAGTTGCCAGGTGATGCTCACGGCGGTGCAGACCTGCATGGACAACATGGAGGGGGACGAGGCCAGCCTGACTGCCCAGAGGAACGTCCTGCTGGGAGTCAAGAAATACGAGGAGGCCGTCAGTACTGCGAGAACCCTGGCCGCCAAGCTGTCGGAGGAGCGGGACGACCTGGTGGAGTATCTGCGCAGGCTGCGGGAAATGGACGAAAGCTGAGGTGTGACAGGATGGGAAAAGTCAAAATGGATGAGACTGGCGTTCAGGCGCTGAAGAATCTGGCGGCGGCACTGCCGGAGGCCACACAGATGATCGCGGAGGCGTCCACCAGCCTGGAGAGTACCTTTGAGGAGCTCCAAGAGGTCCTGGGCCCCCATACCGCCCAGATCAAGGAAATCCTCACCCTGGTGGAGGAGGCCCAAAAGACCGGGCACAGCTCGGTCATCAAGGTGCAGAAGAACCTGGTGGTGGCCGCGGCGGCGCTGGCGGCGATTATCGGAAAGAATCTCTCTGTCTCCGGTGCAAACCCTTGACGGCTCCCGCCGCGGCCAGCGGTGCGTCCCCGGCGGCGGGGGGCCAGGCGCAGGGGCGGGCGGCCTATGGGAAGGGCGGCCGCTACGTCAGAACAGAATACCAGGGGACGGTGTCCGTGGCTGATGCGGGCACGGAATCGCGCCGTGAGGTGCCGGTAAAGCGGACCGTCTACCAGAACCGGGATATCGACCCGGCCTGTCGCGTTCCCGCCGGGACAAAATATATGAACGGGCACGAGGTGACGGCAGACACTACCAACATTGAGCTCATGCGGGACGGCAAGGCCCCGTTTGTCCAGGTACGGGACGAGACGGGAAAACCGGTGCTGGTCCAGGTGGAACTCCACCACGTCAGCGGACGGGAAACCCTCCGCGGATACGGCTTTTTCGCGGGCGAAGAGCGGGATGGAACCATGCTAGAGATCCCGGCCACAGACCATGACAAGTACAGCCGACAGATCCATCTGGGGACGCCCAGCTTCCGAAAGGACGGAGAGGGCAGGAAGAGTTTCGACGCAGACAAGTATGAGAAGTTCCGCAGGCAGTACTGGAAGGATCGCGCAAAACAGTTTTAAAAAAATAAGGATCAGAGCTGGATGGCCGGGGGGTGCTGGCCGTCCGGCTCTGGCTTCCAAAAGAAGAGAATGGATGGGAGCGAGATGAAAGAGCATGTGACAGCATACCCGATCCGGGTGATCCCCTTCGATCTGGGCCGACAGTTGACGAACGCAGATGTACAGGCTATTCAGCGGACTGTGCTGGAACAGTTTCAGGAAAAGGATTTAACGCCCCGTCAGGAATCAATTATTAAGGGCTGCTGCGCCGCGTTCAAAATTAATGACAAAGTCGAGATGTATGTCTTTGAAAACGGACTCTGTGTGTCCGTGATCCAGGAGAGCCCGGTTAGCTTTGGGGATAGGTATCAGGAGTTCTCGGTGCTTTACTGTGAGAACAGAAAGATTGCCCACTCGCAGCTGTTCAAATGGGCCCATCCAGAATCCAGTGTGTTGGATGCGACCATAGCTGATCTGAGGGCAATTGTTCGCGCCGGCAGCAAACATGAACGAGAACTGAGAAAGAGCGCCAATGCGGAGTTTGAAAACCGGGGACTTTCCTATATCATGACATTATCCATGTTTGAAATCGATAAAGACTTGATGAACGGAGAAGATTTTCGAAATTTTCCTGGATGGTTGAAGCGCAATATCTATGCGCTGATGGATCCCGCACTGTTGTATTTGGAGGACTCAAGTAAATTTTCAACAGCCAGTGCGTCTGGATTTGATATTTCAAAAATTTTGAACAGTCTGGAGAGTGGGGAAGAACTGCATGATTTTGAGCGGCATCGCCATTTAAACACATATATGAGTTGGGCGGCTGTCGTTTTGGTGGGGCAGATTCAGAATACTGATCGGGAAGAATATATCGCGTTGGAGGTTCAGCTACAATGTGATTGGTTTTATATTTACTGCCTGGATAAAAATTTGGGAATGCCATCAAAGATTACCAGAAGAGAAATTATTGACTTACAGCGCCAAAATTATGAGTTAGAACTTTTGGAGGACCGGCTTTTGGATTTCAATGACTCCAGTATGCCCTCCAGGATTCTTGAAATCCAACGGGGACTCGTAGATACCAGCGGATTGGCAGATAATATTCAGCGGCTACGGAGAAAAATTAAATATCTCCTCGACCGAGAGCAGTTAGAGGTCGGGATCCGCCAAAGGCGTTTGGGGCAATCTAGCGAATTGCTGCTTTTTTTCATTGCAGTGATTGAAATTGCACCAATTGTTGCGGAATATGGAGATCACTTGTTCCCACACGCCGGAATACTGATTAACATAGCCATTATCGTTCTGGGAATTCTTTTGCTGATCTGGAAGAATTGAATCGGAGGAAATCAATATGAAGTGTCTTTTTGTAGTCGATGTCCAGAACGGGTTTGTCAGTCCGAAGACAGAATTTGTCCTTCCGCGCATCGAGAAACTGATGAGCGAGTTTCGAGAAGGGCCTATCATCGCCACAAAATTTATCAACTGGGGAGGACCATTTGAGACAATTATGCATTGGAAGCGGCTTATGGCTTCTCCAGAGACGGATCTAATCCCATTTGTACAGGAAAAAGCTGATTATGTGATTGATAAACATATATACTCTTCTTGTACGGAGCAAGTATTGAATCTGCTTGCGCAGTTTCGGATCACGGAAGCATATATTGTCGGCATCGATACTGATTGCTGCGTATTGAAAACAGCCCTAGATTTATTTGAAAGGAATATTAGACCTATCGTTCTAACTTACTACTGCGCATCGAATGGAGGACCAGATAGCCATACTGCCGCGATGACTGTACTTGAAAGAAATATTGGTGAAGGACAAATTATACGGGGTACCATACCCCCTACCGATAAGGGTTAGGGAGTAAGACGGATTTTGCTGGGAAAGCAACACCAAGCGAGATCTTCAACAGAGTAATTGTTTCCAATTTGAGTCAAGTCTTATGTGGACCAGCTTGAAAATCTCATCTACTAACTCGAGAAACAGGCTGTCGACGCTGTAAAAGAAATTGCATAAAATAACTGAGAACTTTTCTTTTTTCATCAAAATTGCAGGCACTTTGTTTTCCTCTGATGATAAATTTCCTTCAACTGTGACCTTCTGGGTGGACCGTGATGACCCAGCCCCAGGTCCAGTTGACTGGCGCAGCCTCCCCCTGGCGGGGAGGCTGCGCTTTTCGTCTGCCCTCATTTCCGCAAGCGGTACAGGTTGGAGGTTTGGCCGCCGTTCTCCCGGTAACGGGGGAGCCTCTCCACTCTGCCCAGCCGAACCAGATCATTCAGCGCCCGCTTCACCGTGGAACGGGAGAGAGCCAGGTCTTGGGCGATGGTGCCGATAGCGTACCAGCTCTCGCCCTCTCCGTTGGCCCGGTCATGGAGATAGAGACAAAGCATCTTGGCCCGGGCGGTCAGCTCCTGGTCGCCGTAGACATCGTTGAAAAAGCTCATGTTCTCTTCTCCTCCGTGTTGTAGCTGCTCTGGCGGACGGCACGCATCTCCTGCCGCTCTCTCCGCTCCTGGTCCGCCCAGATGGCCCGGATCAGCTCCTTCCTGCCGGCGCAGGCCACCGTCCGGTCCATCCGTTCCGGTACCCGGTAGGGCTTGCCGAAGGTGATGCCCCACTCCAGAAACAGCCGCAGCCGGGTCCGCATGGGATGGGCTCCGGTCTTCATGACAATGAACTCTCCCTTGGGGATGGATTTCAATTCGTCCGGCGTCATCAAGGGACGCTCCATCATCTGTAAGCTCTGGCTCGGATCATTCTTCCCTCTGGAGATGCTGCCGGAGAGGACCGTCCGGCTTCCCAGGGATTTGGACAGCTCCTCCGCGGTCTTGGAGTTAGGCGCGAAGCCGCCGAAGATGGTGTCCTGCACGTTATCCTGGATGATCTCCGCGCCCTCCTTGCCGTAGTTCTTCTCCAGCTGGGCGATGCTCTGGATGATGGGCACCAGCGTCAGCCGCCGGGAGCGGCCGGCGGAGAACAGGGGCAGGATGTCAAAGGGCGGCATGGTGCCCAGCTCGTCGCAGAAGAACACCACCCGATTCTTCAGCTTTCCGTCGTTTTCGTCCGCTAGCGAGAAGAGTTCCCGCGCCAGGTTCTGGATGGTGAGGCTGGCCATGAAGTGCTTGGTGGTATCCTCCTCTGGGACGATCAAGAAGAGGGCGCATCGCTCCGAGGCGAAGGTCTCCGCGTCCATGGCGCTGTCAAAGCAGAGGACTTGCTCCATCTCTGTGTCCAAAAAGACATTCAGGCGGGAGAGGGCAGTGGAGATCACCGAGGCCATGGACGCCTCGGAGGCGCCCACCGCCGACGTGGCCAGCCGCTTTGCCTGGTGGTGCTCTGGCAGAAGGTCCAGCAGAGTCTGAAATCCATTGACCCCTTTGCGGCGGGGATCCGGAGCAAGGAGATCCTGGATCAGCTGGAACACGGACACGATGTGCCGCATATCCGGCTGGCCTTTCTCCGGCGGCAGGTATTCCGCCAGCAGGAGCAGGATCGAGCTCAGCACGCCTTCGGCCGCCTCGTAGAAATAGGCGTTCTGGCCGTACTGGGCGGTGCCGTCACCTCCGTTGGCGATGAGCGTCTTGGCCAGGATCTTCGCGTAGTTCTCCGCCCGGGCCTTATGGCCAAGTTCTTTCGGGGCCCTCCGAGACAGGTCCATGTAGCGGTTGATGAGTGTCATCAGGTTGCTGCCGTCGGACCGGGTAGGATTTCGCAGGTCGATCACAGAGACTTTGTAGCCGTAGTATTGACTGGCCACGGCGCCGTAGTTCCGGGCCAGGTCTCCCTTGGTATCCAGAGCCAGAAAGCTCATGCCGCAGGCGCAGGCATACTCCAGATTCGGATACAGGAAGAAAGCGGTCTTGCCCACGCCGCTGGCGCCGATCATCAGGCAGTGTATGTCGTCGCAATCCACTAAGGCTGTGACATGGTTCTTCCGGCCCACGCTGCCCAGCACCAGCCCCTGCTGCTTCGGCAGCTGTTTGCCCCTCCGCCAGCGGTGCGGCCGGAAAGGCACATGGCGGTACGTCTTTTGAACCTCCCGCTTTGTCGCCCAGCGGGCTGTGCCGTACTGCCCGTCACCCACAGTTTTACTCTTGATATTGTCCAGGGTGTAGTGCTGGGAAAGAAATGCCAGCCCTCCCACCACGATCAAAGCCACCGCGGCAAAGCCAATCAGTGACCAGACATTCTGGTTCATTTGGATCTCTCACCTCATTTTCATTTCCATCCCCTGCTTTGGGTGTTCCTGCATGGCGCAGAGGTCTTCATTCCAATCCTTTTGTTCTGATATCAGTCGCCGAGTGGGAATGCCGAACTCCGATGCGATCTGTTCCGCCATCCGCTCACTTCCACGTTCCCCTGCTCTGTCGTGGTCCAGACACAGAGAGACCATTTGCGGTGTCTCCATTTGCGTCAGCATCCACCGCACCGGCTCATAGCTGGTGCCGCAGCAGGCCACATAGCTGTGGCGCTGCCAGTCTTCCGGGTACAGGGCGAGATAGGAAAGCAGGTCGATGGGAGCCTCAAACACATACAGGTCCCCATCGTCTCCCAGGTGGTGAAAGCTGTATCGTGCCTCGCTGCCCTCTACATTGAGCTTGATGGCTCTTCCACAGCTATTGGTGCTGCGCTTCTGTGCATGACGTGGAACGCCGTGTTCGTCTGTCCCGACGAACACGGCGTTGTGATAGTCCGCATCCTCATAGAGCGTTCCCGCCCGTGCGAAATGGGTGATGATATCCCGGTCGAGGTGCCGCTGCTGGATAAGGTAGGCGTACACCCGGCGCATGGTGTGATGGGCGGCTGGCAGGGCAAAGGGTTTCGGCAATTTCTCTTTCCGTTCCTCCGCCTGCTGAAACATCTGTCCCTGCTCTCCGTTCAGCAGTTTCGTGACCGCCTCCTGGAAGGAGCAGCCATCGTGCATCCGCACGAAGTCGATGGCGCGGCCGCCTTGCTGGGTCTCATGGTCGAACCACTCGCTGCCTCGGATGGTCACACTGTGATCTGAGGCCAGACGCTTATCCCGGCCCGATGGAAGTAGTTTCTCGCCCCGGCGGAGCAGGTAATCCTCCAGATCCACCGCATTGGCCCGGCGCTTTTGCTCGTCACTGAATAGGATATATTCTTTTATGATCATCTCACCCCTAAAAGAAAAAGCACCCACTCTCCAGATGGAGAACGGGCGCTTCCAAATCGATCGTAAATTAAGCTGAGATTTATTTTGTCCCTAGTTTCTGAATCAGATTTTTCAAGAGCGGATCGTACACAGTCCGGATATCTCCGAATACAGTTGTGGCTGTTACTTCATCGTAGATATGCGAGGTTTCATTGCGGGCATCCAGGAGGTGGAGCCAGCCTTCTTCGTGATCCAGAATACCGTCCGCAAACGCCTGCTTCATCACAGACTTCGGGCTGTTGATCTCTGTATACCCCTGGTCCAGCAAATACTCTCGCAGTGTCTTCCAGGCCAGCTCCGCACAGAACTCAAATCTCTGGATGACACCATCGCGGATGGAATCCAGGCCCATCTGATCGTAATCAGCGATGGCCTCATCCAAACGTTGGACGGCCTGGACCAGCTTTTCATACTTCTCCTGCATTTTGTCCATTAAAATCACACCATCCCGTTCAATATTGGCCACCAATTTTGGATCGGTTTGCTCTGTCACAAAAACCAGATCAAATTCCAGGAGGGTCGGCAATTCGTCCAGCTGCTCACGAAATGCAGGCAAGTCATCTGGGGACGCTCCGAAAACCGCGATATCAATGTCACTGCGGGAGCGGTTGTCCCCCCTGGCTCTGGAGCCGAACAGCACCACACGCTCTGCCCGGAACCTTCGTCCGATGGCAGCTATTTTTCGATACAGGTTTTCCATGGCTCCGTCCATGAAATCTCCTCCAAATCGATCAGGCGAAACTTCTTAACTAATTATAGTATAATCAATACACGTTTCTCTGTCCAGCAGAAATACTCGACCATCGCTTTGCTCAGCGCACCGCACATGGCGGTTTTGATCTCTGGCAGTGCTATGATATCGTCCTTTAGCCATAATCCGGTCTCCGGACAATACCAGCAGATATCTTTCATCTTTGTGAAGATACGGTACGAGCATCCAGAGAGTTGTCAAAGAAGCATTCGCCTATTTTCGCCACTCGCTATAACGTCCACGCGTAGCCATACCGCAGTCCACGCAGGTACCGTCACTGTATTCCAGGTACACCTTTCTGGTATTCGGATCGAACCGGGCAATCGGCTGCCCTAAAATCTGCTTCTTTTTAAGTGCTAGGGTTACGGCCTGTCTGGCCCTTTGTACTACTACACCGTCATCTGGTACAAAACGATTTCCCATATAAACTTTCCCATAGATAGCTGTCAAATCACTCCGCCCAATTTTCGATCTCCAGGTCCGGCACCCGCTCAAATGCTCGGACGTTATTTGTCACAAGAATCAGATTCTCTGCTCTGGCATGCCCTGCAATCAGCATATCCAGGGGGCCAATCGGGGTACCCTTACGCTGCAGCTCCGCTCGAATCGCACCGTATTCAGATGCTGCGAGCGCGCCGAATGGCAAAATACTCAGCGGTGCCAGGAATCGAATCAGGGCCCGCTCGTTTTTTACTGGATCAGAGCTGTGCTGCATACCATATTCCAGCTCGGCCAATGTAATGGATGAGATACAAAGCCCTTCATCCAGCGCCTTTTGGAACCGTTGCAGGACCTTCTCGGGCTTCCTCTTCATCGTATAGATGCAGATATTGGTATCCAGCATATACATCATAGAGATTCACGTTCCTCCTGCAATCCCTGCTCTCGTCCATTTTCGAAGACATCATCTGTGAATCCGTTCAGACCATCCAGAAATGTCTGCCACAAAGACTCCTTGGGAACCAGAAGCACAGCGTCGCCCAACTGCTGTATGACCACCTCATCAGCATTGAAACGGAATTTCTTTGGCAGTCGTACAGCTTGACTCCTACCTGTTTCAAAAATCTTTGCCGTCTCCATGGTGACACACCTCCTTACTTAGTATATACCATGATATATATTTTTAGTCAAGGGGGTGACTGTCTCATCGCAAACTGATTTCTTCATCTTCATGGTCATCCGGCTTGTGCCCCAGAGCCACTCTCCGCACCCGGAGCTGCTGCCGGCGCTTGCGGTCGATCTGCAGCCCCCGGTGCATGGCGTCTGTCTTGCAGTTGTCCTCGAAGATCCGGCTCATGTGGTACAGCAGCCGCGTCACAGACTGGGCTGCAATAGACCAGTTCTGGCCCGGGTGATCCAGCAGATGCTGGGCGTATGGGTTTCCCTGGGCCGCAGAACAGGACAGCCACTCCCGGCCCAGGGCCTCGTCTCTGGAGACCCCATCTCCGGAATGATACAGACTTCCCAGTGTGTACTGAGCATACTTGTTTCCGCACTCCGCGGAGGCAGTCAGATATCGGACTGCCAGCTCCCAATTCTTCTCCACCTGTTCGCCCTTCAGGTACAGTACCCCCAGACGGTACTGAGCGGTGCTGCTGCCCAGGCCAGCAGCCGCAGTCAGCCATCGGAGCGCGTTTTGGACATTCCCTTGTTTTAGATACCACATTCCAAGCGCATATTGCCCGCGAGGATCGCCATTTCGGGCGGACTGCTCCAGCCAGTACAGCGCCTCACTGCTTCTTCTCTGCTTCATCAGGAGGTCGCTTAGATCACACATGGCCGCCGGATCGCCGCTCTCCGCAGCGTGTTGGACGTGGCGTAGGTCAGCTTCCCGCTGCGGCTCTTCCGCAATCCCTTCTTCCTGTTGTACCAGTAGTAACGCCTCTCGGATCACCATGTTCCGCACAGGCTTGAACTCCTTCTGTTTGGAGAGCGGCAGCCGCTCCGGCAGGTTCTCCGAGTAGGTCCGGCAGATGGACTCCCGCATCTCATTCCAGAGATCATAGGCTTTTGTCACTCGCTCATCAGCAGCCAGCGCATCCACAATCCCATCCACCATCAGCTTCACCTCCGGCGGCAGGTAGCCGTAGACCTTTTTCCCTCTGACCGTCTGCAGACGCCGCGCCAATGCCTCTATCTGATCTTCCAGCTGTGGATTCTCCAGGGTCCCATCCCGCATCTGCCGAATCAGTTCTTGCACGGCTGCCGCGGCATTCTGCTGCAGCTGATTGCGGTACTCTGTCTTCTGTTCATAGACGTGCATCAGGTCCTGTTGGAAGATCCGCCGGGCGAAGGCGGATTTCACCTGTCGGATGCCGTCCTGGGTGAGATACCCTTCCTTGGGGGCCGAGGAGAAGATCACCATGTGGATATGGACGCTCTTCTCTTTTTCGTGGAAGGCAGCATACCATCGCAGGTGATCCGGATGTATCTTGTAGCCCTTGGCGATGTCGCAGAGGCAGGCATTTACCAGGGCACGCCAGTTTTCTGCATTGTCATACCCCAACCGCTCCGCGTCCTGCCGACGGATCGCCACCACTGGTGTCCACACGTTCCCGGGGTGTTCCGCCACCTCCCGTACCGCCTCAGCCAGATTCTCCACCTTTCCGCCGCTGGTCCAGAGGCCATGCTCTCCCCGCAGCTCCACGCCGGGGCGGTGGGACACGTAGTCCAGGTAGTTCTCCCGCTGACTCATGGGCACCGCAAAGTCCTCTCGAGCCTGTCGGATGAACTCCGAAGCGGACTCCTGTGTCGGGTGCTCCAGGTAGTCGGCATACTCAAGAAGCTCCCTGGCGTCAGGGAAGGCGCGAAGCAGCCGCTGGATATAGGCTTTCTGTTTCTTGGTGGCCGGCAGACTACTTCCATCGGTGAGCACCTCCACACCGGGGCGAGTGGCAAAGTAGCGGATACGGTTTGCTCTCCGGGCGCTGTCTCCGCCGCCTTTGAGATACGGTGACATGAATCGAAGGTCACTCATACGTCATCATCGAAGATATCCTCCGGGAACCGGCGCTGCTGATCCAGCGCCCTGTCGAAGCTGATCTGGCCGTTGGTGCGCCGCACTTCATCCACGGCATAGGCCCGCAGCTCTCTGCGGTTGATGGGGTCTGCCCGGAAGTGGGCGGCGATGGTGTGGCCCATCATATTCAGCTCCACGCACCACTTGAAGATCATGGAGCGCAGGCGGTTGTGGCTGTCCGCCACGATCCCCTGGAGGGTGTCCACCAGGGTGCGGGAGAGGAACACCGATGTGTCCTCAGTTGCCAGGTATCCCATGTAGAACCGGAGGGCCTTTTCAGTAAACTCTCCACGGCTCTTACAGTTGTCCACTTTGAGCCAGCCATCCATACGCTGTACGACGTCCGGCTTCAGCCAGACGGTGATCTTCAGTCTGTTCTCTTGTTCCATACTTCCTCCAAATCTCTCAAAAGGCCATATGCGGCGGTAAAAGCAGCCGGAATCCCCTGCGGCAGTAGTCTCTCGCATCAGCACCACGGCGGATTTTTCTCAAAACCTCAAAACCGACGGCGGTGCTATCAGCGTGAAAAAGCCCCGCACTGCGGGGCTTTGTGGCCGGACCGCCGGGGCACACCACGGCGGTCCTTTATCCTCGTACTTTTTTCGGTGCTCCTTGCTCCGACCGGGGCCGTGTCCAAACAGCGGCCACACGGCGTTTCAAGGGGCCTGAAGGGGTACGGGGCCGTCCTGCCCCTCAAAAGGGCAACACGGGGCGACACAGGGGCAACGGTGGGGAGAACAGGAGGCGCCGCCCTCGGTGGGCGGCACCTCCCCGCAGTCTGGCGCGTGATTCAGTTGGACTGCACCCGCAGATCCAGGCCGTGGAAGTCCATGATCTCCTGGGTGAGCGCGTAGATGGCCTGCCGGTCTTCCAAGGCCTCCAGCCGCACCGTGGTGTCGAAGAGGCCCCACAGGATGCCCAGGATCTGCGTCTCCGTCAGTTCCCAGGTGTCGGCCTCGTCCTCATCCGGTGCGATGTGCCGCAACTGTTCCCGCGCCGCTGCCGCCTCCGTCTGGAGATCCCACGCCTTGCCGATGAGCGTGATCCCGTTCTGATAGAGCTGGATGATCTCGTCCTGTTCCTCCGGAATTTCCGGAAGTTCCCCGTTCTCCATGGACTCCCTGCGCATATCCATCAGGCACTGGGTCTCCTCCGCAACTCTGCGGATCAGCTCGCTGGGGGTAAGGGTTTGGTTCTGCATCATCATTTGATCTTCCTCCTCGTCGAGTCGTTTTGCGTTGCTCTGGCCGTCGCCAAACACACAATGGCGCAAGTCCGGCCGTAAATCCATTCACAAACACCAACAAAAAACTGCCGTTCTTTCTGTGAACAGCAGATAAAAACTTCGCGGCGCGGTCACATCTGCGGTCCCATGGATGGCTCCTCTGAGAGCAGTTCCTGCCGGTATTCCTCCAGGGACATCCCGGTCTGGGCCTGGCAGTAGTCCCGCATCTTCTCTTGGAGCTGTTCCCGCTCCGGGGCAGTCAGGGGATAGGAAAATTCGAACTCATTCCCATCGTCGCAGATGAGTATGACACTCAAAGCACGTTCCGGCTCTCCCGTCTCCAGGTCATAGTTGGCGTAGACGTTGAGCCAGTCGCCATTGGAATCCGAGGCCACACTGGTCCCAAACACCGCGTCCGGGTCGAAAGTGACCGGCATGTAAAAGGACAGCGTTCCGTCGTACTCAGGGATGTCGCCTTCAAAGGTGACCTGCCGCAGATCCAGCCGCTGGCTCCCGCCATCCAGTTCGGGCGGCGTCCCGGCCTCCTGCCGGTACCGCTCCGCATAGAGATCGTTCAGGGTTTTCCCGTACTGTTTCTGGCAATGTTCCTCCAGCTCAGCCCGCAGAAGCCGCCGCTCCTCTGGGGTCAGATCGTAGGTGAAGGACTTCTCCCAGGCACCCTCTTTGCGGTAAAGGGTGAGATCCATGTGATCACAGACCTC
>CALWOF010000003.1 GCA_944382995.1 uncultured Oscillospiraceae bacterium | reverse complement strand
TCCTTGGTGATGACGCCGTCGGCCTTCACCTGGGCGAAGTCCCGCACCCGGCGGAGCATCCGGTTGGCGATCCGGGGGGTGCCCCGGCTCCGGCGGGCGATCTCATAGGCCCCCTCCGGCACGATGTCCACGTTTAGGATACCGGCGGAGCGGGTGACGATCCGGGCCAGCTCCTCCGGGGTGTAGAGCTCCAGACGCAGCGTCACGCCGAACCGGTCCCGCAGGGGCGCGGACAGCTGCCCCGCCCGGGTGGTGGCACCGATGAGCGTGAATTTGGGCAGGTCCAGCCGGATGGAGTTGGCGCTGGGACCCTTGCCCACGATGATGTCCAGGGCGTAGTCCTCCATGGCCGGGTACAGGATCTCCTCCACAGACCGGTTGAGCCGGTGGATCTCATCCACGAAGAGGATGTCTCCCTCGTTCAGGTTGGTCAGCAGCGCCGCCAGGTCGCCGGGCTTCTCGATGGCCGGGCCGGAGGTGATCCGGATGTTGACCCCCATTTCCGCGGCGATGATCCCCGCCAGGGTGGTCTTGCCCAGGCCCGGCGGGCCGTGGAGCAGCACGTGGTCCAGGGCCTCCTCCCGCTTCCGGGCGGCCTCGATGAAGACGGAGAGGTTCTCCTTGGCCTTCTCCTGACCGATATACTCCCGCAGCGTCCTGGGCCGCAGAGACCCCTCCTGGGCATCCTCCTGCAGGAAGGTCTTGGCCACAATGGGCTCTTCGTAGATGTCATTTCCAAAGTCGATGCTCAAACTGTCACTTCCCTTTTCTGCCGGTGTCTGTCACAGCCGGTCCGCCGTTTTCCGGATGGTGTCCAGAAACGCCTCCTCGCCGAAGGTGTTCACCTTGAAAAACATGGCCTGGCTGCCGCCGGAGGTGATGGCGGAGAGGAACAGGTCCCGTCCCCTTCCCGCCAGGGTCAGATTCATGCTGACCCGGTTGCCGCCGGTCCAGCTGTACCGCTCGTACACCCGGACGGCGCAGCGGAAGTCCCCGGCGCGGTAGTCGCTGCCGTCCTCATAGCTGGCGGAGGCACTGCCGTTCAGGACCCCGTCGTGGAGCTTCTCCAGCACAGTATCAAAATCGCCGGCAAAGGCACGCTCGTATTTCGCCATCTCTCCGCCTCACATCCCGAACAGGTGCACCGCCAGCCAGACAAAGCCGAACATGGCGGCCAGACACAGGACGAACACCGCGCCGTTCCGGTTGCGCTGGTGCCGCTCCTTCTCCGGCAGGCCGTGGCACTGCTGCTCCCGGTTGAGCAGTGCCGCGAAGCGGGTGCCGAAGATCATCGCCAGAAATGCCACGGCCAGCGCCGCCAGAAGGGACAGCACAGACAGGATCTTCATGCTCACTTCACCATCCGTTTCAGACTCTGGCGGACGATCTCCTCCAGAGGCAGATTCTCCACGTCGATGCCCTTCAGAGCTGCCGCGACCTCGGCACTGGTGTAGCCCAGTACCGCCAGTGCCTGGGCAGCCTCAGTTGCCTTACTTGTAAAGGCAGGAACATTCACAGCTGTTCCGCCGCCTGAGAAGTCCAGCGTCCCGCCTGTGGCCCCAGCCATCTTGTCCTTGAGCTCCAGGATGATCCGCTGGGCGATCTTTTTGCCAATACCCGGCGCGGCGGTCAGCGTCTTCTCATCCCCGGTGACGATGGCCATGGCCAGAGACTCCGGCGTGGCGGAGGACAGGATGGCCAGCGCCGCCTTGGGTCCCACGCCGCTGACGCCGATCAGCAGCTTGAAGCTGTTCAATTCGTTGGCCGTGGCGAAGCCGTAGAGCTCAAAGACTCCCTCCCCCACGTTCAGATAGGTGTAGAGCCTTCCCCGCTGACCCTTTTTCAGCCGGGACAGCGTGGTGTTGGTGGTCTTGCAGGCGTAGCCCACTCCGCCGCAGTCGATCACCGCCAAGTAGGGCAGGATCTCTGCCACGGTACCGTCTAAATAATAGAACATCGAAGCCTCCCATTGGTAAGATAGGAACTATGAGATAGGAGATAGGAGATATTTTCAAGATTCAGAAAACTCCTATCTCCTATCTCCTCACTCCTACCTGTCATACAGTCTCCCGCACATCGCCCTGCCCCGGGAGCCTGGACGTGGCGCTCCGGGCGTGGCACAGGGCCAGAGCCAAAGCGTCTGCCGCATCGTCCGGTCGGGGGACGGACTTGAGCTTCAAGAGCCGGCGGGTCATATCCATCACCTGGCGCTTCTCCGCCTTGCCGTAGCCCACCACCGCCATCTTCACCTGAGAGGGCGTGTACTCGTGCAGCGGGATGCCGCACTTCTCCGCCGTGTACAGCAGCACGCCCCGGGCGTGGGCCACAGCGATGCCGGTGGTCAGGTTCGTGTTGAAGAACAGCTCTTCAATGGAGATGACGTCCGGCCGCAGCTCCCCGATCAGCTCCTCCATGTCGGTGCCGATCTGGTAGAGCCGCCGGGAGAGGGGCAGCCCCGCCGGGGTGGTGATGGCGCCGTAGGTCACCATATGCACTTGTGCCCGCTCCGCCGTGATGAGGCCGAAGCCGATGGTGGCGTAGCCGGGGTCGATGCCCAGGATCCGCACGGCACTTCCCCTCTCTCCTTCACATTCTAAATCAGTATAGCAAACTTTGCGGGGAGAAGCAACAGAAAAGATAGAAGTGAGAAGATAGGAGATAGGAGATGTCCGCAAACGGCAGAAATATCTCCTATCTCCTATCTCAATGGCTCCTATCTCACTTGATGGGGATGGTGACCGGCGTCTCCGCCTGGGAGGCGTGGGACCAGTTGAGCACCAGCCACACCGTGTCCTGGCCGTAGCCCTTCAGGGGCAGATAGGCCTCTCCGTGGCCGTCGTCCAGAACGCTCCAGCCAAAGTTGTCCATGTCATACTTCGTCCCGGCCTTGTCGTAGTACCGGCTGGCGAACACCTGCTTGTGGATGTCCGCCGGTGCCGTCACATCAAAGGTCAGCACCCAGCCGTTCTCCCGGTGCTGCATCGCCTGCACCGTCACTCCCTCCGGCAGCCACTCCACCGTGCCGTTTTTCAGATCCGCCCGGACCCGCTCCCTGTTCTTGTCCAGCCAGGTGGCGCCGGTGATGTGGAGGGTCAAATGCGCACTGTCCGCAAAGTAGGGGCTCTCCAGCCGGAAGGACTTCATGGCCGGTGTATCCGGGTCTCCGGTGGCGGAGACGCCGTTGGAGATGGAGTCGAACCGCTCCCCGTCCTCGTTTTCCAGGTAGAAGTCCAGGTCCTCCAGCCAGGCGGTGTTGTCCGCCGCCCCCTCCACGTTCACACGGACGTGGGTGGGATAGACCTCCACCTCCTTCACCATCAGGGTCTGGCCGTCCAGCTGGAAGGTACTGTTCACCGGGACGGTTTCACCCCGGGCGGTGTAGGTGGGGTCAAAAGCCAGATCGAAGTTGAAGGTAGCCAGAATGTCTGGCACACGCTCCGGGCTTTCCTCCAGCATGGCGTCCTGCGGCGACTGTTCGGCATGGGGCGGCGTGGGATCTGGAAATTCTTCCTTTCCCGACTTTCCGGTGACGCCGAAGGTCATGGTGAATCTATCCGGAACGTCGCTGTCATGGTAGTCCAGGGTGAAGTGCAGCAACGTACCCGGTTCCTGTTGGAAATCCGCACCCAGCACAGCACAGTGCTGCCTGGGGGTGAATTCCGGCATCTCGGCGGAGAGACTCTCGTACCCCTCACCTTTCAAGGTGAAGAAGATGTGCACCTGTTTCTGGTCCACGATCACGTACTCGATGGTGGCGGTGATGCCGTTCACTGTCTGGGACTGGCCGATAGGCTGGACATAGTCGTTCTCCACGGCGGCGGAGAGAGACGGCGACCAGGCCACCGCCTGGGCCAGTTCCCGCAGCACCGGCACAGAGCCGCAGGCCCGGGCGAAGGGCGGGAACAAGTTCACCAGCAGCACAAAGCCCAGAAAGCAGGCTGCCAGGCTCCCGGCGGGGATGCCGAAGATCCGCACACGCCGGTCCCGTCTCCGGCGGCGCAGGGCGCGGCCCACAGTGCCGTCCAGAGCCGGAGGTGTGAGCTCCAGCTCATTCAGCAGGGCTTGATATTCCTCGTTCCGGGTCATGGGTCTCCCTCCTCTCCCAGCTCCAATCGCAGCAGCTCCAATGCCCGCCGCTGGCGGGTGGCCGCTGTGCCCTGGGGAATGTCCAGAGCGGCGGCGGTCTCCGCCTGGGTGTACCCGGCGAAGAACCGCAGGATGATCACCGTCCGCAGCTCCTCCGGCAGACGGCGGATGGCCTCCTTCAGCGGCAGGGCATCGTAATCGACGGGGTCAGCGGAGTCCGGCAGGGCCTCCTCCGGCGCCAGCCGGGACCGGCGGCGGAGCTCCCGGCGGCACTCGTTCAGGACGATCCGGGTGAGCCAGGTCTCGAAGAAAGCCGGCTCCCTAAGCTTTTTCAGGGCCCGGAGGGCCTGATAGACGGCCTCGTCCACCGCCTCCAGGGCGTCGGCCTCACTGCCCAGGTACAGGTACGCGGTCCGGTACAGGCGGGCCCGGATGGCCTCCGTCCGGCGGGCGAATTCGTCGCGGTCCATGGCGGGCCTCCTTTCTCTTCTCTGTCCATTAGAGTTCCTACGGGTCGTTTTTGTTTGCCCCCAACGGGGAAAATTTTTCCCGGACAGGAAAAAAGACCGCCCTGAGGCGGCCTTATGCGTGAATGAAACCGGCTTCGCCGGACACCAAAATTCCTCATTCCTAACTGAACATCGCCGGAGCGTCCGAGGGGAAACAGCCGAAGCGCCGCCAGCGGCGGAAAAAGCGAGGTTGTTTCGAGGCAGCGGCGCGATCGGCGGCCCAAACAGGGCCGGGAATCACAATGCTACAACGGTGCCAGCCAGTCCCTCTTGGCGTCAGGCTCTCGGGTGCGCCTTCCGATAGACGTCCTGCAGCTGCCGGTTCACCACATGGGCGTAGATCTGGGTGGAAGAGATGTCCGCATGGCCCAGCATCTCCTGAATGGAGCGCAGGTCCGCGCCGTTTTCCAGCAGGTGGACGGCGAAGGAGTGCCGCAGGGTGTGCGGGGTGATGTCCTTCTGAATGCCGGCCTTCTCCTGGTAGTATTTGATGATCTTCCAGAAGCCCTGACGGCTCATGCGCTCTCCGTTCATATTGACGAACAGGGCCGTCTCGGTGCTGTCGGCGATCAGCTCCGGCCGGATGTCCCGCACATAGTCCTGCAGGGCCTTCACGGCGGTGTGATACAGGGGGATGATCCGCTCCCTGCCCCGGCTGGCACAGCGGACAAAGCCGGCGGAGAGGTTCAGGTCCCCCAGATCCAGGGAGATCAGCTCGCTGACCCGGATGCCGGTGGCGTACAGCAGCTCCAGCATGGCGTGATCCCGGTAGCCCTTGGCGTCCACACACCGGGGCTGCTCTAAAAACAGCTCCACTTCCTTGCTGGTGAGGACTTCCGGATATTTCCGCTCCGCCCGGTCCGCCGCGATGCCCTTGGCAGGATTGGCCTTCATCGCCCCGCGGGCGATCAAAAAGCCGTAAAAAGACTTGATGGAGGCCAGGAAGCGCGTCACTGAGGCGGCGGACTTTCCCCGCCCCCGCATCCAGCTCATGTACTCCTGGATGCGGGTCGCTGTGGCCTGCCGCAGGGTACAGTCTTCATGCTCCGACAGATACTCGGAGAACTGGGTCACATCCCGCAGATAAGAGGAGATGGTATTCTGGGAGGCATGCCGCTCTCCCGCAAGATACGCGCCGTAATCCGCGATATCGTCTTTTGCCAAGGACCTCTCTCCCCTTTCATCCCGATCCAAGCACACGTTCCAGCGCCAGGCGCAGCAGCGCGGGCGTCAGCGTCAGCTCCCCGCAGACGCCCGCGGCCAGCGCCAGAGAACAGGCGCCGAACCGCCTCCAGTCCACCCGCCCGCAGGCGGGGGCAGTCCGCCGGCCGCTCCCAAACGACACGGCAGCCAATCCCGCGGCCGTGCCGCAGGAGGAGGACGCCAGCAGAAAGAAACACGGCATGGTCACCACACATCGAAGCCCCAGCGCCGCCAGCGCCAGCAAAACACCGTCCGGCCCGAAGGCAGCGGTGAAGCAGCACACGGCAAAGGACAAGAAAAAACCGAAAGCCGCCGCCGAAACCGGCAGCAGCACCACGCCGATGGAGGCAAAGCCCAGCAGGAACGCCAGCAGCGGATACCGGAAGTACACCGCAGCCGCGGAGACTGCCGCCCCGGGGGATACCTCGCCGCCCAGCCGAACATAGTCCTCCAGATACTGCCGCAGCTCCAGTCCGGTCTCGCCCGGAACGCGGCCCGCCAGGACCTGTCCCAAAATCGCGCCGCACAGAAAGAACAGCGCCAGCAGGAGCATACACGGCAGAGAGGACGCCAGAGGGCCCTTCGCCAGCTTCTTCATGTTCAAGCCGCCTCACCTCACCGCAAACCTATGCGGAGGCGGGCGGTTTTATGTGGTGGTTGACGTAAGATCTTCTTGTGTATTACTATAGTTGAATTTTCCAGATTTCGCAAGGAATTTACAGAAACTTTCCGTTTTTTGTGAGTTATGTCAAAATATTATGTAAACAATATTATGTCTACCTTGTTGAGATCGAGAGGGACACTCTCCTTCCGCACACCGGAAACGACAATATCTAGTAGACGTAATCCAGCCGCCGCCCCCACATTTGCCCCGCCAGTCCGGCGGTCGTTCACCGGACCGGCGGCCCGTCTGTGGACCGCCGGCATTGGGCTTGCTCCGCATTTTTGTGAAAAATCACGGTCCTGTTTTTTCGCGCCGCCGGTGCTGCCGGGAGCGAACGCCCCCTTTCCTTCGAGGTCGGTGCCGCCCTATTCCGCCTGCCAGGAGACCGCCGGCCGCTCCGCACAGCAGCAGGATTCCTCCCCTGCCCAGCAGGGTCGGCTCTTCCCAGCACGAGAGCCCCACAGCGGCAATCACCGCCAGAAAAGCTCCGGTGGAGGCGGCAGCTCCCGGAAACCGTCCCCAGGGGCTCCTGGCGCCGCAGAGAGCGGCTCCCGCCAGGGCCGCCAGCGCGCACCCCGCCCAGAGAGCCGGATACGTCCCCGCCTCGGGCAGCACTGCCCGCACCAGCAGCAGCGCGATCAGGGCCGCCGCCGCGAGATAGACCCCCAGGGACAGCAGGAGCCCCTGCACCAGCGCCAGCCACCAGGTACTCTGTTTACGAGTGTTTCCGCCCATAAAAATTCCTCCCCCGTCGTCGCTCTGCTTGAGCTTATGACGGGGGAGGGCGATTTTATGAGAGGTCAGTCCTTCTTTTCCTCTTCCGCGGCAGCCGGAGCGGCTTCCTCGGCAGGAGCGGCAGACTCAGAGATCTCCTCAGGCTCCTCGTCCTTCTTCTCCTCTTTCTTGGTCTGGGTCTCATTGGACTGGACACCGGTGGTGGACACAGCCCACTTGGTCAGCTCCATGCGGACCCGGTCGTCGCTGGTCTCGATGACGATGGTATCCGGCTTCACCGTGACGATCTTGCCCACGATGCCGCCGATGGTGGTGATGGTGTCGCCTTTTTTCAGGCTGTCCCGCATGGCCTGCGCCTGCTTTTTCCGCTTGTTCTCAGGCCGGATCAGCATGAAGTAGAACACCAGGACCAAGACCACCAGCATAATGATGGAGGAAGCACCTTCCATGACAACAAAACTCCTTTTCGCACAAAATCAGAATGTGACCATTATACCAGATATACCGGTTTTTGCAAGAGGGTCAGGCCCGTTTTTCCAAATTTCCGCTGTAATGGGCGCGGAATTCGGCGAAGGTCCCCTCATCCAGGGCCTGCCGGATACGGGCGGCCAGCTCGTTGTAGAACCACAGGTTGTGGAGCACCGCCAGCCGCAGTGCCAGCACCTCGTCCGCCTTGAAGAGATGCCTCAGGTATGCCCGGGAGAAGCTCCGGCACAGAGGACAGCCGCAGCTGGGGCTGATGGGCCGGTCATCCGCAGCGTACTTCTCGTTGAGGATGTTCACCGTCCCCTCCCAGGTGAAGAGCTTGCCGTGCCGGCCGTTGCGGGAGGGCATCACACAGTCGAAGAAATCCACGCCACGGGCCACACCCTCAATGATATTGCTGGGAGTGCCTACCCCCATGAGATAGCGGGGCTTGTCCTGGGGCATATGGGGCTCCACCGCGTCGATGATCTCGTACATGACCTCCGTGGGCTCCCCCACCGCGAGACCCCCGATGGCGTAGCCGTCGCAGTCGATCTTCGCGATCTCCTGCATGTGCCATACCCGCAGGTCCGCGAAGGTGGCGCCCTGGTTGATGCCGAAGAGCATCTGCCCCGGGTTCACCGTGTCCGGCAGAGCATTGAGGCGGTCATGCTCGGCCTTGCACCGCTCCAGCCAGCGGGCGGTCCGCTCACAGCTGACCTTGGCGTACTCGTAGGTGGCCGGATTCTCCACGCACTCGTCGAAGGCCATGGCGATGTCGCTGCCCAGGTTGGACTGGATGCGCATGGACTCCTCGGGCCCCATGAAGATCCGCCGCCCGTCGATGTGGGAGGCAAAGGTGACCCCCTCCTCCCGCACCTTCCGCAGGGAGGCCAGGGAGAACACCTGGAAGCCGCCGGAGTCCGTCAGGATGGGGCCGTCCCAGTTCATGAACTTATGAAGGCCGCCAATCTGCCGGACGATCCCGTCGCCGGGGCGCAGATGCAGATGGTAGGTATTGGACAGCTCGATCTGGCAGCCCACCTCTTTTAAGTCCAGGGCACTGACGCCGCCCTTGATAGCCCCCTGGGTGCCCACGTTCATGAACACCGGCGTCTGGACAACGCCGCCGTGGGCACAGGAGAACTGACCGCGCCGTGCGCGGCCCTCGGTCTTGAGCACTTTGAACATTTGCGATCTCCTCAATTCTGCATTTGCCGGAGCCCGGCAGAGGGACAGGCGGCATCCCGGATGATGCCGCGTCCTGTGGGACAGCTGGAGCGCACGCTCACAGCATCTCCTTGATCTCCCGGCAGAAATCCGCTGCGGAGTCTGTATCCCGCATCACCAGAAAGGCGGTGTCGTCCCCCGCCAGGGAGCCCACCATGTAGGTGATCCCCATGTCGTCCAGTGCGGCGCAGGCGGCGCTGGCAAGACCCGGCATGGTCTTGACCACCACGATGTTCTGGGCGCTCTCGATACTGGTGATGCTCTCCCGGAAGATGGTCCGCAGCTTCTCTGCGAAATTCAGCTTGGTCCGGTTTCCGGAAACGGCGTACTTGTACACCCCGTGGCCCACCGGCTCCTTGATCAGATGCATCTGCTTGATGTCCCGGGAGATGGTGGCCTGGGTGCTGGTGATCCCCCGCTCCTGAAGGCGGCCCAGCAGCTGCTCCTGCGTCTCAATGTTCTCCTGAGAGATGATCTCCAGGATCATGGATTGCCGGTCATTTTTCATCATCAAACCCTCCTGGCAGCATTTTTTGCGCGAAGATCTCACAGAAGCTCCGCTCTGACAGGCGCACCAGCCGGACCGTGTGCTTGGACCGGCGGACAGAGATCCTGTCGTCGGCCTTCAAGGCGAAGCCCCGGCTCTCGTCTACGAACAGGTACACCGGCTTGCGGCCGTTGCGCTCCAGCTCGATGGTCAGCGTGTGCTCCGGCGAGAGGACATACGAGGAAAAACGCATGTTGTGGGTGCAGATGGGACAGACCACCATGGTTTGGGCCACCGGCTCCACCACCGGTCCGCCGGCGGACAGGGAGTAGGCCGTGGACCCGGTGGGAGTGGCCACGATGACGCCGTCCCCGGCGATGTCCGCCAGGTGTCGGCCGTCGGAGGAGATCTTCAGATGGATCACATGGGAGATGGGCCCCTCCCGGATCACCGCATCGTTGAGCCCAAGGTTCGTGTAGACCTGTCGCCCCTCCCGCTGGACGGTCACGTCCAGCATCATCCGCTGTTCCGTCTGGAAGTCCCAGTCCCGCAGCTTTCGCAGGGCATCCAGCTGCCCGGCCTCCAGCTCGGCGATAAAGCCGAGGCCGCCCATGTTGATGCCCAGCACCGGGATCTTGTTCAGAGCTACCAGCTTGGCCAGGTGCAGGATGGTCCCGTCCCCGCCGAAGGTGATGATCAGGTCCGCGGTCTTCAGCTCCGCCGTCAGGGGCCGCACGGCATAGTCGCCGTAGGACCCGTCCCGCTGGTCCTTGAAGGGCGGGCACACCACGGTCTGGAAGCCCATTTCCCGCAGGATGGCATCCGCCCGGCGGGTGGCCTCCATGCCCCGGTCCCGGCTGGGATTGGGACAGAGAATGATCTTTTTCACGGGTCTCCCCCCTCTCCGTGCTCCTTCAGTGTTCGGTGGGACTCCTCCACAAGAGCCCGCAGGTCAAAGGCAGCATCCTGCCAGGGCCCCTTCTCCAGACAGCCCAGGTACTCGATGTTCCCCTCCGGTCCACGGATGGGAGAATAGGTCAGTCCCAGTACGGAAAAACCGGCCTCTCTGGCATGATCCAGGAAGTGCTCCAGCACCTCCAGGTGGACCGCCGGGTCCCGGACCACGCCCTTCTTGCCCACCTTCTCCCGCCCGGCCTCGAACTGGGGCTTCACCAGGCAGGCGGCGCGGCCGCCGTCTCTCAGGAGGCCGTGCAGAGGCGGCAGGATCAGCTTCAGGGAGATGAAGCTCACGTCCACAGAGGCGAAGTCCAATTCGTCGGGCACCTGCTCATGGGTCAGGTACCGGGCGTTGGTCCGCTCCAGGCACACCACCCTCGGATCTGAGCGGAGCTTCCAGGCCAGCTGGCCGTAGCCCACGTCCACGGCGTAGACCTTCTCCGCGCCGTTTTGCAGCATGCAGTCGGTAAAGCCGCCGGTGGACGCCCCGATGTCGGCGCACACGGCGCCGTGCAGGTCGATGGGGAAAGACGCCATGGCCTTCTCCAGCTTCAGCCCGCCCCGGCTCACATAGGGCAGCGCGCCCCGGACGGCGATCTCCGCGTCCTCCGGCACGGCGGTGCCGGGCTTGTCCACCCGACGGCCGGCCACGAACACATCGCCGCTCATGATGATGGCCTGGGCCTTCTGCCGGCTCTCCTGGAGCCCCCGCTCCACCAGCAGCACGTCCAGCCGCTTTTTTCCGCTCATTTTCTCGCCTCCAGTACTGCACGGGCGATGCCCTCCCCGTCAATGCCGGCACGGTGCTGCAGCTGCTCCACCGTGCCCTCCGGCAGAAAGGTCTTACCCAGGTTCTTCAGGATCAGCTTTTTCGGGGCGGCCCCGTGCTCCGCCAGAATGGCGGCCACCCGCTGGCCCACGCATCCGGCTCCAAAGGCATCCTCTGCCACCGCCAGAATGTCCGTCCCCGCAAGGGCTGATGCCAGCAGGTCAAAGTCCAGGGGAGCGATTTGGTTGAGCTTGAGCACCCGGGCGGAGACGCCCTGCCGCGCCAGCAGGTCCGCAGCCGCCAGCGCCTGATTCACCAGAGTCCCGTAGGTGAGGACAGTCACGTCGGTGCCGGGCCGCAGCTCCGCCAGGGGGCCGTCGGATTGGTCGTCCCGATAGTCCCCCTCCCCGCCCCGGGGATACCGGACCGCCACAGGCCCGCCGACCTCGAACAGGGCCTGACGGAGCATCCGCCGCAGTTCCGCAAAGCTGGCGGGACAGAGCACCGTGAACCCCGGGATCTCCGAGAGGAACAGCGCATCAAAGCAGCCGTGGTGGGTCTCGCCGTCGGCGCCCACCAGACCCGCACGGTCCACCCCCAGCACCACATGGAGGTCCTGGAGGGCGATGTCGTGGATTAGCTGATCGTAGCCCCGCTGGAGGAAGGAGGAGTACACGGCGAACACCGGGATCATCCCCTGCCGGGCGAGGCCCGCGGCCATGGCCGCGCCGTGTCCCTCGGCGATGGCCACATCGAAGAACCGGTCCGGGAACTCCTTGGCAAAGGAGGCAAGGCCCGTGCCGTCCGCCATGGCGGCGGTGATGGCGCACACCCGTCCGTCCTCTGCGGCGCAGGTGCAAAGCGTCTTTCCGAACACGGCGGAGAAGTCGTCTCCCCCGCTCTTTTTCAAAATGCCCGTCTCAGGGTCAAAGGGCCCCACGCCGTGGAACTTGTCCGGGTTCTGCTCCGCAAAGGAGTAGCCCTTGCCCTTGACAGTCTTCACATGGACCACCACCGGGCAGCGGAGCTCCCTGGCCCAGGAGAGCACGTGGACCAGCCGGTCCAGGTCGTGGCCGTCGATGGGGCCCAGGTAGGTGAAGCCCATGTCCTCGAACAGCGTGCTGCCGGGCCACAGGGCCTTTTTCAGGGAGGTCTTGACCTTGTGGTTGAACCGGTAGAGCCGGTTCTCCGTGGGGTGTGGGCCAAAGAGGCCCCGGTACCACTTCTTGAAATGATAATAGGCGGGCTTGGACCGGATCTGGCTCAGGTGGCTGTCCACCGCCCCCACATTGGGGTTGATGGACATGCCGTTGTCGTTGAGAAGGACGATCAGGGGCTCTCCAGAGGCGCCGGCGTTGTTGAGCCCCTCGTAGGCAAGGCCTCCGGTGAGGGCCCCGTCCCCGATCAGTGCCAGGACGGAGTAGTCTTCGTGCTGTAAAGTTCTTGCCCTTGCCATCCCAAGAGCTACCGAGACAGAGTTGGAGGCATGGCCCGCGATGAAAGCGTCGTGGACGCTCTCATAGGGCTTGGGAAAGCCGGACAGACCGTCCAGCTGTCGGAGGGTTGAAAAAAGCTCCCGCCTCCCTGTGAGGGCCTTGTGGACATAGCACTGGTGCCCCACGTCGAACACCAGCCGGTCCCGGGAGGTGTCGAACACCCGGTGGATGGCCACAGTCAGCTCCACCGCTCCCAGGTTGGAGGCAAGGTGTCCCCCGGTCCGGGAGACACTGTTCACCAAAAAGGTCCGCAGTTCCCGGCAGAGAGGCTCCAGCTGGGACTTGTCCAGGGCCTTCACATCCGCAGGGCTGTGTATGTTCTCTAAGATCAACGGACTTGCGCCTCCTCTTCCGCAGTGAAGCGTCCCGATGGTCCGCCGCTCTCTGGGGCCTCACAGGCCGGAGCGGACAGGACAGGCGCCCCAAAGGGCATGACCGCATCGTATACCGTCCCGCGCAGAGCGCGGGCTGTGGATGGGCCGGAGAAGAACGCAGCCGTCCCCGGAAGCCCACTGTGGAACAGTATAGCACATCTTTCATAAATATACAACATATTCCGCATAAAACTTTTTGTGAACACTGTCTTCTCGCTTCCGCCGGGCAGGCCGTCCCGGCGGCACCTGCAGGTCCGCTTGCTTTTCCACTGCCTCTGACCGCCGCCCTTGCCGCTACACTTACCAGAGGATCCTCCAGAATCCTGCCCGGGGGAAAATTTTTCCCAGAAGTTTATGGCCGATCCTCATAAAATTTCCGGGAGCTCACGGCCCTTGATTGTTATATTGCACAAATTGTTATTACTTTTTTGCACGATCAGCCCAAAATCAAGACACAGGCGGGCAGATCCTGCGGAGGAATGGCCCCTCGACTGTTGGTTGATTGCCTTTTTCCCCCGGCTGGGGTACACTGGACGCGAGGTGAGGGCCATGAACATGCACGCCTTCGGGCAATTTATCGCGGAGCGCCGCCGGGGGCTGGGCCTGACCCAGCTGCAGCTGGCGGAGTCCCTTCATGTGACAGATAAAGCGGTGAGCAAATGGGAGCGGGGTCTAAGCTACCCGGACGTGACGCTGCTGGAGCCCCTGGCGGAGGCCCTGGGCCTGAGCGTGGAGGAGCTGATGGCCTGCCGCCGGCAGGAAAGGCGAGAGGAGGAGACGCCTGTGAAGGAGCAGGAGGCGGTGCGTGGGCTGCTGGACATCTCCCGGGACAGTGTGCGGAAGGAGCGGCGGCGCTCCTGGCAGCGGCTGGCGGCAGTGCTGGTGCTGCTGGCGGTGACCGCCGCCGTGGTGGCGTGGGCGCTGATGATAGAGTACAAGGATTACTGGTACTCTTCCATCGTTCTGAAGGAGACCGTGGACGGTGTGAATTATATTTACATCGACGTCCCCAACACAGGCCATCTGCTGCGGCTCCGCTGCGGCGGGGACATCGACTTCGATTCCATTCAGACGGAGCAGGAAGTTGGGACCCCGGAGACGTATCCCGTCGGATACCACCTGGAGTACCGCTGGAACCGCCTGACCTATCAGGGGACCGCCACGGTGTGTGAAAATACAGGGTATCCCTATTTTACAGAAATGGATATCGTCGGCAGCAGCATGGGCATGGACTACAACCCGGAGACGCTGGACACCCTGTTCGGCTACCTGGATATCAGCTATGAGTATGTGGACGCCTATCCGGACCCCACAGGCAATGCCTCCTTGTATACCTGGAACTTCTGGCTGGGAAACGGATGGGACAACTGGCAGGAGGAATGTCTGCTGACTGTGAAGGACAGCCGGGGATTTGCCAACGTGGACTGGGACGGAGACGGGCAGTCGGAGCTGGCGGTCCGCACCCGCTGGGAGGAAAAGCCATACGCCATCTACGATTTGGAAAGCGGTGCCCTCTCCATTACTTATCCGGACACCGTGGACGAGGCCCTGGCGGAGCGCCTGATGACGGCGAAGGAGATGCAGGACGCCCTGGAGTGGCAGCTGTTCTGGGGCCTGGAGAGCGACTGAAAAAGCGGGGGCTGACGCCCCCGCTTCCCTATTATTCCGCTTCTGCTGCGGGTTCCTCCCGGCCCAGCAGGGCCAGGACGGAGCCCTTGTCGCCGGGGACCTCGTCCACCAGCACCTGGTACTGCGCCTCGCTGAGGACCGGCACCCCCAGCTCCTGGGCCTTGCGGAGCTTGCTGCCGGCGGCTTCGCCGGCCACCACGGCGGAGGTCTTCTTGGACACCGACCCGGACACCTTGGCCCCCAGGGCCTCCAGCTTCTCCCCCGCCTCCTTCCGGGAGGCGGAGGCCAGCTCGCCCGTCAGCACGAAGGTCAGACCCGCCAGCAGGTCCCCGGCGGGCCGGGCGGTGCTCTCCATGTTGACGCCGGCCTCCCGCAGCCGCCGGATCAGGTCCCGGGACTGGGGCTGGGCAAGGTAGTCCGTGATGCACCGGGCGGTGATCTCCCCCACGTCGGGGACGGCGGTCAGCTCCTCCGCCGAGGCGGACATCAGCGCATCCATGGAGCCGAAATAGGCGGCGATGGTGCGGGCGGCCTTCTCCCCCACCTGCCGGATCCCCAGGCCGCACAGGAGGCGGCTCAGGTCGTTGGCCTTGGAGTTCTCGATGGCTCGGATCAGATTCTCCGCGGACTTGTCCCCCATGTGCTCCAGCTTCGCCACGTCACCGGCGCGAAGGCCGTACAGGTCCGCCACATTGGCCACCAGCTCCGCATCGATGAGCTGCTGGATCACCGCCGGACCGCAGCCGTCGATGTCCATGGCGTCCCGGCTGGCGAAGTGGGTGATATTCCGCAGCAGCTGGGCCGGGCACTCGGCGCCGGTGCACCGAAGGGCGGCGCCGTCCTCGTCCCGGACCACCGGGGCGCCGCAGACCGGGCAGGTGTCCGGCAGACGATAGGGCACGGTACCCTCCGGGCGCTTGCCCAGGTCCACGGAGAGGATCTCCGGAATGATCTCCCCCGCCTTCTGCACCAGCACCGTGTCGCCGATGCGGATATCATTCTCCGTGATGAAGTCCTGGTTGTGGAGGGTGGCATTGGTGACGGTGGTGCCCGCCAGCCGCACGGGAGAGAGCACGGCCTTGGGCGTCAGCACGCCGGTGCGGCCCACCTGGACCACGATGTTCTCCACGGTGGAGAACTTCTTCTCCGGCGGGTACTTGAATGCCACCGCCCACTTGGGAAACTTGGCGGTGGAGCCCAGCCGCTCCCGGTCCGCCAGGTGGTCGATCTTGATGACCGCCCCGTCGATGTCAAAGGGGTAGTCCAGCCGCTCGTCGTTGATCCGGTCGATCTCCGCCTGGATGTCCGCCGGGTCCGTCAGCGTCTTGTGGGGGATCACCTTGAAGTGCTGGGAGGCCATGTACTCCAGCGTCTCCGAGTGGTTCGCAAAGGTCTTTCCCTCCGCCAGCTGGAGGTTGAACACCTGGATGTCCAGCTTCCGCTCCGCGCAGATCCTGGGGTCCAGCTGCCGGAGGGACCCGGCGGCGGCGTTCCGGGGGTTGGCCATGAGGGGCTTACCCTCCAGCTCCCGGCGGGCGTTGATCTCCGCGAACACCGCCCGGGACATGTAGACCTCCCCCCGGACGATGAGCCGGGGGAGCTTCTCCGGCAGCTGCATGGGGATGGAGCGGACGGTCTTCAGATTCTCCGTCACGTCCTCCCCCACCCGGCCGTCGCCCCGGGTAGCGCCACGGACGAACACGCCGTCCCGGTATTCCAGCGCCACGGACAGGCCGTCCACCTTGGGCTCCACGGAGCAGGCGGCGCCGTCCCCCAGTGCCTCCCGCATCCGATCCAGGAACTCCGCCACCTCATCGGCGTTGAACACGTCCTGGAGGCTCTCCAGGGGCACCGGGTGCTCGTAGGTCTCGAACCCCTCCAGGATCTTGTCGCCCACCCGCTGAGTGGGCGAGTCCGGGGTGATCTCCTCCGGGTGCTCCGCCTCCAGCTCCTCCAGACGGCGGTTGAGCCGGTCGTACTCGTAATCCGGGATCACCGGCGCGTCCAGCACATAGTAGAGGTAGCTCTGCTGGTTCAGATAGTCCCGCAGCTGCTTCATTTCCTCGCGGTAGTCCATGGGGTCTGCTCCCTTCTCAGCTGTTGTTCAGAATGTAGTCCTTCAGATCCTCCTCGTAGGTATCCGGATCTGTGGAGAAATAGGTGTAGGTGTCCGGCACCGTTCCCACGATCACCGTCTCCGCCACGATGAAGGAGTTGGACACCTTGGTGGCGGTGCGGAACCCCGGCAGCAGGATGCTGACGGAGACGTCCACGGTCAGGATGATCTGGTGCTTGGTCTGGTTGATGCCGGCGGAGGTGAAGGCGTTGCGGAAGTTGGCCTCTGACGAGCCCACCGACTCCATCCGCACGGTGATACGGGGGCCCCGGCCTGCAAGCAGAGCGGAGCCGGTGAGGGATCCGATGGGGATGGAGAGGTCCCCTGTGGGAACCTGCCCGATGCGGGTGAGGACCGTGTCCAGGATCTCCGCCTGCAGATGATTGAAGGCCGCCATGTTGCTGCGCACAGCGGTGATGTGGCCCTCTGTGTCCTTCTCGAAGGACACCAGCCCGTCGTACTGGAGCTCGCCCTTCTCGATGGCCTCGTACACCGCCTCGCTGACGATGCGTGTGACGGTGTTGGACACCCGTGTGGTGGCCATGCTCTCCAGCAGAGGCCGCATCTGGGCAGCGGCCACGAACAGCGCCGTCAGCAGCAGCGCCAGGGAGAAAAACGCCAGGGCCCGCAGCACCCGCTTTCGGTCTATCCGCCGGCGGTAGAAGTAAAATCCGCGCCAGAGCATCGCGCCGCCCCCCTTCCCGCCATTGTATGCGGGGGCGGCCTGGCCTTATTTCAATGCGTTCACCAGGGCCTTAAAGACTTGGCCCCGCTCCATGAAGTTGGCGAAGCGGTCGAAGGAGGTGCTGGCCGGAGAGAGGATCACCACGTCCCCCGGTCCCGCCGTCTCCCGGGCCAGCTCCACAGCGGCGGGGTAGCTGTCCACCTCCGTGATGGGGAGCCCGGCGTAGTTGGCTGCCTTCTCTGCGGCCGCCCGGATGACCCCGGCGGTGGCGCCGCAGAGGATCAGCGCCTTCACGTGCTCGTTGATCTCCGGGCCCAGGGCGTCGTAGGAGATGCCCTTGTCCTTGCCCCCGGCGATGAGGATGACCTTCTGGGGGAAGGACCGCAGCCCCGCGATGGTCCGGCTGGGGCTGGAGGCGATGGAGTCGTTGTACCACTTCACGCCGTCCAGCTCCCGGACCAGCTCGATCCGGTGCTCCACGCCGCCGAATCGGCGGGCGAAGTCCCGGATGGTCTCGTCGGTCACCATCCCGTCCACGGCGGCGACGGCAGCCATGTAGTTCTCGATGTTGTGGACGCCGGGGAGCCTGATGTCGGCGACGTCCATCACCGTCCGTTCCCCCGCCGCGTCCCGGCAGACGACGGATGTGCCCCGGAGGAACACGCCGTCCGCCACCTCCCGCTTCCGGGAGAACCACCGGACCCGGCCCGGGGCCTTCGCCGCGCAGCGGACGGTCTCTTCATTGTCGGCGTTGAACACGGCAATATCCTGCACCGTCTGGTGTGTAAAGATGTTCTCCTTGGCGGCGATGTACTCCTCGTAGCTCTTGTGGACATCCAGGTGGTTGGGGGACAGGTTCGTCATCACGGCGATATGGGGGCTCTTCGCCATGGTCATCAGCTGGAAGGAGCTCAGCTCCAGCACCGCGAGACCATCGGGGGCGATGTCCGGCGCGTCGCACAGCAGGGGCCGGCCGATATTGCCCCCCAGGTGGACGGTCTTCCCGGCGGCCTCCAGGAGCTTGGCGATGATGGTGGTGGTGGTGGTCTTGCCGTCGGAGCCGGTGACGGCGATCAGGGAGCAGGGGCAGACGTCAAAAAAGACCTCCATCTCGCTGGTGAGGACGCTGCCCCGCTCCACGGCGGCGGCGATCTCCGGCACGTCGGGCCGGAGGCCGGGGGTGCGGAAGATCACGTCCTCCGTCAGGTCCGCCAGATAGTCCTCCCCCAGCTTCAGCCGGCAGCCGTGGGCGGCCAGCTCCGCCCCCAGGTCTCCCAGGTCCGTCTTTTTGTCCCGGCCGGTGACGGCGATCCCCCGGTCCAGCAGCAGGCGGATCAGGGGCCGGTTGGACACGCCGATGCCGATGACGGCCACGGACCTGCCCCGCAGGGAGTCCAGATATGCTTCAAAGTTCATGGATACGCTCCTTTTACGCCGCCCACAGCGGCAGAGAATGTCAGACAGGAAGATTATACCGCGGTTTCAGGAAAATTACAACCGACGGACGACGGCTGTCCGGATTTTTTCATCTTGGCCCCGGGCGTTGACAATTCCGGCTTCTTCCGGTACAATAAGGGCCGTGAGTAAGACAGACAGTCGCGCGGCCAGGCCGAAAGGCCGTCCGTGAGGAAAGTCCGGGCTCCGCAGGGCAAGGATAACGGGTAACGCCCGCCGAAGGCGACTTCAGGAAAAGTGCAACAGAGATATACCGCCGACAGGGCTGTCTGTCCAAACATACTGACCTCGCAGGCGGCGGTCGCAGCCGCCGCAGGGGGTCGTTCCGCTTCTGCGTAGATATTTCCGCCAGGGATGTGAAGACCTTCACTGTACGCGGCCAGCGGCGGCTACGCCCTATTTTGGGTGAACGCAGGAAAAGTCCTTCTTCGCTGGGCATTTTCCGCCGCCGGATGGGGATGCGGAGGTGCCCGCCGCAGGAACGGTCCTGTTGGGGAGGATATGGTGTGTTTGGACAGGCAGCTCTGTCGGTAAGGGTGGAAAGGCGAGGTAAGAGCTCACCCATCGGCTGGAGACTGTCCGATGCTGTAAACTCTATCCGGAGCAACACCGGTATGGGAGCAGGGGGTCCGACCCCCGAGGCTGGCCCGGCCGCTCCCGGGGTGGCTGGAGCGTGCCGGCAACGGTACGTCGAGATAGATGACTGTCAAATACAGAACCCGGCTTACAGTCTTGCTCACACCAGAGGGGAGGCGCTTTGCGCCTCCCCTCTGGTGTTCCATGCTTCAGGGCCTTTGCCCTGAAGCATATTGATTTCAATGGTGCGAGACACCCCTCCTGGGTTTCTCGCACACACTCTTCCTTCCTGTTGCGGGAGCACTCCCCTCCTGGGTTCCCCGCGCACACCCCTCCTTTCCGGTGCGGGGGCACTCCCCTCCTGGGTTCCCCGCGCACACCCTTCCTTCCCGTTGCGAAAAAGAGAGGTCCCGGCGCACGCCGGGACCTCTCTTTCTCTATTGGCAGCGGTACTGCTGGCTGATATAGCGGTCCACGCAGGAGAGGAACAGCTCCCTGCTCCGGAAGGCCAGATACTGGCTTCCCGCCTCCGGGTGAAAGGACAGTATCTTCCGCCGGGTGTCCACCCACACCCGCCAGGGCCCCGCCGGGGTCTGGTGTCGGTTCATGTATGCCTCCTCTCCGGTTTACAGGGGAATGCTGTTGCGGGCTTCCTCGCTCTCTCCGCCCTGCCGGTCCAACATCTCCTGCTGCTGTTCTGCCAGTTCCGCATCTGTCAGCAATCTGCCTGCCAAGTCTTCGCCCACCGTGTCCGGATAGGTGACCGTCACCTCTCCGCCCTCCATGTCGTAGACGGCGTAAGGCTTTTCCACCCAGCGGGTGCGGACGATCAGCTCTGTGACGCCGTCGCCGTCATAGTCCGCACACGTGTCCGCGAGGATATTCTCCACAGTCAGCAGGACCTCCCCTGTCTCCTCGACCCAATAGCTATACGTCCAGAGCTGTCCCCGACCGGCGGGGTCCGTCTCCACGTAATCATACCGGCAGAAGACATTGGGGAAACCGAACAGAGCGTCCTGCGTCTCGGGGGATTTGTCCAGTCCGATGCTGGCGCCCAGCATATCTCTGGAGGTTCCAAGGACCTCGGCACTGGTCAGCTCACAGCTGGTCAGCTCCCCTTGATACGTCAGCCGGTTCCAGCGGTAGGAGATGTGATAGACAGGCTTCTCGCCCCGCGCGTTCTCCTGCTGGATCGCGTCAAAGTCCACATTGCTGCCGCACTTGAGCTTCAGCAGATGTTCCGTGTCCATTTGCACATAGATGTAATCGACCCCGTCCACCGTCTCTTTGAGGAAAATCTCAGTCAGGTCCTCCCCCTTCACGACGATCTGTGTCCAAGCCGCCACGGCGGCGGTGACCGCCAGCAGCACCAGCACCGCGCCCAGCCGCTGCCAGGAACGCCGCCGCTCCCGACGCACGCTGTCCCGGGAGATGTCCAGCAGTCCCCGCACCGTCTCCTGCTCCTTCATTGGCGTCTCCTCCTTTCGCCTCTCCTGCCGGCGGCAGGCCATCAGCTCCTCCATGTTCAGGCCCAGTGCTCCCGCCAGGGGCTCCAGCAGCGTCACGTCCGGGTAGCTCAGTCCTCTCTCCCACTTGCTGACCGCCTTGTCCGTCACATGTAGCCGCCCAGCCAGGTCCTTTTGTGTCAGGCCCAGCTCCCGGCGGCGCTCCCCGATAAAAGCGCCCAGCCGTTCCTTGTTCATGTGTATCACCTCGCCCACAGTGTAGCCCAGGAAGCGGAAAAACGCAACCGACTGGCGGTAGAGCGGCCTCTCTCTCCCGGCTTCCAGCCTCCCCGGCGCGGCATGATTGCACAAAAGTTTAGTTTTGCTGAATATGCGGGCAAAAAAAGAGGCCTACGACCCGCTTTTGAGATCAGAGATAAAAGATAAGAGATAAGAGATAAGAGATCGTTCCCCGGTCAGGTCATCTCTTATCTCTTATCTTTTCACTTTTGCCTTTTGTATTTTCCGGTCGGTCAGTCGTTGTCCCAGTTGTGCCAGACGTTCTGGACGTCGTCGTTGTCCTCCAGCATGTCGATGAGCTTCTCCATGTTCTTCACGTCGCCCTCGCCGGAGAGGGTGATGTAGTTCTGGGGGACCATCTCGATCTCCGCGCTGGCGAAGGTGTACCCCTTCTCCTCCAGGGCCTTCACCACGTCGTTGAAGGCGTCCGGATCGCAGGTGATCTCCAGGGCGGGGCCGTCCACCTCCATGTCGGCGGCACCGGCGTCCAGCGCGTCCATCATGACGGTGTCCTCGTCCAGTTCGCCCTCCTCGTTGTCGATGACGATGACGCCCTTCTTGTCAAAGGACCAGGACACGCAGCCCTGGGCGCCCATGTTGCCGTTGCACTTGTCGAAGGCGTGACGGACCTCCGGCGCGGTGCGCTGGCGGTTGTCGGTCAGGGCCTCCACGATGACGGCCACGCCGCCGGGGCCGTAGCCCTCGTAGGTGACAGCCTCGTAGTTCTCGGTGCTGCCGGCGCCCAGCGCCTTGTCGATGGTGCGCTTGATGTTGTCGTTTGGCATGTTCACGGCCTTGGCCTTGGCGATGACGGTGGCCAGGCGGGAGTTGTTGTTTGGGTCGCCGGAGCCGCCGCCCTCTTTCACGGCCACGATGATCTCCTTGGCGATCTTGGTGAAGGCGGCGGAGCGCTTGGCGTCCTGCGCGCCCTTGGTCTTCTGGATATTATGCCACTTGGAATGTCCGGACATGGTTTATTTCTCTCCTTCTACGTAATACTGGATGACCTCCCGGTGGGAGGCGGATCTGTTCACGGTCAGCGCGGGGAAGCTCTCCTTCAGGTATCGGACCAGCACCGCGCACACCGGGTCCTCCGTTGGGAAGTGGCCCGCGTCGATGAGCCGGATGCCCTTCCCCGCCGCGTCCAGGAACTGGTGATAGCTCAGGTCCGATGTGACGAACACGTCGCATCCGGCGGCGATGGCCCAGAACTCATAGTCGCCGCAGGCGCCGCCGCCTACCGCGATCCTCCGTACCTCGCCCTCGTCCCCGGCGTACCGGACGCCGTTGGCGCGGAGCGCCCGGCAGACATACCGGGCAAAGTCCCGGAAGGACATGGGAGCCGGCAGGGTGCCCACCCGGCACAGGCCCTCCGGGTCCCCCAGGGGCCCAGGGTCCTCCAGCCCCAGGGCGGCGGCCAGCGCGTCGTTGACGCCGCCGGGGGCCACATCCAGGTTCGTGTGCATACAGATGGCGGACACGTCGTTTTTCAGCAGCTTGAGCAGCAGGTGCCCCTGGGGCGTGTCCCGCCGGACGGACTGCACCGGCAGCCATTTGCAGTTCATCACCGGGTGGTGGCTGACGATCAGCTGGCAGCCGGCGGCGATGGCCTCGTCCGCCACAGCCTCGGTGATGTCCAGCGCCACCAGGATCTTTGAGACCTCGGCCTCCGGGTCTCCCAGGAGCTGGCCCACATTGTCCCAGTCCATGGCGCCCTCTCTGGGGGCCAGACCGAACAGGGCCTGTTCAATTTCCCGGACAGTTGGCATGGCGCCACTCCTCTCGCATGATGTACAGAGCGGTGATCTCCTCCCGCAGCCGGTCCGCCCGGTCCCGGTCCGCCCGGTCTGCCGAGCGGTTCAGCCCCGCCACGGCGGACTGCCGCTGGAGGATCTTCTCCATGAGGTACCGGTCCCCCAGGGGGTCCCGGAGCAGCTTCGCGCCCCCCAGCCTCTGGCCGGGAGTCAGGGACATCCGCCCCGCCTTCACCTCCATCACCGGATAGAGGTGCCCCCGGTCCAGCACCAGGGCCTCCCGGACGATGGCGCAGCCGTGGTCCTGGAGAAAGGCGCGCAGCACCTCCGCCCTGGACTGTGGCTGGAGCAGCAGCGTGTGCTCCCCGTCCGCCGTCCACGGGGCACGGGAGAGGATCATGGCGATGTTCTCCCCGCCCATGCCGGCGATCACCACGGTGTCGCAATCCTCCGGACCGACGGCCTGGAGGCCGTTGCCCAGACGGAAGGAGATCCGCCCCTCCACGCCGAAGCGCCGGCCGGTCTCCCTGGCCCGGTCCAGAGGGCCGGGCCGCAGATCGCTGGCAATGGCAGAGGCCACCCGGCCGTGGAGCGTCAGCCACACCGGCAGGTACGCGTGGTCCGTGCCAACATCAGCGATCCGGGCGCCCTGGGGCACCCACCCGGCGATACACGCAAGCCGGGGCGTCAGTTCCAGTTGTCTGCCCATGGCGCCCCGCTCCTCTCGTCTGTGTACGCGCCGGAGGACGCATACGGTCTCCCGTATGCGTCCCGCGGTGCCGGAATTCACTCCGCCTTCTTGTTTGCCTCTTCGTTCACCAGGGCCAGCAGCTTGTCGCAGTCCACGCCGTGGACCATGCAGGCCTCCTCCACGGTCTCGCCCCGGGAAGAGGGGCAGCCCAGGCAGTGCATGCCGATGGACAGGAAGATGGGCGCGGTCTGGGGGGCGATGTCCAGGATGTCGCCGATGACGGTGTCCTTTGTGATCTCGATCATCAGAGGTTCCTCCAATTCTAATTCTGAAATTCAGCAGAGGTATTATACTCTAGTTTTCGTTGATTTTCAAGAGAAAATCTGAGAAAAGCCTGGAAATCCGGAAATCCCGCCCCATGTGAAACGGCCTGTTCTGAGGGACAGACGGAAAGCGGGCACCGGACCGCTCCGGTGCCCGCCGCAGACGGACCTCACAGTATGATGCAGATGAGCCCGCCGCCTCCCTCGTTGATGATGCGCTCCAGCGTCTCCCGGAGCTTTTTCCGGGCGTCCTCCGGCATGCGCTTGAGCTTTGCCTGCAGGTCCTCGTTCACCAGCTCGTGGAAGCTGCGGCCGAAGATGTTGGACTGCCAGATCTTGCTGGTGTCCCCCTCGAACTCCTGGAGCAGATAGTTCACCATGTCCTCGGACTGCTTCTCGTTGCCCACGATGGGACTGACCGCGGTCTCGATGTCCGCACGGATCATGTGGATGCTGGGGGCGCTGGCCTTCAGGCGCACACCGTACCGTCCGCCCTGCTTCATGATCTCCGGCTCCTCCAGCTTCAGCTCGTCGATGCCGGGCACCACGATGCCGTAGCCGGTCTCCCGCACGTCCCGCAGGGCCCCGGAGACCTTGTCGTACTCCGCCTTCACCGCCGCCAGCTTCGTCAGCAGGCTCATCAGGTCTCCGTCGTCGGCCACCTCAAATCCAGACTGCTCCGAAAGGGTCTGGTAGAACAGCTCCCGGGGCAGTGCCAGCCGGGCGGCGGCCACACCGGTGCCCAGATCGATGGCCGTGACCTTTGCCTCACTGATGTGCCCGCTCTCCCCCAGAGCGGCGATGACCCCGTCCACCTCCCGGATGTGGCGGAGGCGGGCGGTGTTCTGCCGGACCGCGTCGTAGAGTCCCGCCTTGATGGGGTGGTCGGCGGGCAGTGCGTCCACCCAGGGGGGAAGGAACAGGTCCAGCTCCTGCATGGGGAACTCATAGAGCACCGCCCGGAGCACGGCGTTCACCGCATCCTCCCCCAGCTCCAGACAGTTGACGGCCATGCAGTTGACCTCATACCGGGAGGCGATGTCCCTGGCGATGGCCTGAGCCCGGTCGCCGGCCGGGTCCGCGGAGTTCAGAAGCACCACAAAGGGCTTCCCCAGCTCCTGTAGCTCCCGGATCACCCGCTCCTCCGCCTCCAGGTAGTCCTCCCGGGGGATGTCGGCCACGGTGCCGTCGGTGGTGACCACGATGCCGATGGTGGAGTGCTCGGTGATGACCTTCCGGGTGCCGATCTCCGCCGCCTCGGTCATGGGGATCTCGTGGTCATACCAGGGTGTGGTGACCATCCGGGGGGCGTCGTCCTCCATCTGGCCGATGGCACCCTTCACCATGTATCCCACGCAGTCGATGAGCCGCACAGAGCAGGAGGCCCCGTCCGGCAGCTGGATCTGAGCGGCCTCCTCCGGGACGAACTTGGGCTCGGCGGTCATGATGGTCCGGCCGGAGCCGCTCTGGGGCAGCTCATCCCGGGCCCGCTCCCGGCGGTAGACGTTTTCGATGTTTGGGATCACCTGGGTCTCCAGGAAGCGTTTGATGAAGGTGGATTTTCCAGTGCGCACGGGACCCACCACGCCGATATAGATGTCGCCGGCGGTGCGGGTGGCGATATTCTGATAGATACTGGTATTCATAGCATCCCGTCCTTTTTTCCGCTCCATAGTCATGTTCCAACTCTATGACCGCTTGCGGCGGAGTATGCCGGCCTGTCTGGTTTTGGTGAAGGTGCATAAATTTCTAAGTCTCCCTTCTCCGTTCTTGGCCGAATTTGCGGCTTTACAGGGATAATTTAGTATGGTAAACTGCTAACGTAATGAAACGGGCGGCACCATAGCCCGGAGATTTGGAGGATGGATGATGAAAAACATGAAGAAGCTGTGGGCCCTGCTGCTGGCCCTGGCCATGTGCCTGTCTCTGGCCGCCTGCGGCGGCGATGACGCCGCCGAGGAGACCCCCGCCGACGACCAGACCACGGAAGAGCCCGCCGAGGGCGGCGAAGAGGCCGGGACCGAGAGTGACCTGGCCTTTGTCCAGGACAAGGGCACCCTGGTGGTAGGCATCACCGAGTTCGAGCCCATGGACTACCAGAACACCGACGGCGAATGGATCGGCTTCGACGCCGATCTGGCCAAGGCCTTTGCCGAGAGCCTGGGCGTCACCGCTGAGTTCCAGCTCATCGACTGGGACAGCAAGATCATGGAGCTGGACGGCAAGACCATCGACGTGGTGTGGAACGGCATGACCCTCACCGAGGACGTGAAGGCTGCCATGGAGTGCTCTCAGCCCTACCTGATCAACCAGCAGGTAGTGGTGGTCCCCGCCGACGTGGCGGACCAGTACCAGACCGAGGACAGCCTGGCCGATCTGGCCTTTGCCGTGGAGATCGGCTCCGCCGGCTGCGAGGTGGCCGCCGCCAACGGCTACAGCTACACCGAGGTCGCCGATCAGGCCACTGCCCTGCTGGAGGTCGCCTCCGGCACCGCCGACGCCGCCATCATTGACTCCCTCATGGCCGGCGCCATGATCGGCGAGGGCACCAGCTACGCGGATCTGACCTCCACCGTGGCTCTCACCAGTGAGGAGTACGGCGTGGGCTTCCGCAAGGGCTCCGACCTGGCCGCCGCTCTGAACGAATTCCTGGACGGCAAGTATGCCGACGGCTCCATCCAGACCCTGGCGGAGACCTATGGCGTTCAGGATGCGCTGGTGGCCGAGTAAGCACCGCCCCGATCTTCAATCCGACTTCCAAAAGCAGAGGCGCTGTCCTCTGCTTTTGGCCGGTCTGAAAGACTCTTTCATTTCACCAAAAAGGATGATTCCATGGATATGTTTCTGACGGTCATCGGAGCTCTGAACGAGGGCTTCCTGCAGACATTGAAGCTGTTCGCCGTCACCCTGATCGGCGCCGTCCCTCTGGGGCTGATCGTGTCTTTCGGCTCCATGAGCCGTTTCACGCCCCTCCGGTGGCTGACCAAAACGGTGGTGTGGGTCATCCGGGGCACGCCCCTGATGCTGCAGCTCATCATCATCTTCTACATACCGGGCTATCTGCTGGAGAGCGGCAGCCCCTGGCCCAGCGGTGAATCCGGGCGATTCCTGGCCTCTGCCGCGGCGTTTATCATCAACTACGCCTGTTACTTCTCCGAGATCTACCGGGGCGGTATCCAGGGGGTCCCCATCGGCCAGCAGGAGGCCGGTGAGGTTTTGGGCATGACGAAGCGGCAGATCTTCTTCCACGTCACACTGCTGCAGATGGTAAAGCGCATTGTTCCCCCCATGTCCAACGAGATCATCACGCTGGTGAAGGATACCTCCATCGCCCGTATCATCTCCCTGCAGGAGGTCATCTGGGCGGGCTACGCCTTCCTGAAGAGCTCCCACGGTTACAAGGGGCTGCTGTGGCCCCTGTTCTTCACAGGCGTGTACTATCTGGTGTTCAACGGCGCACTGACGCTGCTGTTCAACTGGGTGGAAAAGAAACTGGACTATTTCCGCTGAGGAGGCGCACACATGGCGATCTTGGAAGTCGATCACATCGAAAAGCACTTCGGGCCCACCAAGGTGCTCCAGGACATCAGCTTTGACC
The DNA here is from genome assembly GCA_944382995.1 of uncultured Oscillospiraceae bacterium. Classification (GTDB taxonomy): domain Bacteria; phylum Bacillota; class Clostridia; order Oscillospirales; family Oscillospiraceae; genus Oscillibacter. The sequence goes on along the minus strand of CALWOF010000003.1, from coordinate 25,286 downwards.
TGGAGCAGGGGCAGGCCCTGGCCATCATCGGCTCCTCCGGCTCCGGCAAGACTACCCTTCTCCGGTGCCTGAATTTCCTGGAGACACCGGACAACGGCACCATCTCCGTCCGGGGCGAACTGCTGTTTGACGCGGCAGACCCCCGGACACAGCTGGAAAAGGAGATCCGCAAAAAGCGGCTCCACTTCGGTCTGGTGTTCCAGAGCTTCAACCTCTTCCCCCAGTATACGGCGCTGCAGAATGTGACCCTGGCCCGGGAACTGCTGGCCAAGGAGCGGGGCGGTGAATCCAGGGAGAAGATCGAGGCCGAGGGCCGGGAGCTCCTGGCCAAGATGGGCCTCTCCGACCGGGAGGGCCACTACCCCTGCCAGCTCTCTGGCGGGCAGCAGCAGCGAGTGGCCATCGCCCGGGCCCTGGCTCTCCACCCGGACATCCTCTGCTTTGACGAGCCCACCAGCGCCCTGGACCCGGAGCTCACCGGCGAGGTGCTGAAGGTCATCCGGTCCTTGGCGGAGCAGCGGACCACTATGATCATCGTCACCCACGAGATGGCCTTCGCCCGGGATGTGGCGGACCAGGTGATCTTCATGGACGGCGGCGTCATCGTGGAGCAGGGCGAGGCCCATCAGGTCATCGAGCACCCCCGGGAGGAGCGGACGCAGCAGTTCCTCTCCCGGTACGCCGAGGGCTGAAAACACCGGAAAAAGAGCGGAGCTGGTGCTCCGCTCTTTTCTTATGCCCGTTTTCGGGGGATCAGCAGCAGCTGGTCCCGGGAGATATCCCCCTCCGCCTCCAGCTGGTTGGCGGCCAGGATCACCCCGATGGTGGTGTTGTAGCGTTTGGCCAGGTCCCAGGCAGTCTCCTGCTTGCCCAGGCACCGCAGCACCAGGGACGGCGCACCGGCGGTCTCCCGCGGGGCATCTGTGTCCAGCTTGGCGGCAGAGACGCAGACCCGCTTCACTCTGCTCTCCGCCTCTGCCTGGAAGTCCACCGGGAACCGCACCTCGATCCCCCGGTCCGTCAGGCTGCTCTGCACCTCTGCCCGGCAGACGGCCTGCGCGGTCACATGGCAGCTCTCCGGCAGATCCAGCTGGCAGGAGACATCCACACATCGCTCGGCCACCAGGGGTACGCCCCCCTCATCCAGATACAGGGCCCGGACCGACGCGCCGGTCCGCAGGACCGCGGCCTCTCCCTCTCTCGTGACGGACACAGCTCCGCAGGTCACGGTGACTGCCAGCACGGACTCCGCCACCACGCCGATCTCCAGCGTCTCCCGCACGTTCTGGCGGCGGGTGAGGCTCTGGTGGAAGGCGGTGAGCTCCAGAGGCCGGGCCTCATAGGTCAGGTCGTAGGCGGTGGAGTACAGATCACTGAGCAGTGTCAGCTCCTGGCTCCGCCGCACCAGGGCGGCCGCATGGGCATACAGCGTCACCGCGATCTCTCTGCCCTCTTCATCGCCGCCGTCGATCTGCAGGTCCGCCCCGGTGATTTGGAGCAGCACGCAGGCCTCTGCTCCCTCCGCGGCCCCCTCCAGCTCCAGCAGCTGGGAGAAAGGCAGTTCCCCAGAGGCAGCCTGACAGCGCCCGTCTGCCGTCCGGTACAGCAGGTCCACCTGAAAGATCCCTTTGAAGAGCAGCTTGCCCCCCACGATTTTTGTCTCTGTCACCGCCGCATCCGCCCGGTGGGACAGCAGCTCCGCCGCCCCCTCCCGGCCGGATGAGAGGTTCATCTGGTCGGAGAAGGTGAAGTCCTTCTCGCTGATATGGGTCAGCAGCACGGCGTGCTGGGTGTCCAGCTTCTTCTCCACCTGCAGCTCCTCGCCCGCCTCTGCATCGTCGGTGAAGCACAGCGGCTCCCGCCGGTAGCCGGCCATCCGGGTGACCAGCCGGCAGTGGGTGAATACCTTCCGGGGATTCAGCAGGCGGGCCTCCAACAGCTCTGTCTCCGTCTCCGCCAGCAGGATGCCGGACTCGGGCAATCCCCGGCCCTCCGCCTCCGCGGTGAATGGGATGTTCAGCTCCAGGGTCCGGATGCCCGCCTCGCCCTCCGGTGTGTACAGCACGGAGACCCGCACCGTGCCGGAGATGCTTCCACGGCCGTCCCGCAGCTCCCTGCTGTGGAGGTACACCTGGCCAGTGGTCTCGATGATCCGCGCGATGTCCGGACAGTAATCTGGCACGATCGTCTCCGCTGTCTCCTCCTGGGTCAGCGTCAGCTCCCCCGCCGCCTCATAGGCGTCGAGGCTGGCCTTTTTCAATTCCAGTTCCATGGTTCGCCCTTCCTTTCCCGGCCGTCGGCCTCATGGGGACAGCCGCCGGGGCGCGGCGGCGGGGCGGACGCTGTTGGCGCGCCCGCCCCGCATTGCGCCGTCTCCGCAGGTCCCGCTCTGCTGTCACTGTATGCCGGGACGGGCCGGGTTATGACCCGATCCGGAACAGCTTCCGCAGCAGGCCGCTGAGGGCCTTGGGAGACTTCCACACCACGATGCGCATCCAACCTCTCCTTTCACTCAGCGCCGGCAGCAGGCGCAGCCGCAGGCGATCAGCAGGACTGCCACCAGGAACATCAGCGCCCCCACCGGAAAAATGGCCGCGATCAGGATGCCGCAGCCCAGCGCCGCCGCGCAGATCCCCAGCAGCCAGCACCCGCCTCCTCTGCGGAACATACGCCCCACACCCCTTTCTCACTCCCATTATATACGGCCCGGTACGGATGGTGCGGGACATAGCAATTAGGAATTAGGATTGAGATGAGGAATTGTTGTGTTCCGCCTGCGGCGGAATGCTTTGAATGGGTCCGGCTCTGTCGGACACCACAATTCCTAACTCCTAATTCCTCATTCCTGACGGCAAAGAGCGCCCGCCGCGTCACATACGCGGCGGGCGCTCCCCGCACGGCTATTTCTTTTTCTCCTGCCAGTCCTGAAGGGGCTTGAGCTCTTCATAGAGCCGTACATAGCTCGCGTGCCGGCTCTTCTGGATCTGACCGGCGCGGACCGCCTCCAGGACGGCGCAGCCGGCCTCCCTGGTGTGGCTGCACCCCACGAAGCGGCACTGATCCAGCCAGGGGCGGAACTCCACGAAGGTCTCCGGCAGATGGTGCTTCAGCTCCAGATTCAGCTCGTCGGTCTCAAAGGAGGAGAAGCCCGGGGAGTCCACCACGTCCGCACCGCAGGAGAGGTGGTAGAGCTCCACGTGCCGGGTGGTGTGCCGTCCTCGTCCCAGGGCCTGGCTCACATCCCCCACCTGGAGGTGAAATTCCGGGTCCAGGGCATTCAGGATGCTGGATTTCCCCACACCGGAGTTTCCTGTAAAGGCAGATAGCTTTCCAGTGATCAGAGGCAGCAGCTCCCCGATGCCCTCTCCGGTCTCCGCGCTGACGCGGACCGTCGGGAACCCGGCGGCGGTGTAGATGCCATACAGGTCGTCGGCGCTGTCCAGGTCGCACTTGTTCAGCACCACCACAACGCCGCACCCCTTCAGGGCGGCGATGGCCGCCACCCGGTCGATGAGGAAGGAGTCCGTCTTCGGGATGGCGCCGGAGGCGATGACCACCAGCTGGTCAATGTTGGCCACCGCCGGCCGGGTGAAATCGTTCTTCCGGGGCAGGATGGCCTCCACGAAGCCCTCGCCGTTCCCCAGCTCCCGGACCTCCACCCGGTCCCCCACCAGGGGAGTGACGCCCTCCTTCCGGAACCTGCCGCGGGCCCGGCAGGTGAGCAGCTCCCTGCCGGTATTCACATAGTAAAACCCGCTGAGGGCTTTTTGGATCACACCCTCACAGCCCACCGAAGGTCACCTCCTGGGAGGCCGGGCTCACCTTCCCGTCCACCAGGATCTCCACATAGACCGTGCCGCTGCCGTACACGGTCAGGGGGTAGGTGTAGGCCCACCGGGCGCAGTCCACCGTCTGATTCATGATCTCCATGTTGTCCTGGAAGGCCTCGATCTTCACGGTCTCCTTGTCCTCCGGCAGGGGGATCATGATGACCTGGGAATCCTCTCCGCCGGTGCTGGGCGTCTCCGGTCCGGTGCTGACCCAAAGCTCCACGGTGCTGCCGGCTGGCACCTCGGTGGTGGCCGCAGGGTTCTGCCGGATGATATAGCCCTCCTGCACCGTGTCGCTGGCCTCCTCATGGACCACCACATCCAGGCCCAGAACGTTTTTCAGCTGATCCTCTGCCCAGCTGCGCTCCTGCTTCTCACAGTTGATCAGGGGCACCGTCGGAGGTCCCTTGCTGATAACGAAGGTGATGGTGTCGCCTTTATGGAGCTCATCCCCCTTCGCCGGGGTGGTGGAGATGATAAGACCCGCATCCACTTCCTCGCTATACTCTGTCTGGGCCTCGTTCTCCGGCTGGATCACCAGCTCATACTCCTCGATCAGGTCCCGCAGGGAGCTCACCGCCTGACCGTAGGTCATGCCGGTGGTCAGGTCCAGCATGGTGCCCACATCCTCGCCGGCGCTGACCCACACCTGGATGGTGATGGGCAGCTCCCCCTTCTTCTCTGTCTTCGGATCCGGGTCCTGGCGGACAATCAGCCCCACATCGGTGTCGCTCGCCTCGCTCCCGGCCTCCAGGATCTGGAAGGTCCCGTTGACGATATCCGCCTGATCCCTTGCCTGCTCCACCGTCATGCCCCGCAGATCCGGCACTGGATAGGTGTCCGGCGCGGCGGGGGTGAAGGATGAGAAAATGGCCCGGAACAGGAAGAACAGCACCACCACCGCCGCAACAGAGCAGCAGGCGATGACGGCCGCCTTTTTCCCGCCGCTGAGGCGGGCGGGGCGTTCGTCCTCATAGCGTTCCTCCCACCGGCGGTCCCGCTGGCGGACAGGCTCCCGGCTCGGGAGCCTGTGGACTGCCTGGGCGGGCGCGGTGTTCAGCAGCTGAGTGGGCTCGTCCGGCTCCTCCGGCCGCAGATCGGAGAGCTCGAAATCCAGGTCCACCCCGGGGTTTTTCCGGAAGGCCTCCAGATCGGCGATCATGGCGTCCGCCGACGGGTAGCGGCGGTCCAGATCCGGCGCCATGGCCTTCAGGCAGATCAGCTCCAGCTGCTCCGGGATGTCCGGATTGATCTCCCGGGGCGCCAGGGGGACGGAGCTCAGGTGCTGGATGGCAACGGACACGGCGCTGTCCCCCTCAAAGGGCAGGCGGCCGGTGAGCATCTCATAGAGCACCACGCCTGCGGAGTAGATGTCGCTCCGTGCGTCGATGCGGTCTCCCCTGGCCTGTTCCGGGGAGATGTAGTGGACAGAGCCCAGTGCCTCCTGGGTCAGGGTCTGGGCGGCGTTCTCCAGACAGGCGATGCCGAAGTCGGCCACCTTCACGCTGCCGTCCCGCAGCACCATCACGTTCTGGGGCTTGATATCCCGGTGGATGATGCCGCGGCTGTGTGCGTGGGAGAGGCCCCGCATGATCTGGGTGATGAAGTGCAGCGACTCCCGCCAGTTCAGCTGGCCCCGCTTCTCCATATACTGCTTGAGGGTGATGCCGTCGATCAGCTCCATGACGATGTACTCCACATCGCCGCCCCGGGACACGTCGTACACCGACACGATGTTGGGGTGGGAGAGCTGGGCGACAGCCTGGGACTCCGCGTTGAACCGGCGGCGGAAGTCCTCGTCCTGGGCCAGGTCGCTCTTGAGGATCTTGATCGCAACCAGGCGGTTGAGCCGGTGGCATTTGGCCTTGTAGACCACCGCCATGCCCCCGGTGCCGATGCGCTCCAGGATCTCATAGCGGTTGTCCAGCATCCTTCCGATATAAGGGTCCTTGTGTTCCATGTCTCTCCCCCCTTTACTCCATCCGCATCAATACGGCGGTGACATTGTCCGGCGCGCCCTGCCGCCTGGCGATGGCCAGCAGCCGGTCAAGACATGTGTCCGGCCCGTCGCCGTGGATGACCTCGAAGAGCATCTCCTGGTCGGTAACGGTGTTCACAAGCCCGTCGGAGCACAGCAGAACATAGTCCCCCGGCTTCATGGGGCAGAGAAAGCCGTCGCAGTCAGCGGAGATATCCGGCCCCAGGGCCCGTGTGATGAGGTTGCGGCTGGGGTGGCGGCGTGCCTCCTCAGCGGTGATGTCCCCCCGGTCCACCATGCTCTCCACCAGGGAGTGATCCTTGGTGATGCGGGTGATGCCGTCCTCGGTGATGAGATAGGCCCGGCTGTCCCCCACATTGGTGACCGCCACGCCCCCGTCATAGGAGACGGCGGAGACTAAGGTGGTGCCCATGTTGCGGCACTCCTCCCGGCGGGCGGCCTCCTCACGGATGGCCCGATTGGCGGCGGCCGCCGCCTGGGCGGAGACGTCCCGTACCTGCCGGGGCTCCATCTCAGCGGTCAGGAGCCGGTCCAGCTCCTCCATGTACACGGAGACGGCGATCTGGCTGGCCAGCTGGCCGCCGGCGGCGCCGCCCATGCCGTCACACACCACGCCTGCAGCGCGTCCAGACCTTTCCAGCTGCCGCATGGCGTAGGCATCCTGGTTCTCTCTCCGGACAAGGCCGATATCGGTCATGCCCCAGAGCTGCATTTGGTTCATTGGGAACTCTCCCCTTTCTGCGCTTCTTCCATGGCCTTCCGGCGGAGCTGTCCGCAGGAGGCGTCGATATCTCCACCCAGGCTCCGCCGCACGGTGGCGGTGATGCCATGGGATTCCAGCCGCTTCTGAAAGGCCCCGATCCGGCGGGACGGCTTGTAGGGACTCTCCACCACGTCATTGAGGGGGATCAGATTCACGTGCCCCGGCATGCCCCGGAGCTTCTGGGCAATCAGGTCCGCCTGCCAGTCGTGGTCGTTGACGCCGTCGATCATGGCGTACTCGAAGGAGATCCGCCGGCCGGTCCTGCGGAAGTAATCGTGGCAGGCGGCAAACAGCTCCTCCACGTCATAGGCCCGGTTGACGGGCATGATCTTCGAGCGGGTCCCGCTGTCCGGCGCGTGGAGGGACACGGACAGCGTCAGCTGCAGCTCCAGCTCCGCCAGGCGCCGGATCCCCGGCACCAGCCCGCAGGTGGACAGGGAGATGTGCCGCATGCCGATGTTCATTCCGTCGGGGCTGTTCACCAGCTCCAGGAATTTCAATACCGTGTCCAGGTTGTCCAGGGGCTCGCCGATTCCCATCAGCACGATGTTGGACACAGGCAGGCCGGAGTCCAGCTGGGTGAAGAGCACCTGGTCCAGCATCTCCGACGGAGTCAAATCCCGGACCTTTCCGGCGATGGTGGAGGCGCAGAAGGCGCACCCCATCCGGCACCCTACCTGGGAGGAGATGCACACCGTGTTGCCGTGGTGGTACTGCATGAGCACCGTCTCGATGCAGTTGCCGTCGGAGAGCTCCCACAGGTACTTGATGGTCCCGTCCAGCCGGGAGACCTGCTTGCGCGCCACCTTGGGGGCGGTGATGACGCAGGTCCCCTTCAGCTTCTCCCGCAGGGCCTTGGACAGGTTCGTCATCTCGTCAAAGGACGTGACGCCCCGGTGGAGCCAGGTGAACACCTGTTTGCCCCGGAAGGCAGGCTCCCCCAGGGACTGGAGGAAGCCCGTCATCTCCGGCAGCGTCATGGATTTCAGATCGGTCATGGGTCAAACCTCGGTTTTCCGCGTCATGCGGCAGATGTAAAAGCCGTCGGTGCTGTGGCGGTGGGGCCACAGCGTCACATCCCCCGCCGTCTCCCCCACAGGGGCCGGCAGGGCAAAGGGCGCGCGGCAGAACTCCGGGTGCTCCGCAAGAAAGCTGTCGGAGACGCCCTCGTTCTCCTCCGGCAGTACCGTGCAGGTGGAGTACACCAGCGTGCCGCCGGGCCGCACATACCGGGCGGCGTTGTCCAGGATCGCCCGCTGGAGCACCGGCAGGGCGAAGAGCTCGTCCGGCTTCTTGTACCGGACGTCCGGCTTTTTGCGGATGATCCCGAGGCCCGAGCAGGGGGCGTCCACCAGCACCGCGTCGAAGGCATCTTCCCACTCCGGCCGGAATACCCGACCGTCGGCGGCGGCAGTACGGATACAGATGAGGCCCAGCCGCTCTGCGCCCTCCCGGACGCGCTTGAGCTTGTTCTCGTGAAGATCGCAGGAGACGATCTCTCCCCGGTCCTCCATGGCGAAGGCGGAGGAGAAGGACTTGCCCCCCGGCGCGGCGCACACGTCCAGCACCCGGTCGCCGGGCCGCACGCCGGCCGCCAGGGACACCAGCCGGGCCGCAGGGTCCTGGACCAGGAATTTCCCCGCCTGGAAGGCGGGCAGCGCCGTCAGGTCGCCGGTGTGGGAGAGCTCCAGGCAGCCGGGCACCCAGGGATGGGTCCGGACCGTCACGCCGGACTCCGCCAGCTCCGCCGTCAGGCGCTCCGCGTCGGTCCGCAGGGGATTCACCTGGATCGTCAGGGGCGCCGGTGCGTTGTTTGCCGCCAGGAACGCCTCTGTCTCCGGTCCCAGGACAGACAGGAGCCGCTTCACCAGCCACTTGGGGTGACTGTATCGAATCGAGAGCGCCTGTGCCTCCTCCCGGTCCGGGATGGCCGGCAGACAGCCCTTGTTCCGGGAGAGCTGCCGCAGCACCGCATTCACCAGGCCGGACGCCTTGGAACGGCCATTGGCCTTTGCCTGCTCCACCGCCTGGTTGACGGCGGCGCTGTCAGGCACCTTGTCCAGATACAGGATCTGATAGGCCCCGATCCGCAGGATCTCCGCCAGGGGCGGCTGGAGGCGGTCGAGCTTCTGGGAGCAATAGGCTCCCAGGTAGAAGTCCAGCAGCAGCCGGTTCTGCATGACGCCGTAGACGATCCGGCTGCACAGCGCCGCCTCCGGGCCTGTCAGGCCATCCCGCCGGAGCTGCGCGCTCAGCGCCGCATCCGCCCAGGCCCGGGCAGTCCGGCAGCTCACCAGGACCCGGAGGGCCGTGTCCCGGGCGCCGGGGGCGCTCATCGGCTGCCTCCCCGGTCGTTTCCGCCGCCCCGGCCCACAAAGATCAGCACGTACCGCAGCAGCTGCAGCAGGCTCATGAGGAGCGCCGCCACATAGGTCAGCGCCGCCGCCCGCAGGACCTTTTTCGCGCCGGGCAGCTCGTCGTCGTCCAGCAGCCCCTCCCCGTCCAGGGTGGCGATAGCCCGGGCGGAGGCGTTGAACTCCACCGGCAGCGTCACCAGCTGGAAGAGGGTGGTGAAGGAGAACAGCACGATGCCCACGAAAAACAGGGACTGGCTGTAGAGCACCAGCCCGATCAGCAGCAGGATGAAGGACAGGCTGGAGCCGATCCGGGTGGCGGGAAGGATGGCCGTCCGCATCCGAACGGGGCCGTAGTTCTCCGCGTACTGGACGGCGTGGCCCGCCTCGTGGGCCGCCACGCCCACCGCCGCGATGGTGGCGGCGCCGTAGACGTCCTCGGACAGGTAGATGGTGTTGTCCCGGGGGTCGTAGTGGTCGGTAAGGCTCCCCCGGCAGGGCCGGATGGGCACCCCGAACACGCCGTGGGACCGGAGCACCGCCTCCGCCGCCTGAGCGCCGGTGATGCGGCGCCGGTTGGACTCCCGGCTGTACCGCCGGAAGCTGCCGGACACCTGGATCTGGGCCCAGACGGACAGCAGCAGCACCGGGATCAGCAGTAGGAAATACAGATTGTTGGCGAGAAAGTCGCCGTAGCCGTAGTAGCCATAGGAATAGTAGGGCATAAAAAACCTCACAGATTCTTCAAGTGGAAGCGATCACACCTGGATGGGGTGGCCCAGCAGATAGGCAGCCGCATCCATGCGCTTGCCGCCCTCCGCCTGGAGCTCCGTGATATAGAGGCTCTCTCCCCCGCCGCAGGAGACCCGGATGCCCCGCCTGTCGGCGGAGAGCACCGTGCCGGGGGCGGCGTCCGTCCCCTCGCCGGGGGCGGTGCGGTAGACCTTGAAGCGCCGACCCGCCAGCTCACAGACAGCGCAGGGCCAGGGGATCAGGCCCCGGACCTGACAGCCGATCTCCCGGGCCGTCCGGCTCCAGTCGATGGGGGACATCTCCCGCGTCAGCATGGATGCGTAGGTCTGAGCCCCTTCGGCCTGGGGCGTCCGGGCGGCGGTGCCGCTGCCGATGGCCTCCACCACCTCGATGAGCGCGTCAGCCCCCAGCTCCGCGAGACGCGCCGTCAGCGCCTGGGCGTCCTCATCCTCCCCGATGGGGGTCTCCCTCTGGAGGATGATGTCCCCGGCGTCCAGCTCTTTGGCCATATACATGATGGTGACGCCGGTGATCTCCTCCCCGTCCAGGATGGCCCAGTTGATGGGAGCCGCCCCCCGGTACTTGGGGAGCAATGACGAGTGGACATTGATGGAGCCGTACTTGGGCGCCTCCAGAATGTCCTCCGGCAGGATACGGCCGTAGGCGGCCACCACGATCAGCTCCGGCGCCAGGGACTTCACCAGCTCCAGCGCCGTGCCGTCCCGCAGCTTCTCCGGCTGGAAAACCGGAATATTTTCTGTCAATGCATATTCCTTCACAGGAGTTGGGACCAGCTTGTGGCCTCGATTTTTGGGCTTGTCCGGCTGGGTGAACACGCCGCAGACCTCATGGCCGGCCTCCACCAGATGCCGCAGGGAGGCAACGGCGAACTCCGGCGTCCCCATAAACAGGATGCGCATGGTCTCACTCCCTCTCCTGTGCGTCAGCGGCCTCCCGCTCCTCCTGCTCCAGATATGCCTGGAGCTCCTCGTCGGAGAGGAAGTGGTCCACGTGCTCCACAAAGAGGTGACCGTCCAGATGCTCGATCTCGTGGCAGAAGGCCCGGGCCGTCAGGCCCTCGCCCTCCACCTCGAACCAGGCGCCGTCCCGATCCTGGGCTCGGACCCGGACCACATCCGGCCGGGTGACGATGCCCCACTTGCCGGGCACGCTGAGGCAGCCCTCCAGGCCGGTCTGCTCCCCGCTCTCAGCCACGATCTCCGGGTTGATGAGCTCGATGAACTCCTCGCTGGCCTCGTCCAGCACCACGCATAACCGGCGCAGCACGCCCACCTGGGGCGCAGCCAGGCCGGCGCCGTTGGCGTCCGCCAGAGTCTCCGTCATGTCGTCCAGCAGCTGGTGCAGGTGGGCGTTGAACTCCGTCACAGGCCGGCACACCTTCGTCAGGCACTCGTCCCCCTGGACCACGATCTTCCGCAAAGCCATTGTGATCTCCTTCCTTCAATCGCTGCTCACTCCATGGAGTTGCAGTCCGCAAACAGGTTCATCCCGCGGTTGGCGCGGTCGGCCGCGAAGGCCTTCAGCAGCCAGCTGACCGCCTCCCGGGTGGGCTTGTCGTTCCTGCCCACCAGCAGACAGCGGTAGCGATAGCGGTTGTTCAGCTTCATCACCGGGGCCGGCGCCGGGCCCAGCACCTCCGGCTGGCTCTCCGCCAGCTCCGGCAGCTGTACAAGACGCCGGAGCTCCTCCCGCACTGCGGCGGCGGCCCGGAGGACGCTGCCCTCCTCCGCCCCGGATACGGTGAGGGTGAAAAGGTCCGCGAAGGGCGGGAACCGCCGCAGACGCCGCAGGCGGATCTCTCCCTCATAAAAGCTCTGGTAATCCTGGCGGGCGGCGCACCGGATCACGTCGTTCTCCGGCGTGTAGGTCTGGAGCACGGCCCGGCCCGCCCGGCCGCCCCGGCCCGCCCGGCCCACCACCTGGGTAAGGAGGCTGAAGGTCCGCTCAGCGGCCCGGTAATTGTCCACATACAGCGACAGGTCCGCCGCCAGCACGCCCACCAGCGTCACATTGGGGAAGTCCAGCCCCTTGGCCACCATCTGGGTGCCCAGAAGGATGGGGATGCGCTCCCGCTCGAACCGGTCCAGCAGCTTCTCGTGGCGGCCGCCGGCGGTGTCCGCGTCCATCCGCAGGACCTCCGCCTCCGGGAAGAGGGCGCGGAGCTCCTCCTCCACCTTCTGGGTGCCGGTGCCTACGTGCTTCATGATGCCGCCGCACATGGGGCAGGTGTTCCCCGCCCGCTCCGTGTGGCCGCAGTAATGGCACATGAGCCGTCCGTTGGCGGAGTGGTAGGTCAGCGCTGTGCTGCACCGGGGACACTGTGGCACGTAGCCGCACTCCCCGCAGAGAAGGTACCTGCTGCTGCCCCGGCGGTTCAGCAGCAGGATGCTCTGCTCTCCCCGGCGGAGGTTCTCCTCCAGCTCCGCCCGAAGGCGGTGCCCGATCAGCGTGGCGTTGCCCGCCCGGATCTCCTCCTTCAGGTCCGCCACGATCACCTCCGGCAGGCTCTGCCGGTTGTAGCGCCGCCGCAGCAGCGCCCTGTGATAGTTCCCCTGCTCCGCGTTCCAGGCGGTCTCCACCGATGGGGTGGCGGACCCCAGGACCAGGACGGCCCCATCCCGGGCGCAGAGATATTTCGCCACGTCCCGGGTGTGATACCGGGGCGGGTTCTCCGACTGGTAGCTGCTCTCCTGCTCCTCATCCAGAACGATCAGTCCAACGTCCTTCAGCGGCGCGAAGATGGCGGACCGGGTCCCCAGCACCACCTGGACCTCTCCCCGGCGGATGCGCTTCCACTGGTCATAGCGCTCCGTCATCCGCAGGGCGCTGTGGAGCATGGCCACCCCCTCCCCGAAGCAGGCGGCAAAGCGCCGCATCATCTGGGGGGTCAGCACGATCTCCGGCACCAGGACGATGGCCCGCCTTCCCCGGTCCAGTATGTCCCGGACCAGCCGCAGATAGACCTCCGTTTTTCCGCTGCCGGTGACGCCCTGGAGCAGAACCGCCTCCGGCTTTCCCGTCTCCGTCAGGGCCAGGATGGACCGGTAGGCCGCCTCCTGCTCTTCGTTGAGGACGATGGGCCCGGCGGGCTCCGCGTCGGACAGGTCCGGCAGCCGCAGCTCCTCCTCTTCCGAAAAGGCCACGATCCCCGCCTTCTCCAGCCCCCGGAGGGAGGCCATGGAGATCCCGGTGAAGTAGCACACATCGGCGGCGGACATCCGCCCCTCCGCGGCCAGAAGGCGTACCGCCTCCCGCCTCGCGGGAGAGGACCGCTTCTCCGTCAGGGCCAGCGCCTCCTCGGCGCTGACCGCCAGCTCCGCCATCCGGCGGGACCGGTCGCCGATTTTTCTTCGGGCCTCGGTCTCACAGACCGCGATCCCCGCCTTCTGCAGCGCCCGCAGAACGGTCCCCGCTCCGGGGCCGCAGACCGCCTCGATGTCGGTCAGCTCCGCGGTGCCTCCGGCGGCGAACAGGGCGTCCAGCACCGGGATGGCCCGCCGGATGCCGGCGGCCAGGCCGTCGGCGGTGTAGCGGTCCATGCCCTCGGCCAGATGCCACACCTCCCGGATCTGGTACCACAGCCCGGCGGGCAGGACGGTCTTGACCGCCTCGAACATGGTGCAGAAGTACCGCTGCCGCAGCCACAGGGCCAGGGCGATGCCGTCGCTGTCCAGCACCGGCTCCCGATCCAGAACAGAGAGCAGGGGTTTGAGGCCCCGGCTCTTCTCCCCCTGTCCCCGGGAGAGGACGATGCCCTCGCTGGTGCGGTTCCCCCGGCCGAAGGGCACGGTGACCCGGACGCCGGGCACCGCCCGCTCCGTCAGATCCGGAGGGATGAGATAGTCATAGGGTCTGTCAATGGAATAGGGCGCGGCGCTCACCGCGACCTTGACGATCTCAGCGGTCTCCATGCCTCGCCCCTCCTGTCGTTGTCGTTATGCCTGCTCCTCCGGAAGCACGTCCTCCGGCTCTTCGATGGTCAGGTCCATCCGCCGGGCGTCCAGCTTGCCGTCAGCCACCTCCTGGATGGCCAGGGTGACGGGCTTCTCCGTCAGGTGCTCGCCGGCCTCCTCCGCCTCCTCGGCGATCTGGCGGGCCCGGCGGGCCACCACATCCACCAGCATGTAGCGGTTGGGAATGTAACTGGTCAGCTTGTTCATTGCAGGATACAGCATCATAGTGGATCGACTTCCTATCTGCCTCTCGGCGAAAATTTATAAATGAAATGGGCGGCACCGGGACGGGCTCACGCCTCGCTGATGATCTTCATCCGCTCCCGGGGCTTGCAGTGCTCCGCCGTCATAATGGCGTTGAGCTCCTCCACGGCGTCCTCCACCGTGTCGTTGATGACGAAATAGTCGTAGGTGTGGGCCGTCTGGAACTCCACCTTGGCCCGCAGCAGCCGCTTCTGGATCTTGTCTGGGCTGTCGGTGCCCCGCTCGGTAAGGCGGCGCTCCAGCTCCGCCCAGCTGGGCGGGGCGATGAAGATGCGCACCGTGTCCGGCCGTTTGCTGCACACCTGGATGGCGCCCTGGATCTCGATGTCCAGGATCACGTCCCTCCCCTGGTCCATGGCCTCGTCCACGAACCGCTTGGGGGTGCCATAGAAGTTCCCCACGTACTCCGCGTACTCCAGGAACTGGTCCTTGGCGATCCACTCCCGGAAGGTGTCTACGTCTAGGAAGTGGTAGTGGACGCCGTCGATCTCCCCCGGCCGGGGCTCCCGCGTCGTGGCGGACACGGAAAAATACAGGTTCGGCCGGGACTCCAGCAGGGCCTTGAGCACCGTGCTCTTGCCCACGCCGGAGGGGCCGGAGATCACAAAGGTCTTCCCTCTCCTCATTGTTTCACACACGTTCCTCTCCCTCTTTCTCTTCTCTCGCTTCCCGTGGGATGAACCGCTCCGGCGGCAGGGCCGAGAGCACCACATGGTCGCTGTCCATGATGAAGATGGACGCGGTCTTGCGGCCGTATGTGGCGTCGATCAGCATGCCCCGCTCCCGGGACTCCTGGATCATCCGCTTGATGGGGGCCGAGTCCGGTCCCACCACCGCCACGATCCGCTCCGCGGACACCATGCTGCCGAAGCCGATGTTGATGAGCTTCATCGTTCCTCACTCCACATTCTGGACCTGCTCGCGCATCTTCTCCACTTCCGCCTTCAAGGCCACCACGATCTCCGCGATGGCCACGTCGCTGCATTTGGAGCCGATGGTGTTGGACTCCCGGTTGACCTCCTGGATCAAAAAGTCCATCTTCCGGCCCATGGGCTCGTCGGACTCCAGCATGGTCCGCAGCTGGGCCACATGGCTCCGCAGGCGGACGGTCTCCTCGTCCACAGCCACCTTGTCGGCATAGACGGCGGCCTCCATCAGGATCCGCTGCGGGTCGATGGACGTGCTCTGGAGCACCTCCTCCATCCGGGCGGTCAGCTTTCTGCGGTACTCGGCAACTGTCTCCGGGGACCGCTCCTCCACCTGACCGGTACACCGCTCGATGGTGTCCAGCCGGCCGGCGATATCCTCCGCCAGCTTCTGTCCCTCCACAGCCCGCATGGCATTGTACGATGCCAGGGCCTCATCCAGCACCGCGCACAGATCGGCGCTGACAGTCTCCAGATCCTCATCCTCCTTGGTGACGGTGAGGACATCCGGGAACCGGGCCAGGATCTCCGGCGTCAGCTTCCAGGCCGTGGGACCGCAGAGCTCCGCCAGTTCTCCAAGAGCTGCGGCGTACTGCTCCGCCAGGGGGCGGTTCACCGCCACCTTGGCCACGTCCGCGGCGGTGGCGTCCACGGTGATGAACACATCCACCTTGCCCCGGGAGACCGCCTGCTGTACATGCTTTTTCACCGCGTCCTCCGCGAAGGCATACATCCGGGGCATCTTCACGGTACAGTCCAGATACCGGTTGTTCACGGACCGGACCTCCACCGTGATGTCCCGCTTGTGCAGTTCCTCTCTGGCCCGGCCGTAGCCGGTCATGCTCTTGATCATGGTACAGACTTCCTCTCTTGTGATCCCTCAGCAGCAGAACCACCAGTAGCCGCCGCCGTTGCACAGTGCCCACAGGCAGCACAGGCTCAGGCAGGGGTTCCCGCTGCACATCGTTCCGAAGGAGCCGCCCGGGTGGTACGCCGTGTCGTCCGTTCCCTCCAGATAGTCCAGGGCCGCCCGATACTCGGCGTTGCCCGGGTCCATCTGGACTGCGGTGCGGTAGTAGCGCAGGGCCTCGTCCATCCAGCCCCGGCGATAGCACACCGCTCCCCGCAGAAAATTCCACTCGGCGTTGTGGTCCGGGTAGTTGGCCAGCAGCGCCTCCGCCCGGCTGATGTTTCCGGTGTTGATGGCGATGCGGGCCTGCTGGAGCACCGATGCCTGGCCGCTGTAGCTCTGGGAGCTCTGATACCCGCCATAGCTCCCGTATCCGCCGCCGTAGCCGCCGTAGGAGGCTCCGCCCCCATAGGCGCCGGAGCTCCCCGAACGCCGGCCGGAGGCGCGCTCCCTGGTGATCTGCTCATAGGCGGCGTTGATCTCCTTCATCTTTTCCTGGGCCAGATCCTCCAGGGGATTGTCGTGATAGTTGTCCGGATGGTACTTCCGGGCCAGCTCCCGGTATGCTTTTTTGATCTCCTCGTCGGAGGCGTTCTCCGACACGCCCAGGATCTGATAGGGATCGTTCATGTGGTCTCCTCAGCCTTCTTGTGTTTCTTTCTCTCTTCGCTTGGGGGATCGTCTGCGGAAGGTCCCCTCCAGCACCGCCCTGCCCACGGCGAAGAGCGCGGTGTACACCGTGTTCTCCAGCAGCGGGCGCCAGACGCCGAAGTCCCACAGCTCAAAGGCCGTGGCGATCATATGGACCGACTGGTCCAGTGTCTTGGCAAAGGCCTGCCGGCTCTCCTCTGTCCATTTTCCGTCCGTCAGCCCATAGCGCAGGGCCACAGGGTTGTAGCGGCCGGCGGCGGCATCTTCCCGCAGGTCATCCGCCGCGTCCACCAGATAGATCCACCGGCCCAGGTGGTAGAACATCTGCTCCAGCACCCGCCGTCGGACCGGATCGTCCACTGTGGCGGCCGCGCTCTGCAGGATCCGGGCGAAGGTGTCCGCCGCCCGGTCCATGGAGGGGCACTGCTCCGCCTCCAGAGCGGAGAGCTCGTCCAGGCAGTCCCGCACGTGCCGGTCGAAATCCGGCCGGAGCTCCGCCGCCCGCCGGTAGGCGCCCAGCAGGACACGGGAGGCCGCCCGGTAGCCCGTCCCCTTCCAGAAGCCGTGGTCGGCCACGCCGTCCCGCAGCTGCCACCAGGCCAGGATCACGCTCTCGTCCGCCGCCAGCTCCAGTGCCGGTGAGGCGGGCTGATAGGCCTGCTTCCGGACGGGACTGGACACACAGCGGCTCCGCAGTGGGTCCGGCTCCGTCCGCTCTGAAAGCAGGATGGCCAGGTACGTGAAATCATAGTTCAGGATCATCCGGGCCGCGGGGCCGTACCGCTCTCCCAGAGCGTGGCACAGGCCGCAGTATGCCCGGCGGAACCGGGATGACTCCTCCGGTGCCAGCAGCTCCAGAGGCGGACGCACATATCCGAACACGCCCTCAGAACAGCCGCGTGATGATGAAGGACAGCCCTCCCCTGGCCCGCAGGCGCCGGTCATAGAGGATGGCCCCCGCGATGCCCAGGACGAACCCGACCGCCGCCGCGGTGTACTGGACGGCCACACTGGCCGTCACGGCCATGGCGGCGAAGTACCCCACAAAGAACAGCACCACCGGGATCAGGTACACCAGCACCACGATCCGCAGCATCTTCTTGGTGCTGCTCTCCACCACCACCTTCTGCCCGGGCTGGGCGCCGATGGGGTTCATGGCCCGGGCCTTTACCGCCGCGCCGGAGACGCCGCAGCCGGCGCACTCCTCACAGTCATGTCCGCAGGCGGACTTCCGGGGCACGGAGATCTCCGCGTGATCGGCATCCAAAATTCGTTCCACTGTCGCGATCTGTGTCATGTCGTCTCGTCTCCTGTATCATCTGGGTTCTCCTCGGCGGGCACATCGGGCTCTGCCGGTCCCTCCGGCTCCTCCGGAGGACCCTCGGAAATGGTGACCCGCACCTGATAGGTGCCGGACACGCCCACATCGTGGCCGGGCACCGTCACCACCGCGGGGACGGTGTATGTGCCCACAGCAGAGCCGAAGTCCTTCAGGTCCACAGTCACCACCACGTCCTCCTCCGTCACCGCCGACACGTCCTCAGTGGTTCCGAAGATGATGGCCGCCACCCGGGCCGTCTGGACCGTCACATGGCGGCCCTCCGGCTCGTTGACCAGCTGGAAGTTGGACGTCCCCACCGTGGTGCGCAGCATATCCTTGAAGGAGATGTGCAGGGTGGCCCGGGTGACGCCGCTGAGATTCTCACACCCCTCCGGGACGGGGATGGCGTAGCTGTAGTTGGTGGCGGAGCCCATGTCCGCCAGGACGAACTTGTCCAGCACGATGCTGTCCATATTGTCCAGCACCTCCGCCGGGCCGGACACCAGGATGGTGCGGGGCTCGATCTCCCAGTCCACATTTCTCAGCCGGGCGCCGGCAGACTCCTGAAAGTCCATCGTCAGCCGCAGCTCCCGGGTGACGTAGACCGGCAGCGTCACCTGGATGGTGTCTGTGGTGGCACGGAGGCTGGTGTCCTCCATCAGCTGGTCGTTATCGTCGTAGAACCGGACGGGCAGCTCCTTTGTCACCGCGGCGGTGGCGTCTTCGCCCAGATCCAGGTCTACCTTCACATAGCTGAGGGCGTCCACATCCGCCTGGTCGCCCCGGACCTCCAGCGTGACCGGAGTGATCTGGAGCTCACCGGCGGAGTAGCCCTCCGCCACATTGCCGGTGATCTCGCAGCGGACGTCCACCGTCTTGTGATAGAGCTCCGCCACGTTGATGGTGACGACCGATGGCGTCCGGGATTCCACGCTGACGTTCCTGCTGAAGTAGGGGAAGGTGTAGCCGTAGGTCACGGAGGGGGCGGTCTGGCTCCCGGTACGGGTGACGCCGGCCAAATCCACGGTCACCCGCAGATAGTCGCTGTCCAGCATGGCCAGATCCCAGTGGGAGCCCTCGATCTCCAGGTCCACGGTCTGCGTGGTCCCCTCGTCCAGCAGCATGAGCCCCCGGTCGGTGAGCACGGTCTCGCTGGTGTAGGAGATCGGGACGTCCCGGAACCACTTGGTATAGGTCACAGGGCCGGAGCCGTCTGGCCCGTAGTTGTCCACGAAGACCCACACCACCACGGCGGCCAGGACACACAGCGCCAGCCGCAGTGCCAGCTGCTTGCGGTTATTTTTCATCCTTGTCGCCTCCTGTGTTTCCGGTGCGCAGCAGGCTCGAAAGGCCGAACTTGGGCTTGTCCTCCTGGACCTCCTGCGGAAGCAGCTCGTTCCGCAGGATATTGGCCAGGGTCTCCGGCTTCAGGTGCCGCTTGAGCATACCGCCGATGGCCACGGAGATGGACCCCGTCTCCTCGGAGACGATGACCACCACGGCGTCGGCATTCTCGCTCATGCCGATGCCCGCCCGGTGGCGCATCCCAAGGTCCCGGGAGAGGTTCACGTTCTTGCTCAGGGGCAGCATGCACCCGGCGCCCAGCACCCGCCCGTTCCGGACGATGACGGCGCCGTCGTGCATGGGGGCCTTGACGAAGAAGATGTTTTTGAGAAGTTCGCTGGAGACCGCCGCATCCAGCACCGTGCCGCTGCGGACCATGTCGTCCAGAACGTTCTCCCGCTCAAAGACGATCAGGGCCCCGGTGCGGGAGGCGGACATCTCGGTGCAGGCCAGCACCGTCTGGTCGATGGCCTGCTCCACAGCGCTGCTGGTCTCCGTTCTGGTGAAGAAGGCCATGAAGCGGCGGCTGCCCACCTCCTCCAGGCCCCGGCGGATCTCCGGCTGGAAGAGGATGATCAGTGCCACCACGCCCCAGCGCACCAGCTGGTTCATGATGAAGTTGATGCTGTTCATATCCAGGATATAGGAGAGCATCAGCGCCGCCACGAACACCAGCACTCCCTTCAGGAGGCTGGCCGCCCGGGTGCTGTGGATCAGGGCCAGGATCTTGTAAAAGACAAAGACCATGATCGCCATGTCCAGAATATCCTTGATCTCCAGCATCATCACGTAGCGGCCGATCACCGCCAGCAGCACCGCCGGAGATGTGATCACGTCGTGCATATGGGGCATCATCCCTTTCAGGCCATGAATAAATAGATTATATAAAATCTGGCTGTAGAATGCAAGGTGAAGCGGACTAAAATTCACGGTCTGTTCAGAAAAATCACCGCAGGATCTCCCGCACGGCCGTCAGGAAGCGGTATACCTCCTCCCGGGTGTTCCAGTGGGAGAAGCTCAGCCGGACCGTGCCGGTCTCCTCTGTTCCGGCGGTGCGGTGGGCCAGGGGCGCACAGTGCAGCCCCGCCCGCACGGCGATGCCCCGCTCCGCCAGCGCGTCTCCAAGGGCCTCGGGGTCCATGCTCTCCGGTACGATGGAGAGGACCGCCGCCTGGGCCGCAAGGTCCGGCCGCGCCAGCACCCGCACCCCGGAAAGCTGCCGCAGACCCTCCGCTGCCAGCTGTGTCAGCTGCCGCTCACCGGCGCAGATGGCGTCGGGCCCCAGCTGCCGGACGAACCGCACCCCCGCCAGCAGCCCTGCGATCCCGGGCATATTGTGGGTACCGGCCTCCAGGCGGTCCGGCAGGAAGTCCGGCATCTCCTGCCGGAGGGAGAGGCTCCCGGTCCCACCTTCCAGCAGCGTCCCGGTGGGGACGTCTGTCCCGCACAGCAGCACGCCGGTCCCCTGGGGTCCGTAGAGTCCCTTGTGGCCCGGCATGGCCACGAAGGCCGCCCCCAGAGCCGCCATATCCAGCGGCACCACGCCGGCGGACTGGGACGCGTCCACGATGAGGGGGACTCCCCGCCGGCGGCACAGCTCCGCCACGTCCTCCACCGGCTGGACGAAGCCGAACACGTTGGAGACATGGCTGCAGATCACCGCGTCCACGCCGGGGCGGATCAGGCGGTCGAATGCCTCCGCCGCCGCATCCCGGCGGAACAGCGGCGCCGCCGCCACGGAGACCTTCGCGCCCAGAGCCGCCAGGGGCCGCGTGACGGCGTTGTGCTCATAGCCGGAGATCACCGCCCTTCCACCGGGCGGCACAAGGCTCTTGATGGCGATATTCAGGGCATGGGTGGCATTCAGTGTGAACACCACCTGCTCCGGCGACGGGGCGCGGAACATCTCCGCAAGCTCCGTCCGGCAGTCCAGGGCCGTCTCCGCCGCAGCCATGGCCGCCGGATATCCGCCCCGCCCGGGGGAGCTCATGGACGCCATGGCCGCCATCATGGCGGCGGCGACGGCGCGGGGCTTCTGAAAGGTGGTGGCGGCGCTGTCAAAGTAGATCATAACGCCACCTCCCGATAGCTTCCCCGCTGGCTCAAAAATATCTGAACGGGGTCCAGAGACTCCCTGTGCAGGGCTTTCAGAGCGGCCGGCAGATCACCCTCGGCGATCCGGACCGCATAGGCGCAGCCCAGGTCCGTCAGATCCCGGGGCGCCCGGAAGACCCGGCTCCGGAGGCCCGCCCGGGCCAGGGTCCGCTGCATCCGCTGGGCGTAGGTCACCGAGCGGGCAATGATCAAATAGTGCTCCACGAACACTCCTCCTCTCTACCCATTGTATGGGAAAAGAGGCGGCGGGTGCGCAGGCAGGGGAGGACGCGCCGCCGGCGCGTCCTCCCC
Organism: uncultured Oscillospiraceae bacterium; assembly: GCA_944382995.1. Classification (GTDB taxonomy): domain Bacteria; phylum Bacillota; class Clostridia; order Oscillospirales; family Oscillospiraceae; genus Oscillibacter. Next base: position 3,791 of record CALWOF010000003.1, on the reverse strand, counting down.
GCTTTCATCACAGCTTTTCCAACAGGGCCACGGCATGCGCCGCCATACCGCTGCCGTCTCCGGTGAAGCCCAGTCCCTCCTCTGTGGTGGCCTTCACGTTCACCCGGTCCGGTGGGATCTTCAGGGCGGCGGCGAGCTTTGACTCCATCTCCCGGCGGAAGGGGCCTACCTTGGGCGCCTGGGCCAGAAGCGTCGCGTCGATGTTCACCACGGTCCAGCCCCCCTCCGCCAGCAGGGATGCCACCTGCCGCAGCAGCTCCAGACTGGAGATGCCGGCATACCGGGGGTCCGTGTCGGGAAAGAGCTTTCCGATGTCTCCCAGCTTTGATGCGCCGCAGAGGGCGTCCATCACCGCGTGGGTCAGCACGTCCGCGTCGGAGTGGCCCAGCAGCCCCTTCTCCCAGGGGATCTCCACGCCCCCCAGGATCAGAGGCCGGCCCGGCACCAGCCGGTGGACGTCATATCCGTGTCCGATCCGCAGCTCCGTCATGTCCGTTCCTCCCGATCCTTCAGGATGGCCTCCGCCAGCAGCAGGTCCACCGGTGTGGTGATCTTCAGGTTCTCCTCGTCGCCCTCCACCAGATACACCCGCTTGCCCAGCCGCTCCACGGCGGAGCAGTCGTCCGTCACCGCCGCGCCGGCCTCCAGCGCGGACTGGAGCGCGGCCTTGAGGATGCTGGCCTCGAAGATCTGCGGAGTCTGGACCGCCCGCAGGGCATCACGTTCCAGCGTCCGGTCCACGGTGCCGTCGGCCCGGACCACCTTCACCGTGTCTTTCACCGGGACGGCAGGCGCCGCCGCGGCGGTCCTGGCGGCGGCCTCCGCCACCGCGTCGATCAGCTCCGGCGTCACCAGAGGCCGCGCCCCGTCCTGCACTGCCAGCAGCTCCGCGTCCGGGCGGGCCTCCAGCGCCGCCAGCAGCACGGAATGGGTCCTGCTCTCCCCGCCCCGGACCACCTTTGCGCACTTGGTGATCCCATATGTACGGCACAGCCGGGAGATCTCCACCACATCCTCCTCCCGGGCGGCCACCACGATCTCGTCGATGCGCCCCGCCCGCTGGAGGGCCGTCAGTGTCCGCACCAGAACCGGCACCCCGCCCAGAGGCTGGAGCAGCTTGTTGATCCCGCCCATGCGGGTGGAGGAGCCCGCCGCCGCCACCAGGGCCGTGCAGCGGGGGCGCTGCGCCTCACGGAACCGTTTGAAAAACGCCATAGATAACCTCCCCGGGGCAGCTCCCCCGTAAACAGCAAGAGTGTTCGCGGACTTGCATCCGCGAACACCGTGATCTCAGCTCTGCGGGCCGGGCGGCTGGAGCATGGCCCGTTCCACGCGGCCCTCCACCTCGGCGAAATCCCGCTTTTCCGCCAGCACCAGCTCCGAGAGCAGGATCTGGCGCGCGGTGTGGAGCATCTTGCGCTCTCCGTTGGAAAGGCCCCGGCGCCGCTCCCGGAAGAGAAGGCCCTTCACCACCCGGGCCACCTCGTACAGGTCCCCGCTCTTGAGGCGCACCATGTTCTCCCGGTAGCGCTTGTTCCAGTTGGCGCTCTCCTCCACCGCAAGGCCGGGGATGGCGTCGATCAGGGCCTCTGCCTCCGCCGGGCGTATGATGGCGCGGATGCCGATGGCCTGGCTGTTGGCGGTGGGGATCTTCAGCACCAGCCCGCCCACTGGCATCTTGAACACATAGTAGTCCTGTGTGCTGCCTGCCACCCGCTCCTGAACGATGGCGTCGATCACGCCCGCCCCGTGCATGGGGTGGACCACCAGATCCCCAACGCTGAACATGGTAAGCTCCTTCCGCTTTCCGCCGGCGGTGCCTGGTACCCGCGCTCTTCCTCCCGCTTTTTACATTTCTGATATCTATTATACCGACATATTTTCGGGTTTACAAGCGTATTTTGAAATTTTTTCGCGGATTTTTACCGTTTTTTCCGGACCGGAAGGACCGCGGGCGCAAAAAACCGGGGCGGCTTGACCGCCGCCCCGGTCCTGTGGGGAGCTCTCTTCCCTTTTACCGCTTGTTGGAGCGGCGCCAGATGTGCATCTTCTCCGCCTCGGCGATCAGCTCGTCCCGGAACTGGGGATGGGCGATGGAGATCAGGCCCTCGGCCCGCTCCCAGGAGGACTTGCCCTTGACGTTGAACTTGCCGTACTCCGTCACCACATAGTGGAGATTCGTGCGGGTGGCGGTGACCACGGATCCCTCCAGCAGTGTGGGCCGGATACGGGACTTGAGCTGGCCGCTCTTCTTGTCCATGTAAGAGGAGGAGCAGCAGATGAAGCTCTTGCCGCCTCTGGCGAGATACGCGCCCATGACGAAGTCCTGCTGGCCGCCGGCGCCGGAGATGTGGTGGGTCCCGGAGGACTCAGAGGACACCTGGCCGTACAGATCGATATCCACGGCGCCGTTGATGGAGATGAAGTTGTCGATCTGGGAGACCCGTGCGATGTCGTTGACATAGCTGACGGGAGCCGCCATACACTCGGGGTTGTTGTCGATGAAATCATAGAGCTTCTGGGTGCCGGCGGCGAAGGCATAGGTCTGACGGCCCCGGTCAAAGGGCTTGCGCAGGCCGGTGATGCGTCCGGCCATGGACATATCGACGAAGGCATCCACATACATCTCCGTGTGAACGCCCAGATCCTTCAGGTCGCTCTCGGCGATCATCTTGCCGATGGCGTTGGGCATGGAGCCAATGCCCAGCTGCAGGCAGGCGCCGTCGGGGATCTCAGGCACCACCAGCTTGGCCACGGCCATGTCCACGTCGCTGGCGGCTCCGCCGCCGCCCAGCTCGTCCAGCACGGGGTTCTCCCCCTCCACGATCATGCTCACGTCGCTGATGTGGACGCAGTTCTCAAACCCGCCCAGGCACACGGGCATATTTTTGTTGACCTCCACGATGACGGTCTTGGCGCACTCGCACACCGCCTTCAGGTGGGAGCCGCCGGGGCCGAAGTTGAACCAGCCGTGCTCATCCATGGGGGCCACCTGGAACATGGCCACGTCCAGGGTCTTGATGCAGTTGCGGTAGTAGCCGGGCAGCTCGGAGTAGCGCAGGGGGATATAGAAGGAGTAGCCCTCGCTCACCGCCTTGCGCTCGATGCCGCTCATGTGCCAGGAGTTCCAGCAGAAGTGGTCCGCGGCGTTGGGCACGTCAAAGATAGCGGGCCGGTGGGTCAGGATGCCGCCCCGGATCTTCACGTCCGTCAGGCTCTCCATCCGACGGGCCAGGGCCTTGTCCAGTGCGTCCGCAGAGCAGACGCTCCAGCCGTAGTCCACCCAGTCGCCGGACTTGACGGCCTTCACAGCCTCGTCGGCGGTGGTCAGCTTCTGCCTGTACTCTTCCTGGTAGCTCATATCGTTGTTCCTCCTGTTTTCCGTTTGTTGTATGATGACGCAGGGGTTGTATGACTTAGCATTGTCAAGATTATAACATCCCCGCCGCGGAAAAGCAATCCATACCGTGAAAAAAATCACAAAATTTCCGTAAAAAAGACAGGCCCCGGAAAGGGGCCTGTCTCTGTGCGTCCTCGTTCCGCCCGCAGGCAGGGGAAGATCACTCCTCCACGGGGGCCTCGTCCTCCTCGGGCTCCTCAGCGGAAGCGGTCAGCAGGGCGCGGATAGACAGGGAGATCTTCTTCTTCTCCTCGTCGATGGCCGTGATCTTGGCGTCCACGATCTGGCCCTCAGACAGGACATCCTCCGGCTTCTCGATGCGCCGGTCGGCGATCTGGGAGATGTGGATCAGGCCGTCCACGCCGGGCACGACCTCGGCGAAGGCGCCGAA
>CALWOF010000002.1 GCA_944382995.1 uncultured Oscillospiraceae bacterium | reverse complement strand
CGCAATGTATTCTCGGTCACACCTCGCTCCAAGGTGAAGCTGGTGGCAAAGATGCTCAAGGCGATCCACGCCCAGGAAAGCAAGAAAGCTGCCCGGGAGAAAGCTAGAGCCGTGGTGGAGCAACTGCGCTCCATGAAGCTGAAAGAGGCTGCCAGGAAGGTGGAGGACGGCATTGAGGAGACGCTTACCTACTGCGATTTTCCCAGTGAACACTGGACCCGTATCCGTACCAACAACGTCATTGAACGGCTCAACCGGGAGATCCGCCGCCGTACCCGTGTGGTGGGCAGCTTCCCGGACGGCAATTCCGCCCTCATGCTGGTCTGTGCCCGGCTGCGCCATGTGGCCGGCACCCAGTGGGGCAACAAGAAGTACATGAACATGAAGCACCTGGAGACTGCCCTGGAGGACGCCTCCATTGCTGGCTGACTTCACTCATGCCAGGCCCTGCAAACCATTTTGCGAAAAATCCTTGACACTACCAGATTGGGAGCCTCTAACCTGATTTTTAAAAATATAAATATACAATAAGAAGTATCATAAATATGAGGGGTATTTAACCTCACCCACAGAGCTGGTAGCTATTCCTTTCGCTTCCGCAAAAGTGGCTAATGCGAGTATCAAAGCCAGGGAGTCCAATGTTTCGGCCTCCCTGGCTTTGATACTTATGGATGCGAAAAAAAGCCTGTAATCTTGTTGCACCATTGTTGATCTGTTGTCTTTATAAAAGGACAGAATATCGCATTTTAATGGAGTTTACTTTCTGAGTTAATCTTTGCTCCTTTACTCGAAACGAGTAAAGGAGTAAGGATAATGCTCATCGATCTGTTTCGTGCATCTCAAGATAATAATCAGGAGGCAATGCTAGCATTGCTCCAAAGATTTCATCCTTTACTGAAAAAATATGGAAGAAAACTAAGATACGAAGATGCTGAGGAGGATCTGGTCGTAGACTTTATTGAATTAGTGAAAAAGCTGAATCTGTCCCTTATAAATGACTCGAGTGATGGAGCAATCATTAACTACATAAGCAAATCTGTTTATCGTCTTTTCTTAAAAAGGCTTTATACGATCATGAAAAAAGAACCGCAATATGTCTATATCGAAGACATGAGTCCTAGTCAGCAAAATGATTTTTCTATGCATACGGCAGTTTGGAATGAAGAAACCATATCTCAGGATTTTCCGCAGGGGTTGCTGTCCCCTAAGGAACTTTATGTACTTTTCGCTATTTACGAAAGAGGTGAATCAGCAGCAAGTATTGCGCGGAAATTGAAAGTAACCCGCCAAAATATCAATCAGATAAAGAAAAATGCCGAGCGAAAGCTCAAGAAAAAATTCCTGTGAGTTTCCTTTATCCCTCTTCATTTTTGTTTTTGAACGATTCAAGAGTGTTTCTCAACTTTTGTGGAATAGGGACCCCCATTTTACACGCATTCTCTAAAATACTAATAGCTTCATTAGCACAGTAAAAGAGGATGGTCACGGCCTCCAATGCGCCAGCGGATGACAAAAAATACCGGTCTGCAATATTACTTAAAGCAACAAGAGCAAAAATGACAACTTTTCTAGAAATACCCTTTGCTCCAATGGTGCTGGATAGTTTCCCGTCCTTAATAGCTACGCAAACACCTGTAACATAGTCTAAAACAACCAGAACGATCAGAGCGTACAAAATATTTAAATTATCTTGACCAAAAAGAAAAACTGCCAAGCTTTTGATACAGTTTTCAATATCCATGCGGCGATTTCCTCCCATTATTGGTTTTAGATGTGCAGCAATTATAATAAAAACCAAATAATTAGAGAGCGGTGAAAGGAGGCATTTGTAAATCTTATGCGTTTATGAGTTCGTCGGCATGATGGTGGTGCGGTTCGCGGGCTATCACCGGCTTCCATACCGGGCAAATGGCGGGAGCCGATTCCCCAGGTCACGGAGCTGCGGCTGGAGCTAGGCTGCGGCAAGGGCCGCTTCACTATGTAATTCTATCCACAAATTTCATAGGAGATCAATTACAAATATAGAATCCATTGTCTCTTTTAATAGCACTTATGGTGCCTCTAGAAATCAAAAATGTAAGGAATGATTATGGCGGCCAATCACGCTTGTATTTCTTTCTGGGACAGATATGATCGTGACTTGTTAATTCTGTAAACAAGGACAAGCAATCTCAGGTTTCGTGATTTACATCTAAATCTTTTTTGCCTCTTTAGTATGTAGACTTGCAAGTCACTTCTTTAGAAACAAGAGGTACAAATTATGAAGTAGTATCATAATTTTACAAGCTGTAATATGGTTTGGCCTGTAAGTATTGCAGCTTAGAGAGGAGTACTCCAAATGAAAAGACTCGTACCGTTATTGATGCTCTGTTTGCTTCTGTGTTCCTCTTGCGCACCTGAAGAGGAAATCGAGAGTCCCGATGTTGCAGAAACGTTTTCCTATTTAAACGAGGAACTGGGCTTTTCACTGACACTTGAAAACATATCTGCAGGGGATATTGCAGTGGAAGAATGTGAAAACGGCGTTGCGTTCTTTCACACACCATCTCGTGCGGACTATGGCGGCCAAATCTGCACGATTGAAGTGATAGCGCCTAGGAGCAACTTTTTTGCAAAGGGATATGATGACATAAGCAGAACTGTTGTCGCTATGGGTAAAGACAGAATCTTCCTGTTAAAATCTCCTGGCGGTGGAATGAACTCCGGCGGAGATTACTTGGAGGAGTTCCAGCAAGTTGCGGCAGCCTTTTCTGTTGAAAGTCTCCGATTACATCTGGTTCCCACGGACCCTGATTCCATTCCAACTCTCAGCAGAGAACGACATAGAGCCTATCTTCCGCCTACGGATGGGAAACATATTCGACCAGATGATCCCCTATCCCGAGGTGAACTGGCGCAGATGCTATTCAATTTGCTAGATGCAGATAATAAGGACGCTGCCTGTGATATCATATTTCCGGATACAGCTGAACTTCAGTGTTCTCAGGCAGCTGCCTACCTGGCCAGCTATGGGATCTTCCCAGGATATGATGACGGGACCTTTCAACCGAATGCTCCTGTGAGTCGGGCAGATTTTGCAGTGCTGCTGCATCGTGTTCAATTTGCAGCTCCTGTAGGCCAATATGGGGACGGAATCTTACTTGCGGATGTCCCAGATACATATTGGGCCTATGACGATATCGTCAGTGCGATCCTCCTCGAATGGATGGATTGCAAATCCGATGGACTGTTCTATCCAGAAGAAGCGATTACACGAGCCCAGGCTGTAACGGCAATCAACCGACTCTTGGGAAGAGATGAATCCGCAACTTTGGTGTCAGCAGAGGAGAATCCCTTTCAGGATTTAGACAGCAGCCACTGGGCATATGGCAATTTGCTTGAGGCTGCAGGCATTCTTACAGACCCAATCACCGATAAAGGAGTTGTTCCGCAGGAAGCTGATACGTACAACTATTTGGATGAGACGTTTGGGTGGTATGTGAGTGATCGACAGCTCTCACGAACTACAGACGGCGGTAAGAGTTGGACATCAGTAGGAGATCAGCTCCCTTGCGTTGCCACCGCTGTGCATTTCTTTGATGAACAACGAGGTGTGCTGCTGGGACAGACGGCAGATTGCCCCCTGATTTTGTTGGGGACCGCTGACGGTGGTGCAACATGGTTTGACATTCTGGCCAACGATGCGGCAGTAAAGCGGCACTTGCCGGCTCGGCAGATATCCAATCGAGAGATCTTGATGCAGAATGTCATTTCTGCGAGCCTCCGGCCTGCGGGAGAGCACTCTGTCTATTTAACGGTGCAGTTTGTCCCCTATGAAAGTATCTATGTCCCGAATTTACAGGCCATCAAACAATCTGCTATCACTTTGGATGAGATTAAACAAATTTTAGGAGGTCAACTATGACTCGAGAAGCTTATATGAACATCATTGATAGTTTTGACGTAGAGAATAATTCGAAATATCAGCCGTCTGGCAGAAATACCTATTGCAATATCTTTGCGCAGGATGTAGCAAAGGCTTGTGGCACCCCGCTTCCTACTGGCGGTTGCGAGGACATGCTAAAAAGCCTGTGGGGAAATAACTTCCCTAAGTGGTATTCTGTAGATTTCCAGTTGGCTCAGGAGCGTGCCAATGAAGGTGAATCGACCATTGCAATTACCTATGACCATGTTGCCATTGTCCGTCCCAACAATGATAACAGCATTCCTGATACGGTTGGCGGTGTTCGCATTACACAGGCAGGGGGTACCTGTTATAATGATACAACCCTTTCTTATGGTTGGGGTAAGGATCGAAGAGATGAAGTTCGCTTTTATTCCTGGTATGAATCCGGCAAGCCCGAGTATTAAGCGCATAACTATGTGAAAAGTAAGCCCCGACCTATTTATAGGCCGGGGCTTACTTTTGAAGTCCACCTATTATCACGTTGCACAATTTATTCTACAATGTCTATTATATAAATAGAACATGGAATTCGGAAATCATTAAGATGGATCTTTTTCTATTAGATCATGGGCCTTTTTTCGGGCTCTAGACAGAGCCATTCTCACGCTTGCTGGCTCAATGCCTAAATCTTTTGCAATCTCAGAATCCGTTTTTTCAAGAATGTACTTCGATTCTAAGATAAACTTTGTCCGGGAATCAAGCTTTGGCCAAATACTACGCAGAACAGATGACTGGCTCTTCTCTATAATGTAGTCCTCTATATCAAAGCCATTCAGAGAATAATCATCTGCATGACACTCTGGATCATATCGAGCTGATTCTCGACGTTGATGTTGACTTACATTATAGGCTGTATTTCTACTGGCAACCAAAATGTAATTGACTAGATGATCCCGGTCCAGGCTCTTCAACAAGTTGATTTTCTTTATGAGATTTTCAAGCGTGATTTGAAAGATATCATCTGCCAGCCATGCATCTGTTGTTACTTTTAGAATAGTAGAATACATGAGTTTCTGATACTGAATGAACAGTGCGGTCATAAATGCTCTGTCAGACTCATCTTCAATGGCTAAAATGCAAACAGGAATCATATCGCTTAATATTATTTCACAGCCTAGAGGCCATTGACCGTGCTTCTAAACTTCATATCATCTATGATTATAAGAATTGCTTGCTGCTGTCGGGATGAAAGGCTCTGATAATCACTTATAAAAGAGGCATAGGTTTTGCCGGCGGCAATTTCCTTTTTGAAGATATCTGGTGAATACTGAGAAATTGAACGACCTAAAAGATAGTCAGTAGATACATTAAAAAAATCGGCCAGCATGATGAGCTTTTCAATATCCGGAAGGTGTTGATCATTTTCATAATTAGAGATCGTACCAACAGTAACACATATTTTCTGAGCGAGTTCTTTTTGGGTGATTCGCTTATCTTCTCGCAATTCACGCAAGAGTTCTCCAAATGATGCCATAATTACACCTCGCATTTTTTATTATTATAAATTTGTGCAAGGCATATACGTCCAAATACATAAAATTGCAATAATTTTAATTAAAATATTGACTTATAATTTAGTAATATTATAATTTAGTATAAGGAGAAAATACTTATAAGACCTGTAATAGCAACCGAGATGTTGCTAATTGCTTTATAAATTGTCTCCTGTTAAAATAGGTATGGGAGCAAGGGACAATGGTCACATATACATATGATTCAGAGGAAAACTTGTCCGATAAAGATTTTATGGTAATGCTTTATACGGACTTTGAAAAACTGTTTTTCTATACAGCGTATAAATACACTTCGAATAGGGAGATGGCAGAGGACATCGTTCAGGAGAGCTTGGTAAATTTGCATCAAAAAATCGAGACCATACGGCCAATGGATCACGCTGTTTTAGCAGCATATGTACGTACAACTGTTCGGAATACGGCCATCAATATAATAAAAGCTCATGGGTACGAAAAAGATCTCAGATTAGAGGACAACATAAAGACAACATCTGAAATGCAAGGTGCCTCGCTCGATGATCTGCTATCGTTAACCAGGTACCGAGATCTACTCAAAAAAATCTGGCCATTACTTTCAGAAGAAGAACGATTTTTGCTGGAGGGCAAATACGTTCTCGGCTACAAAGACAATGAACTTGCTATAAAAGCAGGCTGTAAGGCGAGCAGTATCCGAATGAAATTGACGAGAGCGCGGCGGCACGCACTCACAATTATCGTTGAGCAGGAGGGGGTGAAAAGATTTGACGAAGCATGAAAAATTACAAGAACAATATGAGGATGCACTTTTTGCGCTGCTGATGGAGGAGTTTGCAGCAGAAGAAGGAAAAAGTGCGCTGGAAGAAAATGAACGGCTTAAACGTGACCCTGCTTTTGATGTACCACCAGATGTTAGGCAGCGTTGCCTAAAAACAATTGCCAAGACTTGTACAAAACAATCCCTCCGGAGGACCGGTAAATCGTTTTGCAAGGTTTTTACAAAAGTTGCTGTCGTTGCTACACTCTGTATGCTTCTATTTACGACAGCGATTGCTGTATCACCAACACTAAGAGCAAATACATTCAATTTGATTATTTCTACTTTTGAAGATCGGACAGAACTCCGGCTGGAGAATAGCACGAATGATAGTGGTCCTGATCATGTGACTGCGGGCTGGCTCCCAGACGGGTATCAATTGATAGAGGCGGAAAACAACGCATTTCAAATACGGAATGTCTATAAGGATCAGAGCGGCAATAGCGTATTTGTAAATGTTTTGCGTAATAGTTCAACCGTAGTAGGTATTGACACAGAGCAGGCAGATGTGGAAACAGTAAATATAAACGGACAACTCACCATGATTATACAAAAGGATAACATCTCTCAGATTGTTTGGGCAAATGAGATTTTAGGGTATCAAGTAGTTGTTAGATCTGAAGACTTGCCTTCAGACACTCTTATGAAAATTGCGGAAAAGCTCTCAATTTCATAATTTATATGTTGCATATCTTTGATTTGCTTGTCTCCTAATAAGAGGCGAAAGCCTAACTTTTTTCAGGAGGTTTAGTATGAAAAGGTATGTAAAACGCTGCATGGGACTCGCATTGGTATTGGTATGCTTGATTGCGGCAACACAGGTGTCCGCATTTGCAAATGAAATTACGCCGCGCTATGTGGGGATTTCTTTTATGTCTGCGGATCTAGAGATTAGCACAAGCGGACGCGCTTCGTGCTTTGGCTATGCGGCCGTTGTGAGCGGCTATTCGGTGGACCTGACTGTGAGTCTCCAGCGTGATGGGAAAACGATTAAAAGCTGGAGTGACTCTGGAGATGATGAGGTAGAGATCATTGGCACCTATTACGTTACCCCGGGTCATGACTATCAAGTGGTGGTTTCCGCAGTGGTAGAAAACTCGCGGGGCTCAGTCGTTGACAGACCGACTATTGAGTCTAATGTAGTTGAATACTAAAACAACTCACTATTTATGAATTCCCAGGCATAGCTTATAGAGCTGTGGTCATAGATCACCAAAAGCCTGGAATTAAGCGCAAATAGCCAAAATGGCTATTTGCGCTTCTTTTATTATTTATAGCCACATCCTCCGATTCTCCTGGTTATCTAGGAGAAATTGGGGGGGAGTTGTTGGCCTATGCTTTTCCCGAGAGCGAGCCGCCGGGAAATATCCAGAATACATTTGAAGAATATGAACGAGTTCTAATTCCTTCTAATCAAGATCATCCAATACGAGCACCTCCCGCTTTTCGCTGGTTTTGCAAACAAACTGACGAAATGCGAAGGAGGGGCATATGTTGGACCGCAATAAGTACTTCCCAAACTATCAAAAGATTTATCCTGAGTTGATTGAGCGTCCGGATATTCTGAAGTTTTTGAATCAGAGCGATCAGAAGATGAAATATATGGAAGTAGACTTGAAACAGAATGAGTTCATACAGGACCTAGATAAAAAGATTGCTGTCCTGTTGCCCAGTAGGGAGGACTCTTTGGAGCGGCTCTGTGACGAGGAGCGTCGTCAGTTTCCGGATGAGCAGGATGTCGAGGCTGAGCTGCTTGAACGTGATGAAACAAATAGATTGCGAGGTTATATTGCAGAACTGGAGAAAGATGAACAAAAACTGCTCTATTTACGCTATTGGAAAGAGTTGACTCAAGCAGAAGTCGCAAAGGTTTTTTCTGTTAGTCAACCGACTATCAGCTATAGGGAGAAAAAGATCCTGCAAAAGATCAAGACGCGGATGGAACAACAGTAGCTGTCATTATTCCAAGAAGAATAACAGGGCAGTCAGAGGGGAGCTTTTCTCATACTGCAGGGGAACGCCTACCAGAGCCGGAGCTGTACGTCGCCAGCGGTGGCCGCCACAGAGTGCAGTTCCGGTGGGACAGTATGGAGGATATCAGTCGTAGCAGAAGGACCTTCCAGCCATGGCCGCAGCTTGTCACGGGCCAACATCACTGGCATTCGGCCATGGACCGGCTGCATAGAGGCTTTGGCAGCTGTGACCAGAATCGTATAGCGGGGGAGGCTGTCCCGCTGTGTTCGTCCATGTATAGCGCCGGTTCTCTGGGCAGCGTGAAGAAAAATTTTTGTTTCGCCGCATCCCACTCAAAAAAGCCCGTGGACGGAACTGCGCATCGGCGGACCGCTACGTTTTCCCGGAACACCGTCTTCATGGCGGCGGTCTCCGCTCTGGCGTTAATCACCAGCGGTCCTGCGGACCAGCAGCCCAAGGACATGAGCTCCGGTACCGTGCCGCTCTTGCCGGCCAGCAGCACGGGGGCTTTGGCAGTCAGGCGGACCTCGCCTGGCTGCCAGGTGCCCGTACCGTATTTCCGGTCGATTATTCCGGTAATTCGCTGAATCTCCTTACATTGCTCACCAGAGAATTGATGCCGGCCACGCATTCTTTGTACCCCTAGTTCGTGAAATCAGGATTTGACCACGATTCTCCTTTCATAAGTATTTGCCATGGGGCCCGGGCATTTATAAGAGAGTGCTATTATCCATGAAAATAAATTGAAAGAAAAATTTAGAACTTTTTAATAGCGGAGGTTTACAAAGTTCATACGAATTGCACCTTTATATATAATTGAAATACCACTTGATTGGCCGCAAATAGTCAGGCAACCTATCTGTGGTCATTATGCCTGAGTATTGAGGGGTATTTTACTTGACTATTAGAAAGGAAGACCATAATGAGTAAGCTGCAGGATTTCCTTGACATTGCAAATGATGAGGTTGGCTACGAAGAGGGCAGCGGTAACGACAATAAGTATGGGGAGCATTTTAGAAGAAATTACGAGCCCTGGTGTGCGTTTTTCATTTGCTGGTGCGCGGATCAGGCAGGTATTCTTACCGACTCGGATGATGCGGATTGCCCCTACATTCCATTCACTGGCTCCACGTCCGAGATGAAGCGGCTCTACGCCAAAAATCGGCGGGATCTGTCTCCCAGCATGAATGAAGCCAATCCCAACTACCCTATGCCGGGTGATTTGGTTACGATCAAGCCGACTCGCAGTTCTTCTGAAAGCCACATTGGCATTGTCTATGAGGTTGATGGGAACACTGTAACCACCATTGAAGGAAACATCAGTGATAAGGTTAAGAAGGTCACCTATACCGATCTGGTGGCCCCTTCCTATGGAACCATCGTGACGCTTCTGAGTAACAACAAGTCCTACTAAAAACAAGGGCACTAGGCCGAATCATTCGGCCTAGTGCCCTTGTATGAGGGTTCAAAAAACACACAAACTTTAAAAGGATTAACTCGTCATGGGGCCTGATTTAAGGACTCCTGCAGCTGCGCAAGCGGGGTACCGGCGGGGGTACCATATAATGTGCCGCCTAACAGCAGGCCGGCAGAGTTCTTGAAGATCGAGTTGACAAAAGACGAGTACACTTGAATGCTGGTTTCTTCATCAAAAAAAGTACCATGAGCAGAAAAGATCCGGTCGATTCTCGAGTCAATCTGGTGGCAAATGATTCCATGCTGCTGAGCCGAAACGAGCAGCTTATCTTGAATTTCCCAGAGAGAAACATCATAGCTTGCTTTTACTCCTGGCGGGTAGGATTCAGAGTTTTCAACCCAGAAAGCTAGATATGCTTTCCCATCGTCGTTCAGAAGGGAGACCCCAGGAAATCCGGCACCGGCAATTCCGGGCAGGTCCCCAACACAGGATAGCTGGACGGGCTTTCCATCCTGATAAGTCCATGCTTCAAATACGATGCTATTATTCGTATATTGATAATAGAATATGAGCTCTTCCTGCCCGTCACCATTCAAATCATATAATACACCGCGCCCAGCATCAGAGGCATGACTGCCTAAGGACGCTTTTTTTAGACTGTTCTCCAATACTTTAGCAAATGCCTGGTTCATGGATGCGGAGAGCTGCTGGGGATCCGTGCTTGCATTGGAATTATGGGGGCCCGCACCGACGCAGGCCGTGAGACAGAAAAGGGCAGCCATGCCTATGATTGACACAATCCACCTTCTCCTCATCATGAAACCTCCTCATAGCAAGATTGAATGTCGTCCATTCAACTATGCATTTCCATTATAGTTTTATTCTCAGGATATTTCCATTCGCTGCATCATAAGTAAGTACACAATCGCAATCTATAATTTAAATATTTCTATAGGGCAGAGCACGGAACAATGTTCCGTGCTCTGCATTTGTTTACCATATTCAGACTTGATTACATTGCGGATCAGCTACCTTACAATTCTCTATATGAAGATCTCATTTTCCCGTACAGTACAGAAATTTGAAAAAATACTGAATCCTTTTATAAAGAGCCGGAGTTAACCGCAGGAATAGTGAGAGGGTCATTGAAAGGCTCTCCCTTTTCCAAAAGTGAATATCCGGCAACGGGGATACGTCCGTTGACGAGAGGCTCCCGGGAGGGGGCTGAAGCGACGCTGGAGGATGCGCGAAGACCACCTGTGCGGGCGAGGCCCGCATCAAAGACGGCGAGAAAGGTGCAGAGCGGACCCATCCGTCCACAAAACAGCCTGTGGCGGGCTGTTTCGCATTGTGACTGGTTTTCAAAAACTGGCCCGACCCTCGTCAGCAATCTAGTAATGATACTCCTGCCCAGCCACAGACACAAGCAATGGGGGCAGCTCGGAGAGATCCTCGGAGGGGTGAGAGTCCCGTGACGTGCGCCAGCACGGTCTCCGCTTGCCGCCCGCACACCTGGGGAAGTAGTGTCGAATACGGGTGACAGCGAAAAGATTAGGGAAATTTTATAACAAAGGCCGCTCCGCACCATAAGCTAGAATGCTTCTCAAAAAACGGGGCGGCCTTTGTCTTTTTCGGAGATGCAGCGACGGGAGGCCAGCTATGAAAAACGCAAATGCAAGCTATTGTGGACTCATGAACCTTCTGCGCGCTTTGCAGAAAGCAGATGCTGTCAGCAAGGCGGAAGCCCAGAAAGTTGCTGCCCGACTCAAAGCAGAGACCGGAGCAGATGTCATAATTGTTCTCTGATTTTTGTTCCATTTGGGTATAGCTATTCCGTCGTGGGGACGGTATTGTTTGTCACTGAAGAGGAGGGCCACCATGAGTGAACAGCAGATCTTCAATGGAAATCTTGCGCTGAAGAAAACGCCTAGGGTTGTCGTTATTCCGCCGAATGAAACAGTCAGAGGAAGAAAACTGCGAGTGGCAGCGTATGTCCGTGTTAGTTCCAACTCTAGTGATCAACTGAATTCATATGCAGCACAAAATGCCCATTATACGGAGCTGATTACCGGCAATTCTGATTGGGACTTCGTGGATGTGTATGCGGATAAAGGCATCACCGGGACCTCGGCCGAAAAACGAGATGATTTTCAACGATTGCTGCAGGATTGTAGAAGAGGACGGATTGACCTGGTCCTGACCAAGTCTTCTTCCCGATTCGCCAGAAATACAAAAGAGAGCCTCGAGGCTGCCCGGGAATTGAAGGCACTGGGTATCGGTGTCTACTTTGAAGAGCAGAACCTGAATACCGCAGAACTTTCTGGGGAACTGATGGCTGCCATCTTTGCCCTGCTCGCACAAAAGGGCAGCGAATCTATATCGGAAAACCTTCGCTGGAGCATCGATAAAAGAATGCGGGCAGGAAAATATAATACGTGCCGTGCACCCTTCGGATATCATCTGGAGAAAGGCACGTTGGTGCTGGATCCAGAGACCGTCCCGATCATTCAGTATATCTTTGACGCATACCTATCAGGAAAAACGACTGATGAGATCAAAGACGTCTTGAACATATTCTCGGAGGATAAGCCGTGGAAAGCGAGGGGCATCGACTATATTCTGAAGAATGAGCGTTACTGCGGAAATGCGATCCTTCGAAAGCGTATAAACACAGTAACGCTTCCCCGCAAGCAGAAGCGTAACTGGGGTGAGCAACCCATGTACTTTGTGGAAGGAATCAATGAAGCAGCAATAACTGTGGAGACGTTTGAAAAAGCGCAGGAGTTGAGAAGAAAAAGGCGGGAAACAAAACGAAGCAGCCTGCCGGGTTTGCACCCACTTTCGGGATGGGTAAGATGCGGAGCCTGCGGTAAACTGTTTCGCCCCAAAATGTGTTCCGGTAAATGGTATATGAGCTGCCGAAATCATGATAAAAACGCGAGAGCTTGCAATATGAGCCCGATTCCAGAGAATGTGATCATATCGGCGTCATTGAGAGTGTATTACAAGCTTCGACACCAAGGCGTGTCTATCTTGAACCAAATGCTGATGAATTTGCAGAATATCCGCAGCGGAAAGCTGCTCTGGAGTTTGGACATCGTAGCACTAAACGATCAAATTGCTGAGATCACACGTCAGGAACGACTATTGGCTGAGCTGAGACAGCAGGGCCTTGTCGATCCTGACATTTTTATATCCCGAGACAATGCGCTGGCCGAACGACTTCGCACAGTAAAACTGGAAAAAGAGCGGCTTCTAGAATTCGAGGAGGATAACACGCTCCAAAAGACTCGTGAGCTGATCGAGGCCTTGGAGTCTGGACCAGAATTCCTGGAAAACTTCGATGGGGAGTTGTTCGGCGAGCTCGTTGAATCAATTATCGCAGAAAGCAATACTTGCCTACGCTTCCGGCTGGTCAATGGGCTGGAACTGACAGAGACGATCGAAAGGAAGGTTCGCTAGTGGCAACCATAAGGAGACAGCCCTTTGGGTATCAGTTGGATTTCGGAGAGATCGTTCTCCAAGAGACAGAAGCAGAAACGGTTGAGTTGATCTATCAGAAATATGCAGATGGTACCTCGTTCACACGTTTGGCGGAGATGCTACAGGAAATAGGCGTTCCTTATGATGGTCAAAGGTCATGGAACAAGAACATGGTGGCCAGAATTCTGGAAAATCGAAAGTACCTTGGCGAAGATGGATATCCGCAGATCATCCCCGCTGAGTTATTTGAGAAAGTGCAGAGGAGACGGCAGAGCCAGATACCTTCAAGTCAAAAGACACCCGGGCAAAAGGCGCTGAAATGCCTTTGCGGAGGGATGCCTCCAGCCTATGTGGAAGCACAGGTTCGAAATATTCTGAACCATTTGATCCGTTGCCCTGAAGAAGTGACCTGCGGGAAAACGATGAAGGATAGCCAAGAGGTAAGGGGGCTTCGCCGGGAACTGGAGACGCTGTTGCAAGATCCGCCGGTGGACGAGGAACGAGCCAAGGAACTGACCTTTGAAATAGCTACCATCCAACTGAATGGCGTCGGCCCGGAAGAATATGAAACAGAGCGTCTCCAGAGACTCTTCCAGCGGCGGCAGCCTATGGCGGAGCTGGATGCAGAACTTCTTCACGAGAGTGTCCGAAAGATTACATACAGTGGGGACAAAACCACGGTCCTATTGAAAAATAATCAGTCAGTCGAAGGAGGACGAACAAATGAACGAAAATGAGCGCAGATGCATGACAGATGCCAAGGAGAGAGAGGGATACCCAGTAAACGTCTCGGAAGCGCCTATGAGAGTGGCGGTCTACTTGAGAGTGGCGACCATGGGACAGGTACCCATCCGCACGGAGGATCTGATCCGTTCCTATGTTGATAAGATCCAGAGGAAGAAGAACTGGTCCTTTGCAGGTGCATTTATCGATGATTCGGGCCAAAAGCGGGACCGGCAAGAGCATACAGAGCTGGGAAAAGTAATCCAGATGTGTGAGGCACAAGAAATCGATATCATCCTGACAAGATCTACGACCTGCTTCTCTCGATACACCGGAGAGCTGATCGGAATGACAGAGAGGATCCGGGCGCTCGGTGTCACCGTTATTTTCGAGAGGGACCAGATCAGCTCCGAGGACCCAGAATTTATGCGGATGCTCGTCCACTATGACAACATTGCGAAGGCAGCACGGTCACTCCTATGAATTGACACTAACACGGAAGGAGGGGCCTATGGATGACAGCGACTGCGCCAAAAGTCATCGTCATACCGCCTACGAAGAGAAGCCCACAGGAGCTGGGCCAAAAGAAAAATCTGCGGGTGGCTGCCTACTGCCGGGTATCTACCAACAGTGAAGAGCAGCTCACCAGCTATCAGAACCAGGTGGAATACTTTACAGAAAAAATCAGCCGGGAACCCAACTGGACCCTGGTCGAGGTGTTTGCGGACGAGGGCAAGACGGGAACCTCCACCTGCAAACGCAAGAACTTCCTGCGGATGATCCGGA
Organism: uncultured Oscillospiraceae bacterium; assembly: GCA_944382995.1. Classification (GTDB taxonomy): domain Bacteria; phylum Bacillota; class Clostridia; order Oscillospirales; family Oscillospiraceae; genus Oscillibacter. The sequence goes on along the minus strand of CALWOF010000002.1, from coordinate 105,213 downwards.
TGTGCCGGCAGGGAAAGATTGATATGATCCTGGCGAAGTCGGTCTCCCGATTCGCCCGCAATACCGTGGACACAATCGAGTACACACGGGAGCTCCGGGGCCTGGGCATCCCTGTGATCTTCGAGGAATACAATATCAACTCCATTTATCCGGAGAGTGAGTTCCTGATCACCTTGTATGGAGCCATCGCCCAGAATGACAGCGAGACACTCAGCAGCAATGTCAAATGGGGCAAGCGGCAGTCTATGAAGAGCGGCCATGTCAATATGCAGTACAAAAAGATGCTGGGCTACGAGAGAGGGGCAGATGGGCAGCCTGTGATCAATGAGGACCAGGCACAGGTAGTTCGATACATTTACCAGCGATACCGGATGGGAGACACGTTGCGAGAGATCAAGGAAACACTGGAGGATTCGGGAACGCTCACTGCGGAGGGAAAACCGACATGGACCATTTCCTGTCTGAAGAGCATCCTTACCAACGAAAAATACTGTGGCGACGCACTGCTGCAGAAGACATTCATCCTGGATTGCATCAGCAAAAAGGTCATCAAAAACACGGGGCAGCTGACTAAGTACCTGATCCAGGACCACCATCCGGCCATTGTCAGCCGAGAGGAATTTGAGGCAACTCAGGTAGAGATGGCGCGCCGCCGGGCATTCCGTGGACTGACCAGGAAGACAGCGCCGGCCGGAATGGGGAAATACAGCGGGAAGTATGCGCTCAGCAACATCGTATTTTGCGAAGAATGCGGCACAGTCTATCGCCGATGCGTATGGACGCAGAAGGGGCAAAAACGGGCAGTATGGCGGTGTGGAAACCGGCTGGACTACGGAAAGAAGTTCTGCAAGAAGTCACCGACCATTGATGAAGAGCCTCTCCAGCAGGCGATCCTCAGAGCAGTCAACATGGTCATGGAGGACCGCGATACCTTGGAGTCCCGGCTGACCAACGCACTCGCTGCGGAGCTGCTGCCGATGCCAGGAGAGACCATGAGCATTGCGGATATCGACAGAAGCCTGGAAAGCTTGGGGAAGGAGTTTGACAGCCTTCTAGCTGAAGCGTCAGCCGGAGGAATGGACTGCATAGAGAAGTTCAGCGCAATATCCCAACGCATGGCAGAGATGAAGGAGCGGAAGAAGCGCATCGAGGGGATCTACCGGGAGAACGACCAAGTCCGCCAGCGGATCAACACGATCTCCGTAATGCTGCGAGACATTTCGGAAGAAGTCACAGTGTGGGACGAGGGAACGATCCACCAAATGCTGGACAAGGTGACAATCTTATCAGGGAACCGGATCCGGGTAACGTTCCGAGGCGGCGCAGAGGTCGAGCAGGAACTTAATCAAAAATGAAATGGCTGGATTAAGCAACCATATGACAGGTATTATTAATTGTGATTCGGTTATCAGTATGGTAGAATTATAAGAGTGAAGGGGGAGAAGACAAAACCGCCTTTATATGTTGCAAATTTTGAGTGGAGTTGTCTTTAATTAAAGATATTGTACGCACTTTAAAATTAGGGGGGTGATTTAATGTGTTCAAAATTGAGACGATTAATCCAATGTTTGAAGATGATATTATTGACAATGATTGTATTGGTAACATCAAGCTGCGGCAGTATATCAAAAGAGAACATAATGATTCAGGAGTTATTGCGACGCGGATATCCACAGATGTACTTAGACAGTATGCCGGATGCTATGAAGAAAGAGCTGTATAATCATTCGTATCTTAGGTTTGAAAATGGATGTGTGGTTTCTTCAAATCCAGATATGCAAATATCAACTATCGAAATCAATAAAGAAGGAGAGGCGATAGACCAATCGCTTTTCTTGTCCGATGTGAATCTGTCTATACAAGTTAATCAAAATATTGACTCAGGTAACTTGGAAGTGATATGTAGTTACACTTGGGAATCTACGCCACAATGTAGATGGAATGATCCAATAATTATAATGTGGGATTCTCAAAAGTACACATTAGTAGATGATTCATTCTCTAAAACCGATAAATATGTGTTAGAGGATACTTCACCACACATTGTGTCATGTGACTCCGGATATGCATATGCAACACCATCGGGAATATGTTGGTATGCCGATCTTGTTGAAACAAATGAAGCGACTGCTATATATGGAAAGAGTAAATTTTATTTGAAGCCCAATACAAATGATGGTTCTGATATCTTTTATATAAGTTATATCCACGCCATGATGCCGGCAGCAATCTCAATACAGAATATTCAGCATCAGAGTTTCGAGATTCTTAACTCAGATATGCCATATACTGTGAATACTCTAGCCTATAGCCTCTCAGGATTATCATGAATACAGATTATGGCAGGGCAAATATTGTTTGCCCTGCCATAATTTTATATTAAATTAACATTAAATAGTATACGTTCTCTGGTTGCCACGTTCATCGTAAGGTTGACCTCCACTAGAAACACTAAAAGAACCAAACGACGCAATATTAACGGACATTGAAACCTCTACAGTTGGATGCACATAATGTCCATATAATACTGTCCTTGTACCAGAAGGGGCCAGCGGTTCTAAAAGAAATTCGCCATATCCATATAATTTATCTACACTGTTGTCGTTAAGATGTGCATACCAGCTCACACCGCAGGGAGAGCCTTGAGCGTAGCCAGAATCGTCTGTAAAGACTATAGTTTGCCCATGAGCAACATACATATCGTATCGATGGAAGGAGTTGTCTATCATTCTGAATACATCTTCATCCCAGGAAACAGAGAGAGTATCTTGAAAGCGGCAAATAGGAATGTCATTCCAATCGTAGGAATAATTCACTAGCACATTGCCAGACGTTGAATATCTCGAAATGCCAAACACTAAAGTTAGATCAGAAACCGGAATTTGGCCTGCTGGCATAATCCCATCTGACGGAATGTTATAATCAGTAAAGATTCCTGTGTCTTCGTCATAGCATATTACTGTTGCACCTGCGAATGTAACGTCCTTTTTGCCATAAAGAGACTCTTTTGAAGAGAGTGAAATGCAGTCTAGATATGTTTGCGGATAACCACGATCTCGAAGCTCCGCGTCCATAGCCTTTTCACTAATGTCAGAAGCTGAGATAGGGATCGAGAGAGTCATTGCCATTGCGAGGGTTAAAATTACACTTAATATTTTTTTCATAGTGCAACCTTCCTTTCAATCTCAAAAAAGCAAAATTAGACGCCATATTACTTCTCAAAATAATGAAATAGCTGTCCTCCTTTTTTAGAAAAGATTTTTTGAGAAGTTCTTATTTAATAAGACAGTTTTTGGGAGAAAACGCAACTGAAACTGGCTGCTCTAGGAGCAGATCGTATAGATACTTTGAGACAGGCAGAACAAAGCCGCTGTGCATTCACGGCGGCTTTGCTCTGCCTGTCCCTTGAATAGAGCGTGTTCTCTGAGTAGCCGATGTGACCGCTATGGCATCCCCAGGCTCCATGTGGTATAATCGTCTCAAGCAATTTTAAGGAGGCGGCATCGTGGCGATCGAGAACGGCGCGTGGATCATGCGGGGGCTGGACTGGGACGATCCCGCCCGCATTCAGAGCTGGGAGGAACTGACCGACTGGATCGACGAGATCGGCTTCCTGCCACTATTCAAAAACGAGGTGGACGGCTTCTCTGCGGAGGAGAACACCGCCGACCTCTTCTGGTGGACTGGCGATCCGGAGCAGGATCCCTGGGAGTGGCGCTGCCTCATCGCCCGCAGCGGAAAGGTGGCCTACGGGAAGTTCTTCGGCGGGAAGGCCGGTTTCGTCTCCAAAGCCTGGTTCCCTCACTTCGCCAACTGGCGGCGGGACGGTTATGACTTTGACAGCCGCTGGGATGAGGAACTGGCCTCCATGCGCCAGAAGCGGATCATGGACTGTTTTGCCGGACAGGAGGAGTTGTTCTCCTTTGTGCTGAAACGACAGGCCGGATTTGGCAAGGAGGGCGAGAAAAACTTCGAAGGGACCATCACCGAGCTTCAGATGAGCGGCTATCTGCTGATCCGGGACTTCCGGCAGCGGATCAACAAAAAAGGGCTCCCCTACGGCTGGCCCATCTCCGTCTACACCACGCCGGAGGCCCTGTGGGGCTACGACCACATCGCCTCGGCCTATTCTATAGACCCGGCAGAGTCCAAGGCTTTGATCTATGAGCAGATCCAACACAACTTCCCGGACGCGTCCCAGGAGGAACTGGACGCCGTGCTGGGATGGCCCCGATAATGTGACAATGCCCGTGGCAGACTAACGGAGAAGGGAGGGAGCGAGACATGAAGGAACGGACCTACATCTGCTGCGATCTAAAGTCTTTTTACGCCAGTGTGGAGTGCGTGGAGCGTGGCCTGGACCCCATGACCACCAATCTGGTGGTGGCGGACAAGCAGCGCACAGAGAAGACCATCTGTCTGGCCGTCTCCCCCTCCCTGAAAGCCTACGGCATCTCCGGCCGGGCCCGGCTGTTCGAGGTGGTGGAGCGGGTGCGGGAGGTCAACGCCCAGCGGCAGATGCAAGCCCCTGGCCGCCAGTTCACCGGCGCCTCCTGGCATGATCCGGAAGTGCGGGAAAACCCATCCCTGGCTCTGGACTATCTGGTGGCGCCGCCCCGGATGGCTCACTATATCGACTAGAGCACCAAGATCTACAGCGTCTACCTGAAATACGTGTCCCCAGAGGATATCTACCCATACAGCATCGACGAGGTATTCATCGATTTGACCAACTACCTGGACACCTACCAAATGACCGCCCGGGAGCTGACCAGGACCATGATCCTGGACATCCTGAAGACTACCGGAATCACCGCAGCGGCGGGCATGGGCACCAACTTGTACCTGGCCAAGGTGGCCATGGACATCGTGGCCAAGCAGATCCAGCCGGACAAGGACGGCGTGCGGATCGCAAAGCTCAATGAGACGACCTATCGGAAACTCCTGTGGGATCACCGGCCTCTCACGGACTTCTGGCGGGTGGGCCGGGGCTATGCCAGCAAGCTGGAGGCCCACGGCCTCTACACTATGGGGGACATCGCCCGGTGTTCCATCGGAAAGGACACGGACTACTACAACGAGGAACTGCTGTACAAGCTGTTCGGCGTCAACGCGGAGATCTTGATCGACCACGCCTGGGGCTGGGAGCCCTGCACCATCGCGGACGCGAAATCGTACAAGCCGGAGAACAAGTGCATCGTCTCCGGCCAGGTGCTCCAGTGCCCTTACGACTTCCAGAAGGCCCGCCTGGTGGTCCGGGAGATGGCGGACAACCTGGCGCTGGACCTGGTGGACAAGGGGCTGGTGACCAACCAGCTGGTGCTCACCGTGGGCTATGACATCGAGAATCTCACCGATCCCCAGAGAAGCCGGAATTATCGGGGCCCGGTGACGACGGACCGCTATGGGCGGAAGATCCCAAAGCACGCGGTGGGAACGGAGAACTTTCCCTACACCTCTTTGACCAGTGACCTGCTGAAAGCGGTGACGACCCTCTATGACCGGATCGTGGACCCGAACCTGCTGATCCGCCGGCTGAGCATCAGTGCCAACAAGCTGTTGGATGAGGCCAGTGTCCCCAAGGGGGAGGAGACGGAGCAACTGGATCTGTTTACCGACTATGCTGCCAAAGAGCGGCAGGAACAGGTGGAGGAGGCCGCTCACGCCAAGGAGCGGAAAATCCAGGAGGCCATGCTGGGGATCAAGAAACGCTATGGCAAGAACGCCATCCTAAAAGGCATGAATCTGGAGGAGGGCGCCACGGCCAGAGAGCGAAACCGGACGATCGGAGGACATCACGCGTGAGTGGTCCATATGATGACATGATCGATCTGCCCCATCCCACATCGAAAAAGCATCCCCGGATGTCCATTCAAAATCGAGCCGCGATTTTCAGCCCGTTTGCAGCCCTGAGTGGCCACGGGGCTGCTATCGCGGAGACGGCTAGGCTGACCGACCGGAGGATGGAGCTGGATGAGGACACCAAGGCAGAACTGGATCGAAGGCAGGCAGTGCTGCTGGAGCACATCGATGAACAGCCGGAGGTCACGGTCACCTGGTTCCAGCCGGATGAGCGGAAAGACGGCGGGGCCTATCTGACCGCCACCGGACGGCTGAAGAAGATCGACGAGGTGGAGCGGATCCTGAGCTTGCAGGATGGGACGAGCATCCCATTGGAGGATGTAGTTGGACTGGAGAGCGAGTGGTTACGGGGGTTAATTTAACCGATTTTAAGATGGGTATGACAATATGTACACTGGTAATGAAGAGGAAATATTATAGTGAGAAATTGAGAATATGGGTAAGGTTATAGACATTAATGATTCCGATATGATAGGTAAATATGATATATTCCAATATGATGACTTTTTAGAGTTGTCAAAATTATTTGAGGAATTTATATTCAAAATTCCGCCAGAGGTTTGGGCAGGCATAGTAGAAAATCTTGATAATACGCTCCAAAGGTGCGACGAGATAGATTATCAAGGCAATGAAGTTGCTATTGCGTATTCATTATGGCATTTTCTGGATCGATATCATCGAATGCAGATAATGTGCAAATATCTACTTGAAAACGACTATATAAATCAATCGGGAAAATATGATGTGTTAGATGTAGGTACAGGACCCTCCCAAGTATTATTTGCACTTTCCGATCACTTTCTGAATTTAAATCGTATCGCAGGGAAAGAGCTTTGCACTCTTGAACCTGATTATGTTGAACAAAGTGAGGGATTTAGAAACTTTTTGCATTGTTTCGTAGAATTCTCACTATTAAAGAACAAAAGGTATGTAGTTCCATTTCATCATGGGCGAACATATAATGCGTTTGATATGGAGTTTAACGAACTTCGGTTTATGCCTGGTAGTAAATCCGTTAAGTATTTTTATGATATTACTGTTTTTAATAATTTCTTGACAACAAAAAGCTTTGTTGAAAAGTTTGCGGATAAATTGCGAGAAATCTGTAAATATACACGCGACAAAGGTCTTGTAATTATCATTGGGGCTGGTGAAAAGAGCAAGAAATATCAAGAAATATATCCTGTTATTGATGACATAATTTTGAAACCGGCCAGAGAGTGGGGGTTCTATTGCCGTTGGAATAAAGTGTTTGACCAGGTGTTTAATTATAGATACGACGATAAATATGGAGAGATTATTGGGAATTACTTCAAAAAGGTTATACAGCACTTGCAAGAAATCAATTTGTGGGCAAAGGTGTCTCACGATGCTAGAAAAGAGTTTCTGGATAATAGCGAAATATTGATGAAAAAAAATATGGTAGAAGAATGGAAGGGTATCACATGGAAAATGGTGGTATACCGGAAAACACGTACAAAATATAGATATAAAGCGAAACATAAAAAGCCTATACATAAGAACTTGGATTTATGAGGCGCTATAAGAAGATATCAGATATTCTTTTATGAGTTACGCAATATTTGGAATACTCATCCGGAACACAAGAGGCATCCATAATAGAGAAGAAGGAACCATTGAAAGAAAGCCGCAAAGAAAAAGGCAGAAATCCTCTGCCTTTTTCTTTACGGCTTTTCCTATATAGGCATTGAGCCAGAAAGGAAAGCTATGAACAGAAGAAAGAACGTTGACTATTCAGCAATGTACGGGTCTCTGAACCTCCTGATGGCAGACAACTTAGATGACATGGATCTGTATTTTGAAATTGGACGGATCATTTGTGATCACCCGGAAAAGGGAGCTGCGGTGATCGCGGCGGAGTACCTCCAGGCAAAGTATCCAGACCGCCAGGGATTCTCACCTCGTAATCTTCGTAGAATGCGGATGGCCTATTTGGCGTTTGCGGATTTCCTGGAGGAACAGGCAAAGGCTCGGTTGGACCGCAAATGTGGCCATTTTAGAGGGCTGTGTGGCCTCCGAAGAGCGGTTGTGGTATTTGGTTGCCTCTCTGCGCTTTGATTGGACCTGAGCGCAGCTTTTGGTGAAAATCAAGGCTGGCGTATGGTGGGAAGAAACACTCGACGAGCAGGTGGATATCTGCTATACTGTGGCCAAAGAAATCGAAGTGGAGAATCAGACCAATGAAAAAAACATTTTCAGATGTTACAACAGCCGTCAGACAGTGAGTTTCGTATCGGCTGTTTTGAGGTAAATTCTGGGAAATTGGTGTAATAGGACTGGTGGGGTATTACGGTTTTACCACGATTGAGGAAGTTAAAACTAGGTATGCAGAAATATTTTTTCTATAGAAAAAACAGGTAAATTGAGCAAGAAAGGAAACGTGAGTTATGAAAGAACGGGCTTGCATATATTGTGGAACAACAGAAGATCTTTCGGTTTCAGATATTATTCCGGATGCATTAACAAATGCAAAAATACGTAATCCGAACGTATGCCGGGTAGCGCATAATAATAAGTTTAGCGATATGTTTGAGGACAAAATAATCAAAAGCATGGCTTTAATTACAAATGAGTTGGATATAAAATCAAGCAAGGGTAAAAAATACGCCTCTTACCCCGCGCGGATAACTATTGACGAAACGGAGTACGCTGAAAATATTTCCTCCGATGTGGAACTGTTTAGCGGGAAAAGAATTATTTCCACAGAAGATGGCAAAAGAAAACTAGGGCCTATGGAAGAAATTAGGAAATTCAAGGAAGCAACAGATAAAAATATTACCATAGTAGACGTAAATCAGATTGAAATTGAAAAACGAGTAACATTAAAATTGGATGTTTTCTTCAGCAATGAAATGCATAGATTGATGGCTAAAATTGCATATGAGTGGTATTGCCTCCACAATAATATCACAGATAGACTAGATGATTTTGATAGTATTATTGACTTTATAACAACTGGAAATGGTAGTGATCCCGTAGAACTGATTAGCAATAAGGAGGTATATGCACGGTTTGAGCAGCTGTCTGATTTCGGAAGCCATACAATTCTCTCATATATTGGACTTGATGATTCGGTTAATATCATTGTGAGCTTTTTTGGTATAGCAATGTACAATATCAGACTCTTGCCTCATCCAATAGACCAGTGCAAGTATAATGCTGTGTATCAAATGGTAACTATAGACGCAAAAAGAGAACAGTTTTGCTTTTATTCGATGGCCGATTTATATAAAAATTTAAAAACAGCTTTTCGTAAGGTGTGTGATCTAGGTGGGATGGATGTCATAGCACCCAAAAATATGGACGATACTTCTTTGCAGCTTCAAATGATGTATGTAAATTGCTATAAGATGTTTCAAAACGATTTAATGTGTGTGATGGAGCCGACACCACAGGTATTAGCTTTATTGGAACAAAGGATGTTGAATACCCTGCAGACATCTGCTTTGACGGTGAGAGGATTAAAACGCTTTGTCAAAGAGCACAAGGAGTATTTAAATACTGGGCTGGGATTGAATCCAAATGGAAGTAACAAAAAATCTATATTTATGTTTTATATTTTATTTCTTGTCGGGAAATCTGAAGGTACATGGCAAGGGCTAGAAAATGTAAATGATTTTATAAAAGAAACGTTTGGCACTGATACAATAAATGTTAGCGATGAATTAAGCAAGCAGTTGCTTCTTGAGATGCTGGAAACAGAAGGTTATTTTGAAACAATCAAAGCGGGTGCAGTTGCAATTGAAAACTGGAAATATGAATGATTAGTTCTCACATTATTTCTATGTGGAGACGCATGGAAAATGGTGGTATACCGGAAGACACATACAAAATATAGATATAAAGCAAAACTTAAAAAGACTATACATAAGAACTAGGGCTTATGAAGAGCTATAAGAAGATATCAGATATTCTTTTATGAGTCACGAAATATTTGGAATACTCATCCGGAACCCAAGAGGCACCCATAATAGAGAAGATGGAGCTATTGAAAGAAAGCCGCAAAGAAAGGTGCAACAAACTGTTGCACCTTTCTTTGCGGCTTTCCCCATATAGGCATTGAGCCAGAAAGGAAAGCTATGAACAGAAGAAAAATCGTTGACTATTCCGCAATGTACAGGTCACTGGACCTCCTGATGGCAGACAACTTAGATGACATGGATCTGTATTTTGAAATTGGCCGGATCATCTGTGACCGCCCGGAAAAGGGAGCTGCGGTGATCGCGGCGGAGTATCTCCAGGCAAAGTATCCAGACCGACAGGGATTCTCGCCTCGTAATCTCCGTAGAATGCGGATGGCCTATTTGGCATATGCAGATTTCCCGGAGGAACAGGCAAAGGCAAAGCAGCTCGGTTGGACCGCAAATGTGGCCATTTTAGAAGGCTGTGTGGCCTCCGAAGAGCGGTCATGGTATCTGGATGCCACTCTGCGCTTTGGATGGACCAAAGCACAGCTTTTAGAGAATATCGAGACTGGCGCGTGGCGGGAGGAAACACTCGACGAGCAGGCGAATATCTGCTATACTGAGGTCAAAGAAATCAAGGTGGAGAATCAGACCTATGAAAAAGATCCTCTTCGTGTGTCATGGAAATATTTGCAGGAGCCCAATGGCCGAGTTCGTCATGAAGGACTTGGTGAAAAAAGCTGGACTGACGTCGCAGTTCCAAATCGCATCGGCGGCTACCAGCAGAGAGGAAATTGGGAACCCAGTCTATCCGCCGGCACGCCGCAAGCTGGCCGAGCATGGGATCGCCTGCGGCGGCCACGCAGCCCGGCAGCTCGTCAACAGCGACTACGAGAAATACGACCTGCTGATCGGGATGGACAAAGCCAATCTGCGGGATATGTACCGGATCTGCGGCGGCGACTTTGCCGACAAAATCCATCTCCTGATGGATTTTACCGATTATCCCGGCGATGTCGCCGATCCATGGTACACGGAAGATTTCGAGACAACCTGGTTGGACGTGCTGGCGGGGTGCCAGGGGCTGCTGGACAGTCTGTATCCGCAGTTGCACAAATAAATGCATAAACATAGGGATACCTCCTATAATGGGAGTGCTGGTTTAGTAAGCCACAGTTACTGAAAAGTGACTGACGGTGACTGTAGATGACTGAGGGCGTCTTGAGCTCTTGACAAATACAGCTTCACCAGCTATACTAAACTCAGTGATTAGGTTGCAGATGCTTGTGGGGCCTGTGACCGGGGGAGTCCCTGCGGGGACTCCCTTTTTCGTAACCGAAGGTGATGATATGCCGAAGCCATTTATGACCTATGACCAGCAACTGCAGAAGATGCGGGACAAGCACCTGATCATTTCGGATGAGGACGGTGCAAAAGAAACGCTTCGGCGAATCGGGTATTTTTCTCTAGTTAGCGGATATAAAGATCTTTTTAAAAATCCGACGACTCGAGATTATCGTGATGGCACGACTTTTCAGGACATTGTCGCACTGTATCAATTTGACGAGAGCCTGCGGGAGCTTACATTGAGGCACCTGCTCCACGTCGAGCAGCACCTCCGCTCTGCTTTGTCCTTTGCTTTCTGTGACAAGTTTGGAGATAGCCAGAAGGCATATACAGATTCGAACAACTATGATATTGGAAAGCCAAAAAATAAAGCAGAGATTCAGCGGCTGATAAATAAATATTTGTTGCCGCTTTTGACGCTCAAGACGGACCATCCATATATTGAGCATCACAAAAGAGCGCATCAAAATGTTCCTTTATGGGTGTTGGTAAATGCATTGACATTTGGCACACTGTCAAAAATGTATAGCCTATCAAAGCCGCAGATCCAATCCGCCATAAGCCAGGAGTTTGCAGCCATCAATGAAAAGCAGCTGGGTCAAATTTTAAAAGTTCTTACGGCTTTTCGGAATGTCTGTGCTCATGGAGAAAGACTTTTTTCGTATCGGTGCGCCAGACATGAAATTCCGGATCTGCCGCTTCACAAAAAATTGACCATACCACGAAAAGGGAGCCAATACATATGTGGCAAACGAGATTATTTCTCTGTGGTGTTGAGCTTTCGCTATTTGCTGCCGAATGATGAGTTCCTGGCGTATAAAGGGCACTTGTCCCAATTACTCGCAAGAGCCATCAAGCGGAATCAGCAAATTTCTGAAGCGGAGCTGTTGGAAATCATGGGGCTTCCAAGTAATTGGAAACGAATCACTGCGTATAAAAAAGCGTGAAATCAGTTTTGGAAGAATGTGTCTACGGGGGTTAAGAGCGAAATGAAATTGGATCTGAATAAAAATGCTGCTGCACAAGATATGATTCGTATTATTATGCGCGACAAATCGTTGCCTCCAGATGAGGCAGTGAAATTTGCAATTAACAGACAGATGCATCAAAAAATCTTGCAAGAAGGCTATGCATCCATTGCCTTTGATCTCTGGGGGCACGATAATCCAGAACGAGAATGGGATAAACTCGACAATCCCATTATCGAAGTTGATCTTGATAAACTAAGTACTCGGCTTGTGGAAGACATCATGGAAAAAGAAGACGTAAGTGCTGAATTAGCGGTCTGCTATTTTCTCATTTTTACCATGGATTACTTGGGATATCATATTTGACCTTATTCGGATTAGGAAAGAGAAAAACATCCTAAAATTTCAGTGTAAATAGTATAGAAACCAAAAGAAAATGTAAATCAAACGGGATCTGAAAATTTTGAATAAATATCCGAATTGTAGCGGCAGTCCAAAACGAAAGGACATCCGTAAGGATGTCCTTTCGTTTTGGATTCCGCCGCCCAGAGGGCGGCTTCACCCTTCGGTATTTGAATGCTCGGGGTCGGCAAAGCCGCCCCTGCGCAATTCTCCGCCGCCTTTGGCGGCTCCGAATTTGCGGCGCATTAGCGCCGCCGGCCCAGAAGGGCCGTTGGATGGTATTTCTGTTCACAGTCCCAAAGCTGAAAATATCGATTTTAACCGCCACTTCCACGTGGTCGCAAAGTTCGTTTTGCGACCACGTCTTTTTCTGCCCCCAGCAAAAAGACGACATCCGCCTGCGCCCTGTGTGCGTTTTTTCCAAATCGAGGCCGTTTACCAGCGGGAGTACACCATCGCCACAAGCCGGCAGAACCGCCAACAGCTGCGCAGTCGCTGGACCTTGATTTTGGATACCGCTCTGCGGGCGGCTTTTTGCGCCGTTGGCAATGCGCGGAGAAGCACTTGATTTCAAGAGCTTCTCCGCGTTTTTCATAACCTTTTGAGACTGCATAACAGAGGAGGCCTCTGCCGCGATCTGCGGGAAACTGTGGCGGTTCACCTGAACGCCCGCCTGATTGGAACAGGAGGGAGGCCGCTTTCCCGGGCTGCGGGAGCTTTGGACTCCTGCTGGCCATACCACGTCCGAGGGGCGCTCCTGCAGCGGTCCTTCCCACGCCGCACGATCAAATAAATGCAAGCATCGAAGCGGTCGGAACAAGGGCCGTTTTCCTGTATCGGCCGCACGGGAGAACAGATTTCATGCACCAGATGAAAGCGCACAAGGGCTCCGCGTGGGCGGAGGACCTCCCATAAAATCCAGCCGGCGCACATAAGTGCTGTTCAGAACGGTAAAATAGAGCCGATTACCGAAAAGGAGGGATCCTATGGAACAGCATGTGATCACATCAGAACAGATCATGGCTTATCGTGCCCGGCTGCTCAATGAGGAAAAAGGCTCCGGCACCGTTGAGAAATATCTGCGGGATGTGGAAGGACTCGCGGCTTGGCTGGATGGCGAGGCCGCGACAAAGGAGCGGCTCGCGGCGTGGAAGGACGTTCTTCTGAGAAGAGGGCTGGCTCCGGTCACAGTCAACTCCATGCTGGCGGCGGTCAACAGCTTCCTCCGCTTTGCCGGCTGGGAGGACTGCCGGGTGAAATTTCTGAAGCTCCAGCGCCGTCTGTTCCGGGACGAGAGCCGGGACCTGTCAAAGGCGGAGTACGACCGCTTGGTCTCCACGGCGGAGCGCCTGGGCCGGGAGCGGCTGGCCCTGCTGCTGGAGACCATCTGCGCCACGGGCATCCGGGTCTCCGAGGTGCGGTACGTCACCGTGGAGGCGGCGGAGCGAGGCAAGGCGGAAATCTCTCTCAAGGGGAAGATCCGTACCATCCTGCTCCCCGGCAAGCTGTGCCGGAAGCTGCTGAAATACGCCAGAAAAAACAAAACCGCCTCCGGTGAGATCTTTCTCACCAGAAACGGAACAGGCCTCTCCCGCCGGCAGATCTGGGCGGAGATGAAGGCTCTTTGCGCAGAAGCCGGTGTGGAGGCCGGCAAGGTGTTTCCCCACAACCTGCGGCACCTGTTCGCCCGGACCTTTTACCACGTCTGCCGGGACGTAGCAAAGCTGGCGGACGTGCTGGGCCACAGCTCCATCGAGACCACCCGCATCTACCTGATTTCCACCGGCGCGGAACACGCCAGGACCCTGGAACGCCTGGGGCTCGTCGTCTGATCAACAGAATCAGCCTTTTGACAGCAAGCCGCGCAAGCAACCCGCTCAACTACATAAATCTGGTAACAGGATAGCACAGCCACCCCTTGTTTTCAAGTAGTTATCCTGATTTTGCCAACGGAAAATAAGCCGGAACAGGTCGAATTTTGCCCCGGCTTTAGTCAGTATGTCTATATCGGCTCACACGCTGCGTGTGAGCTGTTTTTGTGCCCTTCTCACACCTGCTGCCGGAGAGATCTGCCTCGCGGATGGCGTCAAAAGGCTGATTCTGTTGTGTGCGTGGAGGGATGGATATGCAGACTGCTGCAGAGGAGCGCCGGACGCCGGATCTCCAGGTACCGGCGATGCCGGCCGTGGTCACGGAGAAGGCGGTCCGGACGTATCTGGCGGATCTGACGGCCAAGGGCCGCAGCGCCGACACGGTGCGGATGTACGCCTCCCGGCTGCGGACGCTGTGGGAGGACCTGCCACCGGACAAGCAGGTCCGGCGGGAGACACTGGCCGACTGGCAGGACACGCTGCTGGACCGAGGGTACTCCCCCGGGACCGTCAACACCCACCTCTCCGCCGCCAACGGCCTGCTGGAGCACATGGGGCGGCGGGACCTGCAGCTGGTGGGCCAGCTGGACGTCGTGCCGGAGGTCCAGCCGGAGCTGACGCGGACGGAGTACCTGCGGCTGCTGCAGACCGCCCGGACCCTGGGGCGGGAGCGGATCTACCTGATGGTGAAGGTGTTCGCTCTGACCGGCATCCGGGTGGGAGAGCTGTCTCTGATGACGGCGGAGGCCGTGGAGGCGGGGCGCCTGCCGGCCGAGGGGGAGAGCCTCATCCCCGGCTGCCTGCGGCAGGAGCTGTTGGACTACATGGCCCGCAGGGGCATCCGGACCGGGCCGGTGTTCGTGTCCCGGAACGGCCGGGCCCTGCGGCGGACCCAGGTGACGGCGGAGATCCAGACCCTGAGCTGGGACGCCCGGGTGGAGGAGGCCAAGTGTACGCCCCGGTGCCTGCAGCGGCTCTACCGGTCCACCCGGACGGACGTGGAGCAGAGCGTGCGCCTTTTGGCGGAGCAAGCCTATGAGCGCATGCTGGACACGGAGCAGCTGGCCGTGGGCTGGAACGGCGCGTGACGCCGCCTGGAAAGGAAAGCTATTTTCAACGATGAAGAACAGGAGATGACCGGAGATGAAGAGAAGGATCTTATCAGTATTGCTGGCGGCCGTCATGGCGCTGTCTCTGCTGCCCGTGAGCGCCGCGGCGGCAGATGACAAATGGACGGATCATGCCACAGAAAATTGGGGTTCTGATGACGATTACACGATCGATTCCGCGGAAGATCTGGCAGCCTTTGCGGCGGCGGTGAATAACGGCAGTTTTACCGGAGAAACCGTGACGCTGGCTGACAACATCGACCTGAGCGACCATGAATGGGTGCCCATCGGGACCCAGGAGCACCCGTTCTCCGGAACTTTTGACGGCGGAGGCAAGACGATTTCCCATATGTCCATTGTTTTGTCGGACAGTAATCTAAGTGCCGGCCTTTTCGGCAGGATTTCCGATGGCACGGTTAAAGATGTGATCTTAAATCAGGTGAGTATAAATGGCGAGGTGCGATCGGAGGATACTACCATCATTTATATCGGTGGTATTGCTGCGGCCAACAGCCCTAAAACACAGGTGACGATTGAAAATTGCAAAACTGATTTGAACGTAGAAATTACCACTGATGCCGGTGTGATTGTAAAAGCAGGAGGTATTTTGGGAGCCGTTGACGGTGAATCTGGTTCGTATGCAACGCTTCAAAAGAATATTGCCGCATTGAATATGAATCATAGGGCGGTATCAACCTATTACCGGACGTATATCGGCGGCGCTATTGGCTATATATCAAATTCAAAAAATACCACTAAAATAGAAAGCTGCGACCTGTCTTTGAACCTTACAGCAACAGCTGAGGGCGTTGCTGGTACCAGTAAGTCTTTTAGTATTGGCGGCGCAGTAGGATATATGCCATCTAGTGGTTCCAGCAGTAACCCGCCGGTTATTTATCTCAAAGAGACCTCCTGCTCTAGCATACTGGATTTAACAGCAGCAGAGGAAACCTTGACTTCAAATTCTGTCTTATGTAATACCAATATTGGCGGATTTTTTGGAAAAGCGTGTTTTTCCACAATTGAAAACTCCTTTGCAATGATTGATTTGCAGGCAGAAACGGAGAATGCCTACTTTGCCAACATTGCGGGAAATTGGAATGACACCAGAGATGCGGTGTGGAAAAATGTATATACCTATGCGGTACAAAACGACAAGCAGATTACCAAACCGGTCCACACGAGTGCCAGTTGGGTAAACGCTACGGATGTTTATTATATTGTGCCCAATGTATTACAAGTAAACAAAGCGGCTGCGCCGTTTACTTATGTTTCTTTGAATGAGGATGCTTTTACTGAGACAGAAGGAATCAACGACGGATTTCAATACAGTGATGGCGATACAAGCGATGGGATCACTGTAACGCCAAGTGACGATAGAAAGAAAGTATCTGTGGACCAAGCCTCGGATGCCTGCCTGATCACCGGTGAAATGGATAATATCCACTTTACCCTGCCTGTGGAGGTCCGGGGTGCAGATGAGGCGATGGACTATCAGATCACAATAGAGGTCGAAGGCGGAACGGCATCATATCCCAACGGATCTATCACGACGGAGCCAGAGAATCGGGCCCAAGGTGGAACAACGGTTACTGTTACTGCAGCCCCACGAGTAGCTTCGTTTTATGTTTTAGATACGATCTCAGCTTACGAGACAGACAGCAAGGAACCTGTGGAGTTAACGAAAAACAGCACAGGCACGATGGGAACTCAGACCTATACCTTTACGATGCCAGAAGCGGACGTTACCATTCACGCTGTATTTCGCGATACGGAAGCGCGGTTAGAAGTTTCACCGCCTACCATCGACTTTGGTACGGTTGCTCCTGGATATACACCTCCTGAGGCTCAAACAGTGGTCGTAAAGAATACGGGAGAAAAGGAAAAGCAAATAACACTTTCGACATCATCGTCTTCCTTCAATGTTACACCAATCGGAGACAAGTGGGAAAACTTTGGACCTTCCACTACCACGAAAAAAATTACCCTGTCTCCTGGCGATGAGGTTTCTTTTACGGTTCAGCCAAAAGAAGGACTGCCGGTAAGCCAATATTCTTATACATATTCCAACCATATTTCTACTAGTAATCCCAGCGTCAGATTTACCTGTCAGTTCCGGGTTCAGGAAAGACAGATTACTGGTATTGCTGTTACAAAACAGCCAAAGCTGAACTACACCGAAGGCGAAGCGTTGTTCCTCTCTGCTCTAGAGTTGACTGTCACCTACAATGACGGAAGCTCAGAGATCATCAAATATGATGAGCCGGGCGTGGAGTTTTCCATCCCTCACGGCACCCCACTAACTATTACAGATCACGACGGTAAGGCCATCACCGTGACCTATCAAGGAAAAACAGCGCAGACAGACCAACTGACCGTGACAGCGAAGCAGCAGCCCGCTGACCCCACCCCCGACCCTACCCCCGGCGGCGGAAATGACGACCACGACAGCGACCCGTACCTGAAATTCAACTCCAACGGCGGCACGGAGTTCGACCCCATCGACGGGAAGGGGAGGGACTTCTCGCTCAACGTCTACGACGATGACGAGTACGGCTCCCACATCCCCACCCGGCCCGGGTACCGCTTTACCGGCTGGTACCGGGACCGGAAGTTGACCATGCGGGTGGACGAGGACGAGATCCTCAGGGTCCGCGGCGCCATCACCCTGTTCGCCGGCTGGGCGGAGACCACCGTCCCCGATCTGCTCAACGGCGACGCCCACTACGCCTACCTCCAGGGCTACGCCGACGGCACCATCCGGCCCAACGCCAGCATCACGAGAGCCCAGGTGGCGACGATCTTCTTCCGGCTTCTCGACGAGGACATCCGGGACGACTATCTGACCGCCGGCAATCCGTTCCCCGACGTCAGTGAGGACTACTGGGCCAGCACGGCCATCTCCACCATGGCGGCGCTGGGGATCGTCAACGGCCGCAGCGATGGCAGCTTCGACCCCGATGCCTCCATCACCCGGGCGGAGTTTGCCGCCATCTGCGCCCGGTTCGACGAGGGCGGCGTCTCCGTCGCCAGCGCGTTCACGGACACCTCCGGCCACTGGGCGGAGGCGGAAATCGGCCGCGCCGCGGCACTGGGCTGGATCCAGGGCTACAGCGACGGCAGCTTCCGGCCGGACCAGTACATCACCCGGGCCCAAGCGGTGACCATGATCAACCGGATGCTC
The DNA here is from genome assembly GCA_944382995.1 of uncultured Oscillospiraceae bacterium. Taxonomy (GTDB): domain Bacteria; phylum Bacillota; class Clostridia; order Oscillospirales; family Oscillospiraceae; genus Oscillibacter. The sequence goes on along the minus strand of CALWOF010000002.1, from coordinate 86,544 downwards.
TGCCGCCAGCCGGAGACGGCGCAGGACCTGCTGCCCGGCATGAGCACCTGGACCGACTGCCGGGAGGGCGACTGGTACTACCTGGCCGTCCAGGAGGCCGCCAACAGCCACGGCTTCGTCGCCAAGGACCGGACCTACGAGACCTGGACGAGCCTGGACCGCGCCCCCGACTGGAGCCGGTACGAGTGAGCGGCCGTTACATGCAAAGGAGATGAAGGGAGATACAGAATATGGGAAAGAGAGTTCTGAAGAGGCCAAAGGAAGCAGCGAAGGTGGCTGGCGGCGCTGCTGTGCGTCAGCCTGCTGGCGCCGTCGCTGGCGGCGGGCATCGCGCCGGCGGAGGCCGCTGCCTATACCGGCGGACTGTGTGAGCACCACCCGGCGCACACGGCGGACTGCGGCTATGTAGAAGCCGTGGAGGGCCGGCCCTGCAACCATGTCCACGATGAGGATTGTGGGTATCAGGCCGCTGTGGAAGAGGTTCCCTGCGATAAGGAATGTACAGATACAGATGAAAACGGGAACATCGTCCATCAGGAGGGCTGCGCTTACCAGCCCGCTGTGGAGGAACAGCCCTGCACCCATGTCCATGATGATACCTGCGGCTACGCGGAGGCGGTGGAGGGAGCGCCCTGTACCGATGTCCGCGCCATCTGCGCCGCCGCGGAGGCGGGGGCGGAGGCGGAACCAGCGCCGCCCATTCCGGTCCAGCCGGCCGCCGCGTCAAAGTCCGGCTCGGTGACGGTGAACAAGATCGAGTACGACCTATATGACGACGGCACCGCCGCCGCCACCGGCGGCGAACCCACTGACGATGTGCTGGAAATTCCCGCGACGATTACGACGCAAGACGGCAGCGAATACTCCGTCACGGAGATAGCAGAATGGGCATTTGAATTTCTGTATCCCCCGATAACGTTGAAATTATCGGAAGGATTGCAGAAAATTGGTGCACACGCCTTTGATTCGGCTTTTGTTGAGGGTGAGTTGGTCATCCCAGATTCTGTAACAGAAATCGGTGAGGCAGCATTTACTTGGGCCGGTGTCCTCACAAAAATTGTCATCGGAGATGGGGTGAAAAGTCTGCCGGCATCCGTGTTTGAAAGCCCGTCGTCTGAGGACCCCATCGACGTTGTGCTGGGAGCCGGTCTGGAATCTATTGATCCAACTGCGTTCAGCTCGTGCGACATTGGCATGGTCACCGTATACAGCACATCGGAGAGCCTGAAAGAGGACATCTCCAATGCTGAGGGGCTGATGGATGCGAGCAGCATCACCTACATCGACCCGAGCGCAGCCACCGCCGGGGAGCTTCAGGATGCCATTGACGCGGCGGTCGACGGCGAGGAAATGAAAATCGTCATCGATAGCAACTACACCATCGGCGAGACCGTCACCATCCCGGAAAACAAGATCATCACCCTGGTGGACGACGGCAAGCCCCACACCCTGACCTCCACCACGGACGAGATGTTCCGGGTGGAAGGGCATCTGACCCTGGCCAGCACCAGCAAGGACAACCGCCTGACCTTCAAAGGTGGGGCCACCCAAACCACTTCCCGGGGAAATATCGCCCGGGTCATCAACGGCGGAACGCTGATTTTGGAGGACGCGGTGCTCTGCGGCGGCACGATCACCGCCTATAACTGCGGCGCGGTGCGGGTGGAGGCGGATTCCACCTTCCGGATGTCCGGCGGTGTCATTGAAAACTTCGAGATGTCCGGGAGTACCAGGGTGAAAGGAACCGTATCGGTTACCTCCGGCGGAAGGTTTGAGATGTCCGGCGGCGTGATCCGGAACAACGAGAATTTCAGCAGCGCTATATGTCAGGGCGGAGGCGTCCTCCTCTGCGGCTGGAATAAGGACCAGCCATACGCGGTGATGACTCTGTCCGGCGACGCGGTGATCGAGGGGAATTTTTCCCGCGAGGGCGGCGGTATTTATGTGGTCGGCAACGCGGAGCTTACCATGACCGGCGGCACCATCCAGAACAATGAGGCGTACAGCGGATTCGGCGGCGGTGTCTGTGTGGCGGGCACCGGCGGGACTGCGTCTGAGGCTAGTGAAGGAAAGGGGGCTCTCGGTACAAGGAGCAAATTCACTATGACCGGAGGCATCATCTCCGAAAACTACGCCAGCCGGAGCGGCGGCGGTGTCTACATCAACTCCGACGATGTCGTCCTGGAGGGCGGCTATATTACCAACAACGAGGCCGGGAACCACGGCGGCGGCGTTTACGTCAGCGAGCCGCCCCAGCTGGGGACCCTCTACAACGCGGTGGTGACGGACAACACCGCCACCGTCATGGGCGGCGGCATCGGCTCCAACGGCGCCGCGGACCTGGGCGAGCAGGATAAGGACTACACCCTCCAGGTGAAAAAGGTCTGGGAAGGCGGCACGCCCGCGGACGGCGCCTCCGTGACCGTGTATCTGATGATCGGCAGCCACCGGCTGGACCCCGTCGTCCTAAGCGCGGAGAACGACTGGACCGCCTCCTTCACCGACCTGCCTGCCCCGGACAGCCTGACGGGCGATTTAGCGGGTGTGGAGTACGCCGTGGTGGAGGACCCGGTCCCCGCGGGGTACGAGGTCTCGTACTCCGAGGCGGTGGTCGATGAAGAAAACCGGATCATCACCATCACGGTGACCAACACGAAAGGCGAAGAGCCAGGACCGACCACCGGCGGCCTGACGGTCTCCAAGACCGTCTCCGGCGGCGGGGCCAGCACCACGCAGGCGTTTACCTTTACCGTCACGCTGGACAACCGCAGCATCAGCGGCTCCTACGGCGACATGGCCTTTACGGACGGCGTGGCCACCTTCACCCTCTCCCATGGGGAGAGCCGCACCGCTACCGGCCTGCCCGCGGGTGTGGGCTACACCGTGGTGGAGAGCGGCAGCGGCGGCTATACCGTCACCTCCAGCGGCGCCACCGGCACCATTCCGGCAGGCAAGACCGCTCAGGCAGAGTTCAACAACCACAAGCCCAGCCCCGGCGGCGGAGAGGACCATGAGACCAGCGTGACAGTGGAGAAGAAGTGGATCCTGGACGACGGCGGCCAGATGCCGGCGTCCGTCACCGTGGCGCTGCTGCGGAACGGCGAGGTTTACAAGACCGTGAAGCTCAACGCCGGGAACCACTGGCGCCACACCTGGACCGGCCTGAGTGACCGCTATGACTGGTCTGTGGCGGAGGTTGATGTGCCGGAGGGCTTCACCTCTTCCATGGAGAAGAACGGCTGGACGTACACCATCATCAATGACGACCTCCCGGAGGAGCCGGAGACGCCTCCGGACGAACCGGATGAGCCGGAGGAACCGGATACCCCGGAGGAGCCGGAGACACCCCCGGAGGAGCCTGACGAGCCGGAGACCGATATCCCCGATGACGGAACCCCCGGCGAACCGGACCAGCCCACCCTGCCCCAGACCGGGCAGAGCTGGTGGCCGGTGTGGCTTCTGGCCATTGCGGGAGCCATTCTGATGCTGGCCGGGATCCTGGTAAAAAAGAGATACCACGGCAAGCATGAGGCATAAAATGATGATCTGCGGAGGGCTGCTGCTTCTGGCGGCAGCCCTTCTGCTCGCCGGGTGGAACCTGCTGGAGGACCAGCAGGCCGCTCAGGCCTCGGAACAGGTGCTCCGGCAGATGGAGCAGCCTCCGCCGGCTGAGGCAGATCCGCCGGAGGAACCGGAAGAGGTAGTCCCTGCCTACGTGCTGGATCCGGACATGGAGATGCCGGAGACAGAGGTGGACGGACATCTCTATATCGGCGTGCTGGAGATCCCGGCCCTGGAGCTGGAGCTGCCGGTGATGAGCCGGTGGAGTTATCCGGATCTGAAGATCGCCCCCTGCCGGTATCAGGGGTCCGCCTATCAGGGGGACCTGATCCTCCTGGCCCACAACTACAGCCGCCACTTCGGGCAGATCCACAGCCTCACGGCGGGGGATGTCATCCGTTTTACAGATGCGGACGGGAACCGCTTCACCTACGAGGTCTCCCTGGTGGAGCAGCTGGAGCGGACTGCCATCGAGGAGATGGAGAGCGGCGACTGGGATCTGACGCTGTTCACCTGCACCGTGGGCGGCGCCGCCCGGGTGACCGTCCGCTGCCGGCAGACGGATGACATTGCGGCAGACAGGTGAGGGGAAGCTCCTGACGGGAGATTTTGTTTCGATGCCGAAATCGCGGCAAAGGTCGCTCTCACAAGCTCGCTCTCTGGATGGGACCTTCCATACTGACACACAGCCCCCGGCTCTCCGTTTTCGGAGAGCCGGGGGCTGTGCTGCAAATGAACTGGGCGGGTCCGGCCCCGGCTGCACGGGACACGATGCCGCGCCGCGGGAGAAGGATATCCCGCTGCCGGCGCAGGACGGCTGTCAAGGCGCTCGGTATGCCTTCGCCGCGGCGACGAAGGCCCGGAACAGGGGATGGGCCTTGTTGGGCCGGGACTTGAACTCCGGGTGAAACTGGACCCCCACGAACCAGGGGTGGTCGGGCAGCTCTACCATCTCCACCAGCGTTCCGTCCGGGGAGAGGCCGGACAGGACCAGCCCCTTCTCCGTCAGCAGGGAGCGGAAGTCGTTGTTGAACTCATAGCGGTGGCGGTGGCGCTCGGAGATGTCCTCCGCGCCGTAGGCCCGGAAGGCCAGCGTATCCCGGTTCGTGATGTGGCATGGATAAGCCCCCAGCCGCATGGTGCCGCCCTTGCCGGCGACGCTTCGCTGCTCGGGCATCAGGTCGATGACCGGGTGGGCGGTGTCGGCCAGCTCGCTGGAGTGGGCGTCGGCCAGGCCGGCCGCGTGGCGGGCGAACTCCACCACCGCCATCTGCATCCCCAGGCAGATGCCAAAATAGGGCACCCGGTTTTCCCGGGCCCAGCGGATGGCGGAGATCATGCCCTCGATCCCCCGGCTGCCGAAGCCGCCGGGCACGATGACCCCGGCGCACCCGGCCAGCAGCTCCGCGGCGTTTCCGTCGTTGAGACCCTCAGAATCCACCCAGCGGATGTCCACCTGGACCCCGTTTTCGATCCCGCCGTGGGTCAGGGCCTCCGCCACCGACAGATAGGCGTCGTGGAGGGCCACGTATTTGCCCACCAGGGCGATCTCCACCCGGCCGGCCGGATGCTTGGCCCGCTCCACCATGGTCCGCCACCCGTCCAGGTCGGGCACTCTCTCCGGGAGGTCCAGCGCGCCGCAGACCGCCCTGGCCAGTCCGGCCTCCTCCAACAGCAGGGGGACCTCATAGAGGAGCGGGGCGGTCGCGTTGGGAATGACGTGCTCCGCCGGCACGTTGCAGAACAGGGCGATCTTGTCCTGTACCTCCTCGGGGATGGCCCCATCGGCACGGCAGAGGATCACATCCGGCTGGATGCCCAGGCTCAGCAGCTCCTTCACCGAGTGCTGGGTGGGCTTGCTCTTCAGCTCCCCGGTGCCGGGGATGGAGACGATGAGGGAGACGTGGAGGTAGAGCACGTTCCGCCGCCCCACCTCCGCCGCCACCTGCCGGATGGCCTCCAGGAAGGGCTGGGACTCGATGTCTCCCACCGTGCCGCCGATCTCGGTGATGACCACGTCCACCCCCTCCCGGCGGCCCACCCGGTAGATGCGCTCCTTGATCTCGCCTGTGATGTGGGGGATCACCTGGACCGTGCCCCCCAGGAAGGCCCCCTCCCGCTCCCGGCTGAGGACGGACCAATAGATCTTGCCGGAGGTCACCGAGGAGTCCCGCGTCAGGTCCTCGTCGGTGAACCGCTCGTAGTGGCCCAGGTCCAGGTCGGTCTCCGCCCCGTCCTCGGTGACGAAGACCTCGCCGTGCTGATAGGGGTTCATGGTGCCCGGGTCCAGGTTCAGATAGGGGTCGAACTTCTGGAGGGCCACCTTCAGCCCCCGGGCCTTCAGCAGCCGCCCCAGGGAGGCCGCCGCGATCCCCTTTCCCAGGCCGGACACCACTCCGCCGGTCACGAAAATAAATTTTGCCATATTCCTGTCCTCCCTGTCATCCGGGGCGCGCCTGCGGGCGGGTGCCGGCCCAGTGGGCCGGCAGCGCCGGGGAGCGCCCCTGTAAAGTGCGCTGCCTGACGGCTCCCAGGCCCCCGCGTTCGGGGGCCTGGGAGAGGATCTCTGTCAGACGGAAAACAGCAGCTCGGAGTAGGTGGGGAAGGGCCAGCGGTCAGAGGCGGTGAGGGTCTCCAGCTGGTCGGCGGCCTTCCGGGCCTCCGCCATGTCGGGGATCAGCACATCGTGGCTGTAGCGCATTGCCGCCGCCGCTTCCGCGGGAACAGCGGACAGATCCATCTCCAGCTTGTCGCAGGCGGCCATCAGTGCATCTGTCAGGCTGCCGAGCTGATAGGCTGTGCTCGCCTCGTACTGGCAGTACACGTTCATCTCTTTTTTTGCGGTGGCCTGGTCACACAGATCTCCTGCGAAGGCAGAGACGGCAGGCAGGATCTGGCGGCGGATCATGTCCGCCATGGTCCTGGCCTCGATGCAGATCACCGTGGAGTAGTTCTCAATATGGATCTCCGCCCGGGCCTCGATCTCCTCCTTGGTGTAGATGCCATGCTTGATGAACAGGTCCATGTTCTTCCGGGAGGTGTACATGGGCAGGGCGTCGGCGGCGGACACCAGGTTGGAAAGGCCGCGCTTTTCGGCCTCTGCGATCCAGGCCTCGTCATAGCCGTTGCCGTTGAAGATGATCCGCTGGTGCTCGGTGAACACCCGGCGGATGAGCTTTTCCAGGTCGGCCTGGAAATCCTGGGAGGCCTCCAGCTCGTCGGCGAACTGCTCCAGCTCCTCGGCCATGATGGTGTTCAGGGTGATGTTGGGGCCGGAGATGGACTGGGAGGAGCCCAGCATCCGGAACTCGAACTTGTTGCCGGTGAAGGCCATGGGAGAGGTGCGGTTCCGGTCCGTGTTGTCCTGGGGGATGGCGGGCAGGGCGTCCACGCCGATCTTCAGCGTCCGCTTGCCGGCCTCCTGGAACTCCGTGCCCTGGATGATGGACTGCACCACAGCCTCCAGCTCGTCTCCCAGAAAAATGGAGAGGACGGCGGGCGGCGCCTCCTGGGCGCCCAGCCGGTGGTCATTGCCGGGGAAGGCCACCGTGGCCCGGAGGAAGTCCTGGTAGTCGTCCACGCCCTTGACGAAGGCGGCCAGGAACAGCAGGAACCGGGCGTTCTGCCGGGGGGTGGAGCCAGGCTTGAACAGGTTCCGGCCCGTGTCGGTGGAGAGGGACCAGTTGTCGTGCTTGCCGGAGCCGTTGACCCCTGCGAAGGGCTTCTCGTGGAGGAGACAGACCAGGCCGTGGCGGTCCGCCACCTTCTTCATCATCTCCATGGCCAGCTGGTTCTGGTCGCAGGCGGCGTTGGCATCGGAGAACACCGGCGCCATCTCGTGCTGGGCGGGGGCCACCTCGTTGTGCTTCGTCTTGGACAGGACGCCCAGGGCCCAGAGGGTCTCGTCCAGGTCCTTCATGTACGCCGCGACCCTGGGCCGGATGGCGCCGAAGTAGTGGTCCTCCAGCTCCTGGCCTCTGGGGGGCCTGGCGCCGAACAGCGTCCGGCCCGTCATCCGCAGGTCCTCCCGCTTTTCGTAGAGGGATTTGTCGATGAGGAAGTACTCCTGCTCCGGGCCCACCTGGGCGGTGACCCGTTTCGTCTCCGTGTCGCCGAAGAGCCGCAGGATGCGCACCGCCTGGCGGCTGACCTCGTCCATGGACCGCAGAAGGGGCGTCTTTTTATCCAGCGCCTCACCGGAGTAGGAGCAGAAGACGGTGGGGATGCACAGGCTCCCCTCCTTGATAAAGGCGAAGGAGGTGGGGTCCCAGGCGGTGTAGCCCCGGGCCTCGAAGGTGGCCCGCAGGCCGCCGGAGGGGAAGGAGGACGCGTCCGGCTCGCCCCGGATCAGCTCCTTGCCGGAGAACTCCATCATGATCTTTCCGCCGCCCGCCGGAGAGATGAAGCTGTCGTGCTTCTCGGCGGTGACGCCGGTCATGGGCTGGAACCAGTGGGTGAAATGGGTGGCGCCCTTCTCCACGGCCCACTGCTTCATGGCCTCGGCGATCTCGTTGGCGGTGGAGAGGTCCAGGGGAGCCCCCTCCGTCACGCACTGCTTCCAGGCACGGTAGGACGCCGAGGAGAGGCGCTCCTTCATGGTGTCCTCGTTGAATACCAGGCTCCCGAACAGCTCCGGCAGTTTTTTCGTCTCACGCATCACACATGACCTCCTGTCTCAAATTCGTGTTCTATCAAAAGGGAATGGCGCTCCATTTCGCTCACATCCCGCTCTGACCGTAGTTGGAGAGGACCCGGGCCGAGGGGTCGTCCACGTCGCAGCCCGCCCAGTCCCGGTTGGGCATCCAGAAATCCCGGATCATCCGGGCCTGGCCGGGGTAGTACTCCTCAAAGATCTCCCGGTACAGCAGACTCTCCTTGGTGAAGGGCGGGCGGTAGTCATACCGCTTCCGCCGGGCCTCGAATTCCGCGTCGGTATATCGTTTCTCGGCGTAGGCCTTCAGATCGTCCACCATGGAGTGGCCCACCGCGTCGGAGAAGGCGGCCTTCTGCCGCCAGAGGATGCCGTCCGGCAGCAGGTGATCCGTCTCAAAGGCGTGGCGCAGCAGGTATTTGCCCATGCCGTAGGAGTTCAGCTTCAGGGCCGGATCCACGCTCATGACGTATTTCACAAAGTCCAGGTCGCCGAAGGGGACCCGGGCCTCCAGGGAGTTGACGGAGATGCACCGGTCCGCCCGGAGGACGTCATACATGTGGAGCTCGTCGATCCGCTTCCGGCTCTCGGCCTGGAACGCCTCCGCGCTGGGGGCGAAGTCCGTGTACTTGTAGCCGAAGAGCTCGTCGCTGATCTCACCGGTCAGCAGCACCCGGATGTCCGTTTGCTCGTGGATGGCCTTGCAGCAGAGATACATCCCGAGACTGGCCCGGACGGTGGTGATGTCCCAGGTGCCCAGGGCCGCGATGACCTCCGGCAGGGCGGCGAGGACCTCCTCCCGGGTCATGGTGACCTCTGTGTAGTCGGCGCCGATGAACGCCGCCGCCTCCCGGGCGTACTTCAGGTCGATGGGATCCGTGTCCATGCCGATGGCGAAGGTGCGGATCCTCTTCCCCAGGATCACGGCGCTGATGGCGCACACCAGGGAGGAGTCCAGCCCGCCGGAGAGCAGGAAGCCCAGCGGCGCGTCCGCGTCCAGCCGCTTGTCCACGGCGGCGATGAGCTTCTGGCGGATGCTTCTGCACACCGTCTCCAGGTCGTCGGTACAGTACTGTTCCACCGCGGTCACGTCCGCGTACCGGACGAACTGCCCGCCCGCGTAGTAGCAGCCCGGCGGGAAGGGACGGATGTCAGCACACAGCCCCACCAGGTTTTTCGGCTCGCTGGCAAAGACGATGGCTCCGGCGCTGTCATATCCGTAGTACAGGGGCCGGATGCCGATGGGGTCCCGGGCGGCGATGAGATCATCCTTTTCCCCGTCGTAGAGGATCAGGGCGAACTCCGCGTCCAGCCGGGCGAACATGTCCAGGCCGTACTCCCTGTACAGGGGCAGCAGGATCTCGCAGTCGCTGCCGCTGCGGAACTGATAGCCCTTTTCCGCCAGCTGCCGCTTCAGGGGGCGGAAGCCGTAGAGCTCGCCGTTGCAGACCACAAAGCTGCCGTCCAGAGCAAAGGGCTGCATGCCCGCCTCTGTCAATCCCATGATGGCCAGCCGGTGGAAGCACAGCCAGCCCGACGGCGTCTCAATGATCCGGGACATGTCCGGCCCCCGGGACTTTGTCCGGTCAAAGAAGGGCAGCAGCTCCTCCCGGGTCAGGGTCTTGCGGGAAAATCCCATGATCGCGCACATAACAGGCACCTCCGAAATAAAAAAGATCGCAGCCGTGTCCTGAGATTCCAGGACGAATAGCTGCGATCCGCGGTGCCACCTGACTTGCCCCCTGCGCGGGGACCCCTTTGACTAGGCTCCAACAAGCCCGCGTGAGGTAACGGTCACGACCCGTTTCACTTACTGGCGGTTTCCCGCGTTCAGATCACAGCTACGGAGTGTTCTTCCCGCGGACTCTTTGGTACGGGGTTCTCACCATCCCCCGCTCACTGGCCCGGAACTTCCGCGGTACTTTTCTCCATCAACGCCTTTGCTGATGTAAAAATTATGTTCAAAAGACTACCACCGGGAACGCCCGGCTGTCAATGTGGGAATTTTCCAAATCCCAGCGGAAAATCCCTGAAAATTTCTCGCTAATCACGGAGGGCGGACCTTTCGGAACCGGCCGGCGGCGGGACAGAGACCGTTCCTTATCCGATGGGACGGGCCAGGTTCGTGTAGCCAATCAGATACCGGTCTACCTCCGCGGCGGCGGAGCGACCCTCGGCGATGGCCCACACCACCAGGGACTGGCCCCGTCGCATGTCGCCGGCGGCGAACACCTTCTCCACATTGGTGGCGAAGCTCCCCGGGGCGGTGCGGACCGTTTTGTCCCGCTCCACGCCGAAGGCGTCGCACACGGCCCTTTCACACCCGGAAAAGCCGGTGGCGGCGATCAGCAGCTGGCAGGGGAGGGTGTCATCATCAGTGGTGACCACGCCGGCGAGGGCGCCGTTCTCCCCGGTCACGAGACGCTTGACCTGGACGGAAAAGCGCCGGGGGTCCTGCCCGGTGACGGCCAGGGCCTCCTCGTGGGCGTAGTCCAGCGGGAGCGCTCCCGCGCTGTCCAGATAGTCCTCCCGCGGCCGGCGGACCAGCTGGGTGACGGACCGGCAGCCCTGCCGCAGGGCGGTGGCCACGCAGTCGCTGGCGGTGTCGCCGGTTCCCACGATCACCACATCCAGCCCGGCGGCGGAGGGGGCCGCCGTCTCCTCCCTGCCCAGCTGTGCCCGCTCCACGGCGGACTTCAGGTACTCCGTGCCGCAGCAGACGCCGGTGACGCCGGCGGTGTCCAGCCCCAGTGGCCGGGGCTCCCCGGCGCCGCAGCAGAGGATCACCGCGTCGTACTCCGCCAGCAGCCGCTTCGCCACGGCGCGCTCCGCCGCGTCCACGCCGCAGACGAAGGTGACGCCCTCCTCGCTCATCAGGTCGATCCGCCGCCGGACCACGGATTTGGGCAGCTTCATGTTGGGGATGCCGTACATCAGCAGGCCGCCGGGGCATTCCGCCCGCTCGACGACGGTGACCAGGTGGCCCCGGCGGTTCAGCTGGTCCGCCGCCGCCAGGCCCGCCGGGCCGGAGCCCACCACGCAGACCTTTTTCCCGGACCGCTGGGGCGGCCGGCGGGGGCGCATCCGGCGGTCGGCGAAGGCCGCCTCGATGATGCTCAGCTCGTTGTCCCGGACGGTGACCGAGTCCCCGTAGATGCCGCAGATGCAGGCGCCCTCGCAGGGGGCCGGGCACACCCGGCCAGTGAACTCCGGGAAGCTGCTAGTCTTCAGCAGGCGGCTGAGGGCGTGGCCCTGATTGCCGGAGAAGACCATGTCGTTCCACTCGGGGATCAGGTTGTGGAGGGGGCAGCCGAAGGCCCTGCCCTCATAGACCGTGCCCGTCTGGCAGAAGGGGACGCCGCAGTTCATGCACCGCCCGCCCTGTTCCCGCCGCTGGTCCTCCGGAAGGGGGAGGTGAAACTCCTCCCAGTCCCGGACCCGTTCCGCCGGCGGGCGCCGCCGGTCCTCCCGGCGGGTGTATTCCAGAAAACCGGTGGGTTTTCCCATGTCGCATGCCTCCTCTCAAGCTCTGGTGTTAGCGTAAAACGCCTCGATCTCCGCCTGCTGGCGGGTCAGCCCCTTCTCCTCATACTGGGCGATGGACCGGAGCATCCGGTCGTAGTCCCGGGGCATGACCTTCTTGAAGCAGGGGATGTAGGAGTGGAAGGCCGCCAGGATCTTCTTCCCCCTGGGGGAGCCGGTGGCGGCCACATGGGCCTCGATGAGGCCGCGGAGCTCGGCGATGTCGTGGGGCTCCGTCAGGGCATCCGTCATCACCTGGTCCTTGTTGAGCCGCAGGTAGAGGTCGTGGTGTTCATCCAGCACATAGGCGATGCCGCCGGACATGCCGGCCGCGAAGTTCTTTCCCGTGGGACCCAGGATGACGCACCGGCCGCCGGTCATATACTCGCAGCCGTGGTCTCCCACGCCCTCCACCACGGCCACGGCGCCGGAGTTGCGGACGCAGAACCGCTCGCCGGCCACGCCGTTGATGAACGCCTGGCCGGAGGTGGCGCCGTACAGGGCCACATTGCCGGCGATGATGTTCTCGCCGGGGTCAAAGGCGCTGTCCCTGGGGGGATAGAGCACCAGCTTTCCGCCGGAGAGGCCCTTGCCGAACCCATCGTTGCAGTCGCCCTCCAGCGCCAACGTCACGCCCTTGGGGAGGAAGGCACCGAAGGATTGGCCCCCGCCGCCATGGCAGGTGATGACATAGCTGTCGTCCGGCAGGGAGTCGCCGCACGTCCGTGTGACCTCGGCACCGAACAGGGTCCCGAAGGCCCGGTCCGTGGAGGAGACCGTGACGTCCAGCTTTCCGGAGCGTTTTCCTTTCAGAGACTTGCCCAGCTTCGCCAGAAGGACGCTCTCATCCAGCGTCCGCTCCAGGTGGAAGTCATAGGCGTCCTGGGGCTGGAAGTGGGCGGGGCGGTCCCCCAGGGGATTTTCCAGCAGGCCCCGGAGGTCCAGCGTCTCCGCCCGGTGGGTCACCAGATGCTCCCGGACCCGCAGCAGGTCGCTGCGGCCCACCAGCTCGTCCACGGTGCGGACGCCCAGCCGGGCCATGTACTCCCGCAGCTCCCGTGCCACGAACAGCATGAAATTGATGACATGCTCCGGCCTGCCGGCAAAGCGTTTGCGCAGCTGGGGGTTCTGGGTGGCGATGCCCGCCGGACAGGTGTCCAGGTTGCACACCCGCATCATGCAGCAGCCCAGGGCCACCAGGGGAGCGGTGGCGAAGCCGAACTCCTCCGCCCCCAGCATGCAGGCGATGGCCACGTCCCGGCCGGTCATCAGCTTGCCGTCGGCCTCGATGGCCACGCGGCCGCGCAGGCCGTTGGCGATGAGGGCCCGGTGGGCCTCCGCCACCCCCAGCTCCCAGGGCAGTCCCGCCCCGTGGATGGAGCTGCGGGGCGCCGCGCCGGTGCCGCCGTCGTGGCCGGAGATCAGCACCACCTGGGCCCCGGCCTTGGCCACGCCCGCGGCGATGGTACCCACCCCCGCCTCGCTGACCAGCTTCACGCTGATGCGGGCGTTCCGGTTGGCGTTTTTCAGGTCGAAGATCAGCTGGGCCAGATCCTCGATGGAGTAGATGTCGTGGTGGGGCGGCGGGGAGATCAGGGACACCCCCGGCGTGGAGCACCGGGTCCGGGCGATCCAGGGGTAGACCTTCCTGCCGGGCAGGTGACCGCCCTCGCCGGGCTTTGCCCCCTGGGCCATCTTGATCTGGATCTCCTGGGCGCTGACCAGATACGCGCTGGTGACGCCGAACCGGCCGGAGGCCACCTGCTTGATGGCGGAGCACCGCTCGTCGCGCAAACGCTCCGCCTCCTCGCCGCCCTCGCCGGAGTTGGACTTGCCGCAGATCCGATTCATGGCGATGGCCAGACACTCGTGGGCCTCCTGGGAGATGGAGCCGTAGCTCATGGCGCCGGTCTTGAACCGGCGGACGATGCTCTCCTCGCTCTCCACCTCCTCGATGGGGATGCCGCCGCTCTCATCGAATTTGAAGTCCAGCAGACCCCGGAGGGTGTGGGGCTTGGCGGGCTCGTCCACCAGGGCGGAGTAGTCCTTGAACACGTCGTAGTTGTTCTCCCGGACGGCCTTCTGCAGCAGCAGGATGGTCCGGGGATTGTACATGTGGTCCTCCTTGTCCGGGCCGGAGCGGAGTTTGTGGACGCCGGTGGAGTCCAGGGTAGGGTCGTAGCCCAGGCCCAGGGGGTCGAAGGCTTGGCTGTGGTTCCACTCCACGCCCTCGCCGATCTCATCCAGGCCGATGCCGCCCACCCGGCTGACGGTGTTGGTGAAATACCGGTCCACCACGTCCCGGTCGATGCCCACACACTCGAAGATCTGGGCGGACTGGTAGGACTGGACGGTGGAGATGCCCATCTTGGAGGCGATCTTCACGATGCCGTGGAGGATGGCACTGTTGTAGTCGTGGACAGCGGCGGCGGGATCCTTGTCCAAAAGACCAAGGGACACCAGCTCCTCCACGCACTCCTGGGCGAGATACGGGTTGATGGCCTGGGCGCCGTAGCCCAGGAGCGTCGCGAAGTGGTGGACGTCCCGGGGCTCCGCGCTCTCCAGGATCATGGACACGGCGGTGCGCTTTTTCGTCCGCACCAGATACTGCTCCAGGGCGGAGACCGCCAGCAGGGAGGGAATGGCAACATGGTTCTCGTCCACCCCGCGGTCCGACAGGATCAGGATGTTGGCGCCGTTTTTATAGGCCCTGTCCGCCTCCACGAACAGCCGGTCCAGGGCGTTTGCCAGTGGGGAGCCCTTGTAGTACAGCAGAGAGATGGTCTCCGCACGGAGGCCGGGCCGGTCCATGTAGCGGATCTTCATCAGGTCCACAGAGGTGAGGATGGGGTTGTGGATCTGGAGGACCGTGCAGTTCTCCGGCCGCTCCTCCAGCAAGTTGCCGGCGGCGCCCACGTAGACCGTGGTGTCGGTGACGATCTCCTCCCGGATGGCGTCCATGGGCGGGTTGGTCACCTGGGCGAAGAGCTGCTTGAAGTAGCTGAACAGGGGCTGGTGCTGCTCCGAGAGCACCGCCAGCGGTGTGTCCGTCCCCATGGCGGCGGTGGGCTCCGCCCCGTCCCGGGCCATGGGGAGGATGGCGTCCTTCACCTCCTCATAGGTATAGCCGAAGGCCTTGTACAGCCGGTCCCGCAGCTCCTGGGAGGCCCGCTCCACCCGCCGGTTGGGGATGGGGAGGTCCCGGAGATGGACCAGGTGGGCATCCAGCCACTCGCCGTAGGGCTGCCGGCTGGCGTAATGGACCTTGACCGCATCGTCGTCCACCAGACGGCCGGCGGTCAGGTCTGCCAGCAGCATCTTCCCAGGCTGGAGCCGGGACTTCTTCACGATCTTCTCCGGCGGGATGTCCAGCACCCCCACCTCGGAGGAGAGGATCAGCGTCTCATCGTCGGTGAGATACCACCGGCAGGGCCGCAGGCCGTTCCGGTCCAGTACCGCGCCTACCGTGTCGCCGTCGGAGAACACGATGGCCGCCGGGCCGTCCCAGGGCTCCATCATGGTGGCGTAGTAGTGGTAGAAGTCCCGCTTCTCCCGGCTCATCCGCCGGTCGTTGGCCCAGGGCTCGGGGATGCACATCATCACCGCCTGGGGCAGGGGGATGCTGTTCATCAGCAGGAATTCCAGGGTGTTGTCCAGCATGGCGGAGTCAGACCCGCTCTGGTCGATCACCGGGAGGAGCTTGTCCATGTCCGCCTCCAAGACCGGGGAGCGCATGGTCTCCTCCCGGGCCAGCATCCGGTCCGCGTTGCCCCGGATGGTGTTGATCTCCCCGTTGTGGAGGATGCAGCGGTTGGGGTGGGCCCGCTGCCAGCTGGGGTTCGTGTTGGTGGAGAAGCGGGAGTGGACCAGGGCCAGGGCGCTCTCGCAGTCCGGATCGGTGAGATCCGCGTAGAACTTCCGCAGCTGCCCCACCAGGAACATGCCCTTGTAGACGATGGTCCGGCTGGAGAGGGAGCAGATGTAGGTGTTGACGTTGGACTGCTCGAACACCCGCCGGGCCACGTACAGCTTTCGGTCAAAGTCCAGCCCCGGCGGGCAGTCCGCCGGCCGCCGGATGAAGCACTGGCTGATGTGGGGCATGCAGTCCAGGGCCTTTTGCCCCAGCACCTCCGGGTGGGTGGGCACGTCCCGCCAGCCCAGAAACTCCATGCCCTCCTTCGCCGTGATGATCTCCATCATCTTCTTCGCCTGGGCCCGCTTCAGGGCATCCTCCGGCAGGAAGAACATCCCCACGCCGTAGTCCCGGGGGCCGCCCAGAGAGATGCCCGCTGTTGCCGCGGCCTTTGCCATCAGCCTGTGGGGCACCTGGAGCATCACGCCCACGCCGTCGCCGGTCTCGCCGGAGGCATCCTTGCCCGCCCGGTGCTCCAGCTTCTCCACGATCTTCAGGGCGCTGTCCACCGTGGCGTGGGACGGCCTGCCCCGCAGGTCCACCACCGCGCCGATGCCGCAGGCGTCGTGCTCCGCGGCGGGGTCATAGATGTCGTGCATGTTCTGGTCCGGTCCTCTCATCGGGACCACCTCCCTTGTGGTTTCATCGTCTGTTTTCAGCCTGTGTACCGCTCCAGGATCAGCCGGGCGGTATCCGCCAGCCGCATCCCGGCGTCCATGCTGTACTTCTGCAAAAAGCGGTGGGCCTCCGCCTCGCTCATCAGGTTGGTCTCCATCAGCGCCGCCTTGGCTCGGCGGATCAGGTGCTCCTCCCCGGCGCTCCGCCGGGCCTGGGGATGCGCCGCAGGGGCGGCGCCTGTGAGGGCGCCCCGAGCCAGGTCCAGCGAGGCGAAGAACTCCGCCCGGGTGGCGGGGACCGCCAGCTTGATGAGGTTTTCATCCCCGCACAGCGCCAGGTTCCCCGGAGAGGAGACCACCAGCACCGGGGCGATCCCGGCGAGGTCCGCGGCCAGCAGCTCCGCGGTCATGTCCCGCAGATGAAAGCCGCAGATGACCACGGCGCTCCCCAGCTTCCGGGCGGCCCGGATGGCCTCCGCGCCGCTGAAGCAGGAGACGGTGGGTACGAGGCCGCCGGAGCCCAGGGTGCGGGTGAGCTGGGCGTGGGCTCGCTCAGAGGCAAACGCCAGTATGATCCTGTCCATGAGCTGTGCCCCCTCCTCTCTGCGGCTCTTTTCAAAAGGTCAGTATGTCACCAGATACTGCTCCAGCTCCCACTGGGACACCTGGGCAGCGTAGGCCCGGCACTCCCGGCGCTTTCCGGCCAGATACTGCTCCGTCACATGGGCGCCCAGGGCGCCGGTGATGACGCCGTCCGCCTCCAGCGCCAGGATGGCCTCGTCCAGAGAACCGGGGAGGCGCTGGATGCCGGAGGCGTCGCCCAGCTCGTAGAGATTGCCGCTGAGGGGCTCCGGCGGCGTCAGCTGCCGCTCGATCCCGTCCAGCCCAGCGGCGAGGCATACCGCCAGGGACAGGTAGGGGTTGCAGGCGGGGTCCGGGCTCCGCAGCTCCACACGGGTGCCGCTTCCCCGGGGCGTGGGGATGCGGACCAGGGCGGAGCGGTTGCCGGTGGACCAGGCCAGGTGGCAGGGGGCCTCGTAGCCGGGCACCAACCGCTTGTAGCTGTTCACCAGCGGGTTGGTGACGGCGCAGCAGCCCCGCACATGCCCCAGCAGCCCGGCGATGAACTGATAGGCCAGGGGAGACAGGTGCCGGGGGTCCGCCTCGTCGCAGAAGGCGTTCTTCCCGTCCCGGAACAGGGACATGTTCACATGCATCCCGCTGCCGGCGGCGCCGCTGACGGGCTTGGGCATGAAGGTGGCGTGGAGGCCGTTCTTCTGAGCCAGGGTCTTCACCGCCAGCTTGAAGGTCATGATGTTGTCCGCGGCCCGGAGGGCATCCGTGTACTGCAGGTCGATTTCGTGCTGGCCAGCCGCCACCTCGTGGTGGCTGGCCTCCACCGCCAGGCCCATCTGCTCTAAGTTCAGGCAGATCTCCCGGCGGGTGCCCTCCCCGTGGTCCAGGGGGCCCAGGTCGAAGTAGCCGGCCTCGTCGGAGGTCCGGGTGGTGGGGCGGCCGTCCTCGTCGGTCTGGAACAGGAAGAACTCCAGCTCCGCTCCCACGTTGCAGGTGAAGCCCATGGCCTCCGCCCGTTCCAGCACCCGCTTCAGCACGCCCCGGGGATCGCCGGCAAAGGCGGTGCCGTCGGGATTGTGGACGTCGCAGATCAGCCGGGCCACCTTGCCGTACTGGGGCCGCCAGGGCAGGATGGCGAAGGTGTCCAGGTCCGGCCAGAGGTACTGGTCCGACTCCTCCACCCGGACGAACCCCGCGATGGAGCTGCCGTCCATCATGATCTGATCGTCCAGTGCCCGGCGGAGCTGGGAGGCGGTGACGGCCACATTTTTCAGCTGGCCGAAGATGTCCGTGAACTGCATGCGGATGAACTGGACATCCTCCTCCCGGACCAGCCGGATGATGTCCTCCTTGGTGTAATGACCCATGGATCTGTCTCCTTCCTGTCGTGTCCTCTATGGACTGCGGGTGCGCGCCCCGCAAATTTTTGAAAAAAGGAAAAAGAGCAAAGGGGACCGCCAAAGGGCGCCTTTGCTCTCAGTGACATCATTATACGGACAGCGCGGCACGGTTGTCAAGACACTTGCACCTCTGAAAGAGCCGCAGACGGAAATTTTGTGGGACCTGCTAAAATTCCCCTGCCGGTCCAAAAATCTTTGTTTGAGTTTACAAAAAGTGGGGAGCCGGGTTGACAGATCTCACAAAGTAGGCTATACTCCGCCCATCAGGCAAAGGCGCCGAGGGATCGTTCCCCCGGCGCCTTGTTTGATATACGCAAGGAGGCGTGTCCCGCTCACGGAAGCGGGGGCGCCTCCTTTTTCCGGCCCGGGCCGGAGGGACATGGGCGGCGGGGCGCGCGGCCGCCGTCCGAAGGGAGGAAACAACATGACATTTTCTGTGATCGACACCCTGTGGGTATTCCTGGCGGCCATCCTGGTGTTCTTTATGAACCTGGGCTTCGCGGCGGTGGAGGCGGGCTTCGCCCGGGCCAAAAACACCGTCAACATCCTGTCCAAGAACTTCATCGTGTTCGCCGTGTCGTCCCTGGGCTTCCTGCTGCTGGGCTGGGGGCTGATGTTCGGCGGGGACGCGCCCTTCGTGGGCACGGAGCACCTCTTCATCCTGGGACAGTCGGACCTGTCCTTTTACGACGGCACCCTGACCGACGCCGTGCCCTTCTGGGGCAAGTTCTTCTTCCAGCTGGTGTTCTGCGGCACGGCAGCCACCATCGTCTCCGGCGCGGTGGCCGAGCGGATCAAGTACATCTCCTTCATCCTCTTCTCCTTTGTGCTGACGCTGGTGATCTACCCCATCGTGGGCCACTGGATCTGGGGCGGCGGCTGGCTGAGCCAGCTGGGCTTCCTGGACTTCGCCGGCGACAGTGCCGTCCACTCCGTGGGCGGCTGGGCGGCCCTGGCCGGCGCCCTGCTCCTGGGCCCCCGGATCGGCAAGTACGGCCGGGACGGAAAGCCCCGGGCCATCCCCGGCCACAGCATGTCCCTGGCGGTGATCGGCCTGTTCGTCCTGTGGCTGGGCTGGTTCGGCTTCAACCCCGGCTCCACCATGAGCTTCGAGACCCCGTCCGACGTGATGCACATCCTGATGACCACCAACACCTCCGCCATCGCGGCGGTGCTGACCTCCACCATCACCGCCTGGGTCTTTCTGGGCAAGCCGGACCTGGGCATGACCGTCAACGGATGCCTGGCCGGGCTGGTGGCCGTCACCGGCGGCTGCGCCTACTTCACCGTGGAGGTCTCTCTGCTGGTGGGGGCCCTCTCCGGCGTGCTGGTGGTGTTTCTGGTGGTGTTCTTCGACCGCATCCACATCGACGACCCCGTGGGCGCCACCTCCGTCCACCTGGGCTGCGGCGTGTTCGGCACTGTCTGTGTGGGCCTCTTCGCCAAGGAGGGCGTCACCACGCTCTCCTCGGCCGACGGCCTGTTCTACGGCGGCGGGACCTCCCTGCTGACGGTGCAGCTGCTGGGCGTCGCCGCCATCGGCGCCTTCGTGTTCCTCTCCTCCGGCCTGGTGTGGCTGGTGCTCAAGCACACGGTGGGCATCCGGGTGTCCCGGGAGGAGGAGCTGGCGGGTCTGGACATCGGCGAGCACGGCAACGTGGCCTATCCCGACTTCGCGGCCCCGGCCTCCATCGGTGAGTTCGCGTCGGAGGAGACAGCGTCCGCCCAGCCCGCTCCGGTGGGCTGCGAGGAGGCGGTGCCGGTGGTCCGCCGGACGGTGCCCGCCGGAACGGCCGACCCCAAGCTGACGAAGGTGTCTATCGTCACCAACCCGTCCCGGTTCGCCCAGCTGCAGGAGGCGCTGGAGAAGCTGGGCGTCACCGGCATGACGGTCACCAACGTGTTCGGCTATGGTGTCCAGAAGGGCCACCGGACCTATTACCGGGGCGCGCCGGTGGAGGCGCGGCTGCTGCCCAAGATGAAGATCGACGTGGTCATCTCCAGGATCCCCGCGGAGACGCTGGTGGAGGCCGCCAGGCAGGCACTGTACACCGGGCAGGTAGGCGACGGCAAGATCTTCGTCTACGACGTGGAGAACGTGGTCAAGGTCCGCACCGGCGAGACCGGGTACGACGCCCTCCAGGACGAGGAGTAGAGCGGGTCCGCCGAAAACGGCCTGATCCAAAGCGGATCGTCCCGCGCCGACTGCTGCTGAAAGCACCCGGGGCCGCTGCGCCGCAGCGGCCCCGGGTGCCCAGTCTGTCGATAAACCCGGAAATCTTGGATTACGGGAAGGAAGGGTGTGCGCGGCTGCCCCCGCAGGGGCGTTTCGGAGCGCAACCGCCGCATAAGCGGCGGCTCTTGGCGCGGAGATAAACCCAGGAAGGGTGTCCTGCGCCATTGAAATCAAAAGTTTTCAGAACTTTTCGGAAGTTCTGAAAACTTGCTCAGCTTGTCGAAAAAGCCTTTTCGACAAGCTGAGCACCCGGGGCCGCTGCGCCGCAGCGGCCCCGGGTGCTTTTTCCGGTGCGATGAAAGGCGCACGCCTATTCGCCTTCTCCGCGCCCGCTCACACCGCCGTGCCGCCGGAGAAGGCGGAGGCGGGGATCATGGCGGAGATCACGCTCCGGACCTGATCACCGGGGATGGCGTATCCCATGCCCTCCACCTCCTCCGAGGAGACCTTGGCCGAGTTGATGCCAACCAGCTCCCCGTCCATGTTCAGCAGGGCGCCGCCGCTGTTGCCGGGGTTGATGGCCGCATCCGTCTGGATATAGGTGGAGGTGACGGGCTCGCCGGCATCGTCCGTGCCGGTGGTGACGGAGCGCTCCACGGCGCTGACGATGCCGGTGGTCACAGATTGCCCGTAGCCCAGGGCGTTGCCAATGGCCACCACCTGATTGCCGACCTTCAGGGCGGAGGAGTCGCCGAACTCCGCCACGGCGATGGCGGCACGGGTGTCGGCGGAGAGACTGCTGAGGCCCACCTTGATGACCGCGAGATCCAGGTCCGCGTCAGACCCGACCACCTCCGCCTCAGCGGCGGCGCCGTCCGCAAAGCCCACGGAGAGGGTCCTGGCCCCCTCGATGACATGGTAGTTGGTGACGATATAGAGGGCGGAGGCCGACCGGGCCACGATGACGCCGGAGCCGCAGCTGGAGGTCTCCCGCTGGATCGTCCGCCACTCCCCGTTGAAGCCGAACCAGCCGTAGTACTGCCGCAGCTCCTGGACGGAGATGTTGGTGATGGACACCACGGAGGGGAGGGCCTCCTCCGCGATGTCCGACACGTCCAGCCCGCCTTTCCGGGCGGCATCCGTCAGGTCCAGAGCGGCGGCGGAGGCGGAGAGGTACGTCTGGGGCGCGGAGTCCGCGCCGCCATCCGCCAGCACTCCGGAGACACCGGAAAAGGCGCAGGCGGCAGCGCCGCCAAGGATCGCCCCGCTGAGACAGAGGGATGCCAGCCGGCGGACCAGCCGGCGGATGTGCCGCCTGACGGGGGCGGCGGAAGGAACACGGTTTGGATGGTGATATAGCATGACAGCGACCTCCCTTGATACAGATGAATAAAAGACATACGTCCGGTTTGCTCCAATATAATCCCGGAGCCTAAAAGAAAACTTAAAAAGAAAAGCGGCCTCCGGAAAGTTTTAAGGTTCATTTTGAGAAGTCCTGCTATCATGGGGCCAGAAAGACACCGGACAAGGAGGCGGAGACAAGATGAGACGATCCCACGGGCGTGTGTGGCTGAGTGCCGTTCTGCTGGCGTGTCTGCTGCTGGGCGGGTGCAAGGAGGCGGAGCCCCCCGCTGACGGGGAGGCCGATATCCCGGTCACGGCGCTGGAGTACGAGCCCTTTCCGGAGGCGGAGACATCTGAGGGATCAGTGGCGGTCTCTGCCCGCTTCCGCAGCGAGAGCGGCACGGCCATCTTTGAGGGAGAGGCCAGCCTGGCGGTGGAGGATGCCCGCGCCAGCTTTGCTCTGGACGAGACCGGGGAGATCCGGGTGTCCGGCCTGCCCCGGGAGGGCACCGTGGACCTGACGCTCTATGACGGGAAGGACCGGGAGCGGGGGCACACAACGCTCCACTTCTCCACCGGCGCGGTGATCGACGCCTCCACCGATGAGACCGGCGACGGCTATGTGACCACCCGGGCGGATACACAGGCGGTGGCGCTGCAGTTCACCGTCGGCGCGGCGGGCATGCAGTGCGCCCTGCGGCTGGCCGGATGAGGCGGAGCGGAGAAGGCCCATGGACGATTTTATGATCGACGTCACCGCTGCAGAGCGGGACTTTTACGGGGGCGGTCTCATCCTGCTGGAGGGGATCATTCTGGAATTTCTCTCCTGTATGGAGATGATCCGGCGGTATCAGGTGAGCCTCGGCAGGAGCGATCCTGTCTCCTCCTGGCAGGCGCGGATCAAGCGCGCCTCCAGCATGCGGGAGAAGCTGCGGCGCCGGAGCCTGCCGGAGACGGCGGAGACCGCACTGTCGGAGATCCGGGACGCCGCCGGCGTCCGGCTGGTGTGCCCCTTTGTGGAGGACATCTACCGGACGGCGGACCTGATCCGGGCGATCCCGGGCATCCGGATCCACAGGGAGAAGGACTATATCCGCTCGCCCAAGCCCAACGGCTACCGGAGCTTTCATATGGTGGTGACGCTGCCGCTGCGGTTTCTGCCGGAGGCACCGGCGGAGCCCGTCTGGCTGGAGGTGCAGCTGCGGACCATCGCCATGGACTGCTGGGCCAGCATCGAGCACCGGGTGAAGTACAAGCGGGAGGTGCCCGAGCAAAAGCTCATCGTGCAGGAGCTCAAGCGGTGCGCGGACGAGATCGCATCCACGGACCTGTCCCTGCAGACCATCCGGGAGCTGATCGAGACGCTGAAATGAAGGGGGAGGATCTTCGATGCGGGTTCTGATCGCAGATGACGAGCCGGAGATGACGGCGGTGCTGGAGGCGCTGCTGCGCCGGGAGAACTACTCTGTGGACGTGGTCCACGACGGCCGGGACGCCCTGGACTACGGTCTGGCGGACAACTACGACTGTCTGGTGCTGGACATCATGATGCCCAAGCTGGACGGACTGCAGGTGGTATCGGCCCTGCGGGCACAGAACGTGTCCACGCCGGTGCTGCTGCTGACCGCCAGAGGACAGGTGGAGGACAAGATCACCGGCCTGGACCGGGGGGCGGACGACTATCTGGCAAAGCCCTTCCACAACGGGGAATTCCTGGCCCGGGTCCGGGCCCTGACCCGGCGGGGACAGTCGTACACGCCCAGCGTCCTCACGGCGGGGAACATCTCGCTGGACTGCGCCGCCTTTGAGCTGCGGTGCGGCGCCAGCTCCATCCGCCTGGGGAACCGGGAGTTCCAGATGCTGGAGCTGCTGATGCGTCAGCAGGGCAGGGTCATCACCACGGAGCAGTTCATGGAGCGGATCTGGGGCTACGACAGCGACGCGGAGACCAGCGTGGTCTGGGCGTACATCTCCTATATCCGCAAGAAGCTGGAGGCTGTCGGCGCCAACGTCCGCATCGCCACCCGGCGGGGGTTCGGCTATCTTCTGGAGGAGATCCCATGATCCGGACACTGCGGCGGAAGTTCATCGCCATCGCCATGCTCTCCCTGCTGGGGACGCTGACCGTTCTCTGCGGGGCCATTGCCGCGGGAAACGCATATATCACCGCGGACCGGGCGGACCGGGCCATCGACCTTCTCTACCAGAACAGCGGGGAGTTCCCATCGCCGCCGGAGGCCCGGCCGGACCCCTCCGGCGCGCCGGAGTTCCAGGTGACCCCGGAGACCCCCTTTGAGACCCGGTACTTCATCGTGGAGCTGACGGACCGCCGGGAGGTGCAGACGGTGGACACGGACCACATCGCCGCCCTGGACCGGCAGACCGTGGTGGAGTGCGTCAACGACATCCTGGCGGACGGCGGCAGCCGGGGCTATGTGGAGTACTACCGCTTCGGCGTCTTTGAAGATCAGGGGGGCGGCAGCACGGTGATTGTGCTGGACTGCTTCCTGCAGCTCCAGTCCGCCTATAACATGCTGCGGGTGACGCTGCTGGTGGCGCTGGCCTGCGCGGGGATCGTGTTTTTGCTGCTGGCCTTTTTCTCCCGCCGGGCCATCCGGCCCTTCGCGGAGAACCTGGAGCGGCAGCGGCAGTTCGTCACCGATGCCTCTCACGAGCTGAAGACGCCGCTGGCCATTTTGTCGGCGGACCTGGGGATGCTGGAGGAGGCCCTGCCGGAGGACCGGTGGCTTCGGAGCGCCCAGGGGCAGGTCACCCGCCTGGACAAGCTCATCCGCAATCTGGTGGAGCTGGCCCGGACGGAGGAAGCGGTCAAACACGAGACTGTGACGGCCTTCTCCCTCAGCGACGCGGCGGAGGCCGGCGCAGAGGCGTTCATCCCCCTGGCGGAGGCCGCCGGGAAGGCGCTGATCCCGGAGATCACCCCCGGCGTGGAGGTGGAGGGCGTGCAGGACGACCTGTTCCGCCTGCTCTCCATCCTGCTGGACAACGGGGTGAAGTACTGCGACCCCGGCGGGACCATCGTGCTCTCCCTGTCCCGGCGGGGAAGAAGCGCCTGCCTTCTGGTGTCCAATCCCTGCGAGGACCTGGATCCCAGACAGCTGCCGCGCTACTTTGACCGCTTCTACCGGGCGGACTCCTCCCGGGCCAGGAGCACCGGCGGCTATGGCATCGGGCTGTCCACAGCAAAGGCCATCGTGGCCCGGCACCGCGGTCGGATCACCGTCCGGTACGAGGGCGGCGTCATCACCTTCCTCGTGACGCTGCCCTTGGCGGCGAAACGATGAGCGCTGTCATGGGCGCCGGGAAAGAGAGAACAGCGGCGGCAGGCTCCTGCCGCCGCTGTTTCGGCCCTTGTGGGAGACCGCAGGGCCGATTTGCGGCGAAGGTGTGACCGTTTTGGGGGACTTGGCGCAGAAGCCAAAAATATCAGTCGGATTTTCATTTCCCTTTTAGCTTCCTTTTAAGTTGGCGGGGTATTCTGTCACCGAAGACCTCCCCCGGCCACGGGGCAAGGAAAGGATGAACGCTATGAGTGAAGAATGCAAGATCCGGCCGACGGAGGGTGCCGCCGCCCCCGGGAAGGACCCGGCTCCGCTGCCGCAGGTCTCCCGGCTGGCGCGCCTGCGGGACGGGACAAAACGGCTGCTGCGGGGAAAGAAGCGGAAGGTGCTGGCTCTGGTGCTGGTGATCGCCGTCGCCGGCGGCGCGGTGATCTGGCACGGAAAGGGGCAGACCGCCTCTGCGGTGCTGGAGTACCAGGAGGCGGCGGTGGAACGCCGGTCCATCACCAACTCCCTCACCGCCAGCGGAACGCTGGAGCCGGCGGACTCCTATACCGTGAATACCCTGGTGTCCGGGGAGATTTTGTCTGACACCTTTGAAAAGGGCGACGAGGTGGAGGAGGGACAGCTGCTCTACACCATCGACTCCTCCAATGCCAGCAGCAGCCTGACCCAGAGCCAGAACAGTTATTCCCAGGCGCAGAACAGCTATTCCCAGGCTGTGGACGCCAAATACCCGACGGCGGACATGAGCGGCACCGTCAGCGAGATCTATGTCAACGAGGGCGACAGCGTCAACGCCGGTACGGAGCTTCTGCGGATCGTGGCGGACGAGAACATGTACATCGACTTCTCCTTCACCTATGCCGACAGCAGTGATTTTTACGTCGGACAGAGCGCCACGGTCTTCATCGACGGCTTTGCCGACACCCTCATCGGAACGGTGACGGCAGTGTCCAATTCCTCCGCGGCGGTCTCCACCGGCGTTCCGCTGACCACGGTGCGGGTGACCGTGGCCAATCCAGGCCTTCTGACCTCCGATTACACGGCCAGCGCCGTCATCGGCAGCTACATGAGCTACGGCGAGGCGCCCATCAAGGTGGGGGCCAGCAGCGTCATCACGGCGGAGGCCTCCGGCAAGATCCGGGGATTTGACTGGCTGGTGGGCGACACCATCTCCAACGGGGACCGGGTGTGCACCATCACCGGCGACAGCGTGGACAACTCCATCGAGAGCGCCCAGATCAGCGTCAGCAATGCGGCCACCAGCCTGGAGAACGCCCAGGAGAACCTGGAGGACTACTCCATCACCGCTCCCATCTCCGGCACCGTGGTCACCAAGACCGCAAAGGCCGGGGACAACATCGAGGGCGGCTCCAGCGGGACGCTGTGCACCATCTACGACCTGAGCTACCTGGAGATGACCATGTCCATCGACGAGCTGGACATCAGCTCCGTGGAGGTGGGCCAGGAGGTCCGGATCACCGCCGACGCCGTGGAGGGGACCACCTACACCGGCGTGGTGACGGAGGTGTCCGTGGCAGGCACCACCTCGGGCGGCATCACCACCTACCCCGTCACCGTCCGCATCGATGAAACGGATGGCCTGCTGCCGGGCATGAACGTGGATGCGGAGATCGTGGTCTCCTCGGCGGACGATGTGCTCGCCATCCCCTCCGAAGCCGTGAGCCGGGGGGACATGGTGCTGGTGACGGCGGACTCGCCCAGCGCGGCCAACGCGCTGGACGAGGAGGCCCCGGAGGGCTACGTCTATGTGCCGGTGGAGACCGGCGTCAGCGACAACAGCTACATCGAGATCCTCTCCGGCCTGCAGGAGGGGGACACCGTGGCCTATCTCCAGGCCGTCAGCTCCGGCAGCTCGGAGGGCATGATGGGCGGCATGCCCATGGGGGATACGCCTATGGGCGAGATGCCCTCCATGCCGTCGGGCGGTATGCCCAGCGGAGGCAGCATGCCCAGCGGCGGCATGCCGGGAGGCTTCTGACATGGGCGCGCTGATCGAATTTCAGGAGGTCTGTAAATACTACCAGATGGGCGACACCACGGTCAAGGCGGCGGACCACATCTCCTTTCAGATCCAGAAGGGGGAGTTCGTGGCCATCGTGGGCCAGTCCGGCTCCGGCAAGTCCACCTGCATGAACATCATCGGCTGTCTGGACGTCCCCACCGCCGGCATATACCTTCTGGACGGGCAGGGTGTGGGGCAGATGGACAAGGACCAGCTGGCGGCCATCCGCAACCGGATGCTGGGGTTCATCTTCCAGCAGTACAACCTCCTGCCGAAGCTCACCCTCCAGGAAAACGTGGAGGTGCCGCTGATGTACGCCGGCGTTCCCAAAGGGGAGCGGCACGAGCGGTCCAGGCTGGCGTTGGAGATGGTGGGCCTGGGCGACAAGCTGCGCAACAAGCCCAGCCAGCTCTCCGGCGGCCAGCAGCAGCGGGCGTCCATCGCCCGGGCCCTGGCCGGGGACCCGGCGGTGATCCTGGCGGATGAGCCCACCGGCGCCCTGGACTCCCACACGGGCCGGGAGGTGCTGACCATGCTCCAGCAGCTCCACGCGGCGGGCAACACCGTGGTCCTCATCACCCACGACAACTCCATCGCCGTCCAGGCCCAGCGGATCATCCGCCTGGAGGACGGCCGCGTGATCTACGACGGGGACGCCACCGCGCCCGAGGCGGTGGTCACCCCCGGCCGGGCCGGGAGATGGAAGGAGGCGGACGCATGAGCCTGGCAGAGACCTTTCAGCTGGCGGTGCAGAACATCCTCTCCAGCAAGATGCGGACCTTCCTCACCATGCTGGGCATCATCATCGGCGTGTGCGCGGTCATCGTCATCGTGGGCCTGGGCAACGGCATGCAGGGGTACATCGAGGACAGCTTCGCCGACATGGGCACCGACTCCCTGACCGTGTCCATCATGGGCCGGGGCTCCTCCCGCAGCGTGTCGGAGGAGGAGATGTACCAGCTGGTGGCGGACAACAGCGACACCTTCAGCCGGATCTCCCCCACGGTGGCCATGACCGGCTCCGTGAAGATCGGCAGCAGCACCCTCTCCGCCACCGCCGTCACCGGCGTCAGCGAGGACTACTTCTCCATGAAGGGCTATGAGATCACCCAGGGCCGGGGACTCCAATATACGGATATGACGGGCCGGAAAAAGGTCTGCGTGGTGGGGCAGTACCTGAACCAGTACTACTACGGCGGCGCCGCCGTGGGCCAGACCCTGAAGGTGGGCGGCACCACCTTCACCATCGTGGGGGTCATGGCCATGAAGGGCACCGGGCTGGAGGAGGGAGGCACCGACGACTGCGTGTTCGTCCCTTACTCCACCGCCGCCCGGCTCAGCTTCACCGGGACTGTGAACAGCTACACCCTCACCGTCCTGGACACGGACCGCATCGACGAGGCCAAGACCACCCTGGAAAACGCCCTGTACGCCATCTTCGAGGATGACGACGCCTACACCGTGGGTAGCATGTCGGAGATGGTGGACGAGATGAACTCCATGGTGAACATGATCATCTGCATCCTGGCGGGCATCGCCGCCATCTCCCTGGTGGTGGGCGGCATCGGCATCATGAACATCATGCTGGTGTCCGTCACCGAGCGGACGAGGGAGATCGGCATCCGCAAGGCCCTGGGGGCCCGGGAGAGCGCCATCATGCGCCAGTTCGTCATCGAGGCGGCCACCACCTCCGCCCTGGGGGGCGTGCTGGGGATCATCCTGGGCTTCGGCCTCTCCGCCGTGGCCACGACGGTCATCGCCAGCGTCATGCCGGACACCCCCATCACCGTCAGCCCCAGCGTCGCGGCGGTGCTCATCGCCTTCGGCGTCAGCGCCGGCATCGGCATCGCGTTCGGATACCTCCCCGCCAAGAAGGCGGCGGTCCTCAACCCCATCGACGCCCTGCGATACGACTGAGGGCGGGACGCCCAGAGATCTCCTGCGGGAGCCCATGTGCCTTTCGGCACATGGGCTCCCACTTTCCGCGGACATCCGGCCCGCCTTTTAGCTTCCTTTTAGGTTGAGCGTTTAGAATGTCCCTGAAACTGCGAAAAGGAGGCGCGCTATGCTTCAAGTGGAACATCTGACCCGGCGGTACGGCCCGGTCACCGCTGTGGACGATCTGAGCTTTGAGATCTCCGAAGTCGGTGTCTACGGCTTTCTGGGGCCCAACGGCGCGGGAAAATCCACCACCATGAACATCATGACCGGCTGTCTCTCCGCCACTGCCGGCACTGTGAAGATCTCCGGATATGACATCTATGACCAGCCCAGGGAGGCCAAGCGGCGGATCGGGTATCTGCCCGAGCAGCCATCCCTCTACCTGGGGGAGACGCCGGAGGAGTACCTGCGCTTTGTGGGGGAGGCCAAGGGCCTCCGGGGCGAGACGCTCCGGCAGCAGATGGAGGCGGTCATCGAGGAGACCGGCATCGGCGAGATGCGTTCGCGCCGGATCGACGCCCTCAGCAAGGGCTACCGCCAGCGGGTGGGCATCGCCCAGGCCCTGCTGGGCCAGCCTGAGCTCGTGATCCTGGATGAGCCCACGGTGGGTCTGGACCCCCTGCAGATCCTGGACATCCGGGCGCTCATCGCGGCCCTGGGAAAGACCCGGACGGTGTTCATCAGCTCCCACATCCTCTCCGAGGTCCAGACCATGTGCAGCAAGATCCTCATCATCGCCCGCGGGAAGCTGGTGGCCTTCGACACGCCGGAGCGGCTGGAGGAGCAGCTCTCCTCCCCGGGGGAGATCACCGTGGCCGCGGACACGGGCGCAGACGCCGCCAGGGCGCTGGTGGCGGAGCTCCCCGGCGCGGCCTCCGTCACCGTCTCGGAGGAGGGCGCCGGGAGCTGCCGCCTGACGGTCACCGCCGGGGGCGACGACCTGTATGCCCTGTCCCGGGAGATCTTCCGGGCCTTTGCCGCCAGCGGGAGCACACTCAGTGAGCTGCGGGTGAAAAAGGCCACGCTGGAGGACATCTTCCTGGAGCTGACGGAAGGAGGAGAGAGCGCGTGAAAGCCATCTTCACCCATGAGCTGCGGAGCAGCTTCCGCTCGCTGTCGGC
The DNA here is from genome assembly GCA_944382995.1 of uncultured Oscillospiraceae bacterium. Classification (GTDB taxonomy): domain Bacteria; phylum Bacillota; class Clostridia; order Oscillospirales; family Oscillospiraceae; genus Oscillibacter. The sequence goes on along the minus strand of CALWOF010000002.1, from coordinate 56,391 downwards.
CTGGGTCTTCGCATCGTTTTTGCTGTGCTTCGTGGGCATCGGCGCCATGATGTACAACATCCAGGCGGCGGTCAGCAATTTTGAGTATGTCCTGTCCCTGAGCTGTCTGGCCTTTGTGGTCATTGCCCCCATCCTCACCATGCGGGTGCTGGCGGAGGAGCGGCGTCAGAGGACGGACCAGCTGCTCTATGCCCTGCCGGTCTCCACCACGGAGGTGATCCTGGGCAAGTACGCGGCGCTGCTGGTGCTGTACCTGGTGCCCCTGGCCATCATCGCTGTGTACCCGCTGATCTTCGCCCGGTTCGGCGAGGTGTACCTGCCCACCAGCTACGGCAGCCTCTTCGCCTTCTTCCTGCTGGGGGCGGCGCTGCTGGCCGTGGGAGTGTTCATCTCGTCTCTGACGGACAACCAGGGCCTGGCCGCCGGCATCGGCATCGCGGTGATCCTCTTCAACTACTACAGCGTCAGCCTCTCGGAGTATATGTCCTCCTCCGCCCTGGGCAGCGTCATCGCCCTGGTGGCCATCAGCTGCGCCGTGGGACTCCTCCTCAAGCTGCTGACAGGGAACGGCACCCTGGGCTACTGGACCGGCTTCGGCCTCAGCGCGGCCTCCATCGCCCTGTACAATCTCGACCGGGAAGCTCTGGAGGGCCTGCTGCCGGAGATCATGGGGACCCTCTCCCTCTTTGAACGGTTCTATGTGTTCGTGAACGGAGTGTTCGACCTGAAGGCCGTGGTGTTCTACCTGAGCGTGATCGCCTTCTTCCTGTTCCTCTCCGTGCAGTCTCTGGAGAAGAGGAGGTACAACTGATGAAGAAAAACGCCATGCGGGGTGGCGCCTATTCCGCCGCTGTGACCGCCGTGGTGCTGGCCATATTGATCGCGGTGAACGTGTTCGTCTCCGCCATGCCCTCCGGTGCCACGGAGTATGACATCAGCGCCAGCAAGCTCTACTCCGTCACCAGCAACACCAAGAGCGTGGTGAACGCCCTGACGGAGGACGTCACCATCTACTGGATCGTCCAGGCCGACGAGGAGGACGACGTGATCGGCAAGCTCCTGGACCGGTACGAGAGCCTCTCGGACCATATCACCGTGGAGAAGCGGAATCCGGACGTGTACCCCACCTTCGCCGAGCAGTACACGGACGGCACCGTTTACAACAACTCCCTGGTGGTGGAGTGCGGCGACCGCAGCCGCTATATCGGCTATGAGGACATCTATCTCACCGACGCGTCCATGTACTCCTACAGCTACTCCACCAGCTTTGACGGCGAGGGGGCCATCACCTCCGCCATCGACTATGTGACAAACCCCGACCAGCCGGTGGTCTATACCCTCACCGGCCACGGGGAGGAGGATCTGCCGGCCACCTTCGCCGACAGCCTGGAGAAGGAGAACATCACCGTGGAGGACCTCTCCCTCCTGAATACTGCCGAGATCCCGGAGGATGTCGCCTGCCTCATCGTTTACGCGCCCCAGAGCGACATCTCCGAGGCGGAGCGGGACACGCTGGCGTCCTATGTGGCCGGCGGCGGCCGCCTGCTGGTGATGGCCGGCCCCGTGGAGGCTGCCGGGCTGCCCAACTTCTACAGCCTCCTGAAGCCCTACGGCGTCACGGCGGCGGAGGGCATCGTGGTGGAGGAGGACCAGGCCCACTACGTCTATCCCTCTCCGGTGGCGCTGATGCCGGACCTGGCGGAGAGCGACGTCACAGCTCCGCTTCTGGAGGAGGGATACTATGTGATCGTGCCTCTGGCGGCGGGGCTGACCGTGGGGGAGAACACCACCTCCGCCTCCGTCACCAGTCTGCTGACCACCTCCGAGGCCTCCTTCAGCAAACCGGCGGGCTACGACATGGCCACCTATGAAAAAGAGGACGGGGACATCGACGGCCCCTTTGCCCTGGCGGTGGACATCGCCTGTGACAGCGGCGGCGAACTCATCTGGGTCAGCTCCTCCGCCTACCTGGACGACATGTACAACGCCTACAGCTCCGGCGCCAATGTGAACTTCACCATGAACGCCCTCAGCCAGCTGATCGGCGAGAGCGAGACGCTGTCCATCCGGACAAAATCCCTGAACTACAACTACCTCACCATCAGTGACTCCGTCAGCGGATTGCTGCAGGTGGTGATGATCGGCCTGATCCCTCTGGCCTTCCTGGGGACGGGCATCATCCTGGTGGTGCGGAGAAGGAGGCTCCTGAAATGACAAAAAAGACGAGACTGATCCTCCTGGGCGGCGTGCTGGCGGTATCTGTGGGCGCCGCTGCGGCCATGAGCCTCTCAAAAGAGGCGCGGGAGGACATCCGGGAGAGCGGAGAGGTGGTCTTTGAGCTGCCTGCCGACGAGGTGACCGCCGTGTCGTGGACCTATACGGACGAGGCGGGCGAAGAGGTCTCCCTGGCCTTCCGCACAGACGGGGACGGCTGGATCTATGACGGGGACGAGGCGTTCCCGGTGGACGGCGAAAAGATCGGGGAGCTGCTGGACCGGTTCGCGGAGCTCCGGGCGGCCTTTGTCATCGAGGACGTGACGGACACCGCCCAGTACGGCCTGGAGGACCCGGTGTGTGCCATCGGCCTCACCGCCGGGGACACGGACTATGAGATCCGGGTGGGGAGCTTCAGCGAGCTGGACAGCCAGCGCTATCTCACCTTCGGAGACGGCACCGTGTACCTGGTGGACGAGGACCCCATGGACGTCTATGCGGCCGCACTGGATGACTTCCTGCTGGGTGATGACATCCCCGCATTCCCGGAGGTGGAGTCCATCGCCTTCACCGGGGCGGAGGAGCAGATCATCCTCCGGGAGGAGGACATCTACTATCTGGACGGCGCGCCTCTGGACACGGACCGGGTGGAGGACTACCTCACCCATCTGACCGCCCTGAGCCTCACCGACTACGCCACCTACAAGGCCGCCGGGGCGGATCTGGCGTCGTACGGCCTGGACGACCCGGAGCTGACCGCCGCCGTGACCTACAAGGACCTGGAGACGGAGGAGACAGTGACCGTCACCGTGGCGGTGTCCCGGGCCCCGGCGGACCGGGAGACCCCCTGGAGCGAAGTCGCGGAGGCGCTGGAAGCAGCGGAGGAGAGCGGGGAGATCTCCGCGTATGACGAGGCGATCGCCTACCTGCGGGTGGGGGAGAGCGCCATCGTCTACGAGATCGGCTATGACGATCTGGCGGAGATCCTGGCCTGCTCCTACGACGACCTCCGCCACACGGAGGTGCTGCCGGCGGACTTCGAACACGTGGAGAGCCTGACCTTCACCCTGGACGGGGAGACGTACACCTTCACCCGCACAGAGGCGGCGGACGGGGACGAGGCCGCCGAGTGGTCCTTCAACGATACGGAGATCGACATCGCCGATGTGGAGGACGCTCTGACGTCCCTCGCTGTCAGCGATTTTGAGGGCGGACCGGCCGGCGCGGAGGAGATCTCCCTGACCGCCGTGCTGGACCTGGAGGGCAATCCCGAGGTCTCCGTCACCCTCTGCCGGGCGGACGGGGAGACCTGCATCGCCCGGGTGGACGGCGAGCAGGTGGGCTCCGTCTCCCGCAGTCAGGCGGTGGCGCTGATGGAGGCAGTGAACGCCATCGTCCTGGGCTGAAGCGCCCGACCCGCAGAAAGCCCGCCGCAGTCCTTTGGACTGCGGCGGGCTTTTTTGCATCCTGCCGGCGAAGGCGCCGGCCCAAAGCCGCACCTCTTCCGCGTGGCGATCGGGCCGCACCTGCCATGCGCTTCCCTGGCGATAGGATCCAGCAGAATGCCTATGAAAACGCCCCGCCGGCCGGCGGGGCGTTTTTTCTCTCACTGGGCCGGGGCTGTTGCCGGGGCGCTGCCGGAGACGGGGACCGTCTCCGCCGCCGGCGCGGGGGCCGGGGGACGGAAGGTGCCGTCCAGCTTGCTCCGCACCCGGGCGGCCTGCGCACTGTCTGATCCACAGGGGGTCGGGCGGTAATCGTTGCGGTCGCTGCGGCTGCTGACGGAGCAGGGGATGACGGTGACCTCTCCCAGTTCCGCCGTGCCGTCCGCCTGCACCTGCACGGATACCTGCACCACGGCGGTGTCCTTGTCCGAGGGGTTGCGGTTGCCGCCGAAGCAGAAATTGCCCATGCTGTACAGGATGACGCTCTCCCCCCACCGCTCTATGGGCTGGAGCACATGGGGGTGGCTGTTGTAGACGATCTGGGCGCCGCACTCGGCGGCGTAGCGGCAGATCTCCTTCTGCCAGGCGGTGGGGGTATAGGAGCCCTCGGTGCCCATGTGGAAGGCGGCGATGATGACCTGGGCCCCCTGCTGGCGCAGGGACTCGATGGCCTGCCGGACCTCCGTCTTGCCGATGTGATAGGCCGTGTAGACGCCGATCTTCAAGCCCCGGTCCGTGGTGTAGAGGAGGGCCTCCTTGTCGCCGCCGGCAGCGATGGAGAGGTCCGAGAGCACCTGACGGGTCTCCTGCAGGCCGGCCGTCCCGTAGTCCAGACTGTGGTTGTTGGCCAGGGACACGGCGTCCACGCCGCCCTCCTTCAGGATCTGCCCGTAGGCCGGCGGGCCGCGGAAGCGGTACTCCTTCTCGGCGGGGGTGGTGTGATCCGTCAGCGCACACTCCAGGTTGACGAAGGTGAAGTCGTCCGCTGTGAAGAGATCACGGACGCCGGAGAGGGGATAGGCGTAGTCCGTGCCCACCACTGCGGGGAATGTCCCGCTGTTGCCCCAGCTGTCGTGCTCCACGCCCAGGGTGCAGTCTCCGGCAAAGCTCAGGAGAAATTCCCCGTCCGCCCGGCCGGGCTGTGGCGCGGGGTCGGTCCCTTCGCCTTCGGAGGGGGAGACGGTCTCCTGGACGGGAAGGACCTCGCCGGCGGCCTCCGGCGGGGGATCCGCGGCCCCGCTCCGCCAGGGCAGGATAACGGCGGTCAGGGCGGCGCAGGAGAGCAGGAGCACGGCGGGGATCAGGCAGATGATGCCCCTTCGCCGCAGACGCCTGCCGCCCCGGCCTCTGGCCAGGCGCTTTCCGCCTCCGCTGTACAGGTCCACCGCGCTCCCTCCCTTTTTTGACAGACTGCCTTTTTTGACATTTTACTGCCATGGGGAAAAAAGTCAACAACAAAACAGTGACAGATCCGCCCGGAACGGAGAGCTCCCGGACCTTTTCAGGGACGATCAGACATTCATCAGATTGTTGTCCGCAAAGAAGGAGATCGTCTCCTTGCGGAACAGGTTCACAGCCGGGGAGATGTACTGGGGAAAGGCGGTGATGAGGCCGATGGTCCGGTAGGGGGCGTTCTCCAGCGGATACCGGCGGATCCGGTCGTCCTGGGGGTAGGTGATGGCGGCGGTGATGCGGAATCCGAACCCCTGGCGGATGAACTCATAGCAGGACTCGTCGTTGTCGATGCGGAACACGGAGTCCAGCGGGATGCCCGCGCCGGAGAGAATGGCGTTCGTCTCCTGGTCGAAGTCCTCCGCCCGCAGGATCACCGGCAGGTCCCGCAGGTCCTGGGCGGTCATGCAGACGCCGTCGCGGGGGACATAGTCGCCCGGGGTGAAGCAGACCACCGGCGTCCGGTGCAGGGGGATAAACGACGGCGCGTTGAAGTAGGAGTTGAAGACGATGGCCACGTCGATCTCTCCGCCGGCAATCCACTGTTTGATCTGCACGTCGTTGGACTGCCGGATGGAGATCCTGATGTTGGGGTACTTTTCGTGAAACCGCTTCAGGATGACGGGCAGCCAGTTGCGGATCACGTTGTTGTAGGCGGCAATGTGGACGGCGCCCTCCACAGAGTCCTTCAGCCGCTGGGATTCCTCCTGCAGGGCGGAGCCGGCCTTCAGATAATTCTGGACATAGGGAAGAAGCGCCCGGCCGTTGTCCGTCAGGGTGAGGGCGCCGCGCTCCCGGAGGAACAGCGGATAGCCCAGCTCCTCCTCCACTTTTTTGACCATGTGGCTCACAGCGGAGGGGGAGAGGTTGAGCAGGTTGGCCGCCTGGGTGATGCCGCGGTGCTCGGCCACCTTGGCGATGACATTCCAGGAGTAAAAAGACATGGGATCACCCCTTGAATAGATGTTCAAGGATATCATAGGACCGGCAGGCGGAAATTGTCAATATAACAGGAATGGATTTTGAAATTCTGTAGGTACAGACAAATCCACCGGCCCTGTTTGACAGATCTGACGATTTTGGGTTGAATAAATGCTCACGGAGACATGAGCTTTTTTGCTATTTACAGGAGAGGGGACCGCTCCCTATAATAAATTCAATATACACGGACCGGCATTCCGGCAGAGCGGGCGCACGACAGGGCCGCCTGCGGCAGCTGCGGGACATGTGCGGAGCCGGGAAGGGGGAAATGCAATGGAAGAAAAACGGAAGGAAGCGGTCCAGGCGGAGGAAAAGGTGGTCCTGAATGACTATGAGTTCTCGCCCGTTCCGGATGACAAGAAGAACACCTGGAAGGACCAGGTCTTTGTCTGGCTCGGCGTCGGCTTCTGCCTGACGGCCTTCACGCTGGGCGGACAGATCGCCCTGGGGCTCGGCTTCTGGCCCACTGTGGCGGCGGTGCTGATCGGCGGCGTGATCTTGACGGTGGTGGGCTGCCTGGTGGGAACCATCGGCGTCAAAAGCGGCCTCTCGTCCACCGTATCCTCGCGATTCACCTTCGGGACTTACGGCGCGATCGTCTTCGGACTCATCAATGCGCTGTGCAACTTCGGCTGGTTCGGCTATCAGTGCACCTTTTTCGGCAACAGCGTCACCAGCATGTTCAAGATGGCGGCGGGGATCGAGGTCAGCCTGAAGGCGTGCATCGTGGTGGGCGGCCTTATGATGATGATCACCGCCATCATCGGCTACAAGGGGATCAAGACGCTGTCTCAGTTCGGCGTGCCGCTCCTGTTCTTCCTGGTGATCTTCGGCGTGGTGCGGACCTTTATGATGGTGCCGCCCAGCGAGGTGTTCTCCGCGCCGCCGGCGGCGCCCATCTCCTTCGCCTCCGCCATCACGCTGATGGTGGGCAGCTTCATCGTGGGCGTGTCCATCGTGCAGGACTTCACCCGGTATTCCAAGACGGTCAAGGACTCCTCCATCGGCATCATCCTGGGCTTCACCATTGGCTATCCCGCGGTCGTGATCTGCGGGGCGATCTTCACCTGCGCCTTCCAGACCAACGACCTCACGGACGTGCTCATCAATGTGCTGGGCTTCGGCTATGTGGCGGCGTTCATCATTGTGGTGGCCACCTGGACCACCAATGACAACAACCTCTATCAGTCCGTGCTGGGACTCACCAACGCCTGCCACGGCATTGTGAAGCTGCCCCGCTGGATCACCACGGCCATCTGCGGCATCATCGCCACGATCCTGGGCGCTATCGGCATGATCGACTGGCTGGTGCCCTTCCTGAACATCCTGAGCGTTGTGGTCTCTCCCATCGCGGGGGCCATGCTGGCGGACTTCTATCTGCTGAAAAACGCGGACAACTACAGATTCGAGCTGATGGACAAGATCCCCAAGGCCAGGGCGGATACCTGTATTGGCGCACTTGTCGGCTGCCTCGTGGGCTTCTGCATGAACGAGCCGCCTGTCGGCTTCGGCGTGCCCTTCATGGTACAGTTCTCCACGGTGGTGCCCACGGCCCTGGTGGCCATGGCCTGCTCCGTGGTGGTGGTCCTCATCGTCAACAGGCTGATGGGCCGGAAGACGGGGCGGGCCGCATGAGGGAGCGGACAGCTGCCGTGATCCGGGTGGTGACCCTGGAGGACCCCGGACTTCTCCGGCTCCACGGAGAGCTGATGGAGGCGGCATTTCCGGGACTGCACACCGTGTCGGTGTGCATCCCGGACCAGCCCAGGGGCGTATGCAGCCCGGAGACAGAGGCCGCCGCGGTGCCCAAGATCCTGGAGATTGCCCGGAAGCTCCGGGGCGTGGATGCGCTGGTGGTCAGCTGCTGCGGGGATCCGGCGGTGGAGGAGCTCCGCCGGGAGCTGGATATCCCTGTGATCGGCGCCGGCGCCGCGGTCTGCGCGGTGGCCAGGGTGCTCGGCAGACATCCGGGCGTTCTGGGCATCATGGAGGAGGTCCCCAGACCCTACCGGGCGATGCTGGGGGAGTCCCTGATCCACCTGGGCCGGCCGGAGCACGTCACCTGCACGCTGGATCTGATGACCGGCGCAGGGCGGGAGGCGGTGATCCGGAAAGCCCTTGAACTCAAGGCGCACGGAGCGGACTGCCTGGCGCTGGCGTGCACCGGCATGAGCACGATCCGGATCGCCGAGGACCTGCGCAGGGCCTGCGGGATCCCGGTGGTGGACCCGGTGACGGCAGAGGGGCTGTTCGCCTATTACGTCACCGTGAAAAATGCGTTATAACAGAAAGAAATAGGAGATAGATATGCTGATCAAGCAAGTGATGGAGATGTTCGAACTGCTGGACAGCCCGGCTGCCTCCGGCGGTGAGGTCGCCCGGGAGCTGGAGCGCAGAGGGCCGGCGGAGATCACCGTGCGGACCATCCGGGACGGGGACAATTCCACGGATTTCATCCGGATCGCCGTGGCCGGCCGGGCCGGAAAGCTTGCCGGCGGGACGGCGCCCACCCTGGGCATCGTGGGCCGTCTGGGCGGTATCGGCGCCCGGCCGGAGGTGACGGGCTTCGTCTCCGACGGGGACGGCGCGCTGTGCGCACTGGCCGTGGCCGCCAAACTGCTGGACATGAAGGCCCGGGGGGACAGCCTGGAGGGAGACGTGATCCTCTGCACCCAGATCTGCCCCCATGCGCCCACCCAGCCCCATGAGCCGGTGCCCTTCATGGGCTCTCCCGTGGATATGGCCACCATGAATCGAGAGGAGGTGGACCCCGCCATGGATGCGGTGCTGTCCATCGACACCACAAAGGGCAACGGCATCATCAATGTCAACGGGTTTGCGGTCTCCCAGACGGTGAAAGAGGGGTATATCCTCCGGTACAGCGAGGATGTGCTGAACGTGATGCGGCGGACCACAGGGAAGGCGCCCCACACATTCGGCGTCTCCATGCAGGATATCACCCCTTACGGAAACGGGGTCTATCACCTCAACAGCATCCTCCAGCCGGCTACGGCGACACGTGCGCCGGTGATCGGCGTGGCGGTGACCACGGAGCAGATGGTGGCCGGCTGCGCCACCGGGGCCACTCACTTTGTGGATGTGGAGGAGACGGCCAGATTTGCCCTGGAGGTGGCCAAGGCCTTCGGCGCGGGGACGTGCCGCTTTTACGACGAGGAGGAGTTCTGCCGGCTGCAGGCCAGATACGGCAGGATGGACCGCCTGATGACGCTGGGGGCAGATGCGGTATGAAGCGGGTCGGCGCGATCACCATCGGCCAGGCGCCGAGAACGGACGTCATGGAGGACATCGGAGACATCCTGGGGAACGAGCTGACGCTGGTGCAGGCCGGCGCGCTGGATGGCCTCACGGCGGCTGAGATCGAGGCGCTGCGCCCCGACGGGACCGGGAACACCCTGGTGAGCCGCCTCCGGGACGGCACCGGCGTCATCCTGCAGGAGCAGAAGATCCTCCCCCTCCTGCAGCAGCGGATCCTGGAGCTGGAGGAGCAGGGGGTCCGTGCCATTTTGCTGATGTGCACGGGGGAGTTTCCGGAGGGGTTCCGCGCCTCCGTCCCTCTGATCTACCCCAGCAAGGTGATCTGCGGCCTGGTGGCCGGACTGGACAACGTGACCCGCCTGGGAGTCATCACCCCGGAGGCGGACCAGATCCGGGACATCCGGCGGAAATGGGAGCGGATCGTCCCCGAGGTGGTGCCGGTGCTCTGGAACCCTTACCATGAGGAGCGCTCCCGGGAGGCGGCGGACCGGCTGCGGGAGGCCCGGGTGGACCTTGCAGTGATGGACTGTTTCGGGTATAGTAAAAAGATGCGAGACTTTGCCGCGGAGGCGATCTCCAGGCCGGTGATCCTCTCCAGGACCATCGCGGCCCGAGTCCTGTCGGAGATCGTCTGACTGGTGCTCCGGCGGAGCCCGCCACACTATGGGCCGGCGCAGGGACGCCGGCTCCGGAACAAAGGAGCATGGGACCATGGAACGAGCGTACGACAAGGAACTTCTGGACTTTATCCAAAACAGCCCCAGCGTGTACCACATGATCGCCGGGCAGAAACAGCGGCTCCTGGCAGCCGGATACACCCAGCTGCTGGAGAGCGAGGCGTGGGAGCTCCGCCCGGGCGGGAAATACTTCCTCACACGGAACGGCTCCTCCATCGCGGCCTTCCGGGTGCCGGAGGGGCCGTTCCGGGGCTTTATGATCATGGCCAGCCACAGCGATTCTCCGGCGCTGAAGGTCAAGGAACACCCGGAGATCACCGTGGAGGGGACGTACAGAAAGCTGAACGTGGAGCTGTACGGCGGTGCGCTCCTGGCGCCGTGGTTCGACCGCCCCCTGTCCGTGGCGGGCCGGCTGTTCCTGCGGACTGCGGAGGGCGTGCGGCCCTGCCTGGTGGACGCGGGACGGGATCTGGTGCTGATCCCGAGCCTGGCCATCCACATGAACCGGGAGGTCAACGCCGGGTATGAGTACCGGGTCCAGCGGGACCTGCTGCCGCTTTACGGAGGGGCGGAGGCCCGGGACCTGACAGCTCTGCTGGCCCGGGAGGCCGGTGCGGACCCGGCGGACGTGCTGGACCATGACCTCTTTGTCTATGACCGGCAGGCCCCCAGCATCTGGGGAGCAGAGCGGGAATTCCTCTCCAGTCCCCGGCTGGATGACACCCAGTGCGCGTTCGCCTCTCTGACCGGCTTCCTGGAGAGCGAAGGCGGTGAGAGCCTTCCGGTCCACGTGGTGTTCGACAACGAGGAGATCGGCTCCTCCACCCGGCAGGGCGCGGACTCCACACTGCTGGCGGACACCCTCCGCCGGATCACGGCGGGACTGGGACTGGATGAGCGGACCTATCTGGAAAAGCTGTCCCAGAGCTTCCTGCTCTCCGCGGACAACGCCCACGCCATGCACCCCAACTATCCGGACAAGTGCGACCCGGTGAACCGACCCCGTCTGGGCGGCGGTGTGGTTCTGAAATACAGCGGCAGCCAGAAGTACACCACCGACGGGGCCTCCGGAGCGATCGCCCGGGTCCTGGCGGAAAAGGCGGGGATCCGGCTGCAGACCTTTGCAAATCACTCGGATATCCCGGGCGGAACGACCCTGGGAAATATCTCTGTCCGGCACGTGGCCGTCCGGTCCGCGGACGTGGGCATCGCCCAGCTGGCCATGCACGCGCCCTATGAGACCTGCGGCTGCGGGGATACGGCGGATCTGACGGCGCTGGCCAGGACGCTGTTCGCATCCTCGCTGTGCGAGACAGGGGAGGAGACATACACGATCCGCTAGAGCCCGGAAAAGGGCGCGCGGGAAAGGGACCGGCGCTCCCGCGGCGGCGCGGCCCGGTCCCTGAGAGAATCAGAAAGGAGACTGTTATGAGCAGAAATGTGACGATCGGTCTGGTGCAGATGGACTGCGTGATGCTGGACAAGGAGGCCAACCTGCGGAAGGCTGAGGCGTTCATCCGCCAGGCGGCGGAGCAGCATGTGGACATCATCTGCTTCCCGGAGATGTTCTCCACCGGCTACAGCCCCTCCATCATCGGACCGAAGTACATTGAGGTGGCGGAGGACCCGGACGGCCCCACCTTCACCCGCCTGGCTGCCCTGGCCCGGGAGCATCGGATGTACATCGTGGCGCCGATCGTGCTCAACAGCAAGATCCCCGGGATCCTCTACAACGGGCTGATCGTCATCTCCCGGGACGGCGAGCTGATGGGCACCTACAACAAGACCCATCTGTGGGCCGGTGAGCGGTTCTGGTTCCGGGCGGGCGACCGGTATCCGGTATTCGACATGGACTTCGGCAGGGTGGGCCTCATGATCTGCTATGACGGCGGCTTCCCGGAGGTCTCCCGCATCCTGGCCCTGTCCGGCGCGGAGCTGATCCTCTGTCCCAGCGCCTTCCCCATCCGGGACAAGGATATGTGGGACATCTATTTCGCCTCCCGTTCCCTGGAGAACTGCTGCTTCGTGGCGGGGATCAACCGGGTGGGCACGGAGGATGACTGCCATATGTTCGGCGACAACAAGATCTACGACTTCCGGGGCCATCTGCTGGCGGAAGCCCCCGTGGATAAGGAGCATCTGCTGGTGCATACGGTGGATCTGGACGACGTGGCATACCATCGCGCGACGGATGTGCCGTATCTGCAGGACCGCCGGGTGGAGACCTACGGGAAGATCACGGAGATGTACTGAGATCAGCCGGCCGCTGCGATACGAAGAAGGAAAAACACCGGGTCCTGGAGCAAAAGCTCCGGGGCCCGGTCTCTCGTGTGTCCTGGGCGGTGCCTGCGCTCAGGCACCCTGGTCCGGTCCGATGGCGGCGCCTTCCGGCGGCAGGGGCCCCTGGTCGCTGAGACAGCAGCGGATGAGATATGGGTCTATGTGGTAGAAATCCTTCACATGCTGGCAAATCAGAGTCCGGATCCCGGACAGGTCCCCGCTGCGGATCGCCGCGATCAGGGGACGGTGATGGTGGATCTGCATCAGGCTGTGCCGGATATCCTTGTACTGGGAGATGTGGATCAGATGGATCTGCTGGTAGATCTCGTACTGCTGTCTGACCAGGTGGGAGTTCCCCGAGATCTCCGAGATCGCCATATGGAACTCGATGTCCAGCCGGATGCGGCCGTAGACATCGCCCCGGGCGGCAGCCTCCTCGCAGGCGTCGGCAAGGCTGTCCAGCCGCGCAAAATCCGAGGCGCTGCCGTAATACGCGGCCAGCTGGGCGGCCAGGATATCCTGGAACATCCGGATCGCGCCGATCTCCCGGATCTCGGCCTCGGAAAAGCAGGTCACCGTGGCGCCCCGGTGCGGGCCGATGACCACAAGCCCCTCCGCCGCCAGGCGCCGCAGGGCATCGTGGATCGGTGTCCGGCTGATGGACAGCTTGGCCGCGATCTGCAGCTCCGGGACCCGCGTGCCGGGCAGCAGCTCCAGATGAAAGATCATCTCCTTGATCTGCCGATAGGCAATGTCGCTCTGGCTGCTGATGGGGACCACCTCCTGCGTGCTTCTGGGATATGAATATACTATATAACAGACCGGACATGCAGGTCAATCTCTTTTCCCGCCGGGGGCGGGGGAGAGGATATACAAAAAAATGGGAAGAAATTGAACGTTCTCACGAAAAATCGCGGCTATATTGACATATTGCATGCAATATAATATATTGAATGCAATTAGATCCGCGCTCCGGCGGGGCCGCTTTTCTCTGAGGGCCGGTGCGGGAAAAGGGGGAATTCTCATGGCAAAGAAGATCGAGATTATGGACGGCAATCAAGCCGCCGCGTATATCTCCTACGCGTTCACGGAGGTGGCGGGGATCTTCCCCATCACGCCGTCATCACCCATGGCGGAGCATGTGGACGAGTGGGCCGCCAACGGAAAGAAGAACCTGTTCGGCCAGCCGGTCCAGGTGGTGGAGATGCAGTCCGAGGGCGGCGCCGCCGGCACGGTCCACGGCTCCCTCCAGTCCGGCGCCCTGACCACCACCTACACCGCCTCTCAGGGCCTGCTGCTGATGATCCCCAACATGTACAAGATCGCCGGTGAGATGCTGCCGGGGGTGTTCCACGTCTCCGCCCGGACGCTGTCCGCCCATGCCCTGTCCATCTTCGGGGACCACTCCGACGTGATGGGGGTCCGGCAGACCGGCTTCTCCCTGCTGGCGTCCTCCTCCCCCCAGGAGGTGATGGACCTGGGCGCGGTGGCCCATCTGGCGGCCATCCACTGCCGGATGCCCTTCCTCCATTTCTTCGACGGCTTCCGCACCTCCCATGAGATCCAGAAAATCGAGGCCCTGGACTACGAGGACCTGCGGCCCCTGGTGGATATGGAGGCGCTGAAGGCCTTCCGGGCCCACTCCCTGAACCCGGAGCACCCGGCCACCCGGGGCACCACGGTGAACCCGGACATCTTCTTCCAGTGCCGGGAGGCCTGCAACGGGAAGTTCGCCTCCATCCCCGACGCGGTGGAGCACTACATGCAGGAGATCAACCGGCTCACCGGCCGGAACTACCGGCTCTTTGAGTACTACGGGGCCCCGGACGCGGAGCGGGTCATCATCCTGATGGGCTCCGCCGCCGAGACCGCCAAGGAGGCGGTGGACTACCTGACTGCCAAGGGCGAGAAGGTGGGTCTTGTCAACGTCCACCTGTACCGGCCCTTCTCCGCGGAGCATCTGCTCTCCGCCATCCCCCAGACCTGCCGGAAGATCGCGGTGCTGGACCGGACCAAGGAGCCCGGCGCCATGGGCGAGCCCCTGTACCAGGACGTGTGCACCGTGTATCAAAGCAGCGGTATCCCCATGACCATCGTGGGCGGCCGGTACGGCCTCTCCTCCAAGGACACCACGCCGGCCCAGCTCCTGGCGGTGTTCAAAAACCTGAAAGCGGAAACGCCCAAGCACAACTTCACCGTGGGCATCGTGGACGATGTGACGAACACCTCTCTGCCTGTCCCGGCGGAGATCGACACCGCCCCCACAGGCCAGACCAGCGCGGAGTTCTGGGGCATGGGCTCCGACGGCACCGTGGGCGCCAACAAGAACTCCATCAAGATCATCGGCCACGCCACGGACCTGTACTGCCAGGCCTACTTCGTCTATGACTCCAAGAAGTCCGGCGGCCTGACCCAGAGCCACCTGCGGTTCGGCAAGGCCCCCATCCGCTCTCCGTACCTGATCCCGGCGGCGGACTTTGTGGCCTGCCACACCCCCTCCTATGTCCACAAGTACGACATGGTGAAGAATCTGAAGGAGGGGGGCACCTTCCTCCTCAACTGCTCCTGGGACGAGGCGGGTCTGGAGCAGAATCTGCCCGCCTCCATGAAGCGGGCTCTGGCGGAAAAGCACGCCCGGCTCTACACCATCGACGCCATCGCCATCGCCCGGAGGCTGGGACTGGGGAACCGGACCAACACGATCCTGCAGGCCTCCTTCTTCACCCTCAGCGGGGTCATCCCCATGGAGCAGGCCGTCGCCGAGATGAAGGACGCCATCTACAAGACCTACTACAAGAAGAAGGGCCAGGCGGTGGTAGACATGAACAACGCCTCCATCGACCACGGGATCAACGAGCTTCACGAGGTAAAGATCCCGGAGAGCTGGCTGAACGCCCAGGATGAGCCGGCGGACAGCACGGATCCCGCCTTCATCCAGGATGTGGTGGCGGTGATGAACCGCCAGGAGGGCGACGTGCTGCCGGTGTCCACCATGGTCAGGTACGGCCTGGAGGACGGCACCTGGCCGGCGGGCACCTCCAAGTATGAGAAGCGGGGCGCAGCGGTGGAGGTCCCGGAGTGGGACGCCGCCAAGTGCATCCAGTGCAACCAGTGCTCTCTGGTGTGTCCCCACGCCGCCATCCGGCCCATCCTGCTGGACGAGAAGGAGGAGGCGGGCAAGCCTGCGGGCTTCGAGACGGTGCCCGCAAGAGGCATGAACGGGAAGTACACCTACCGCATCCAGGTCTCCCCCTACGACTGCACCGGCTGCGGCAGCTGCGTGAATGTGTGCCTGGCCAAGGAGACAGCCCTGACCATGCGGCCTCTGGAGAGCCAGCTGAAAGAGGCGGAGAACTGGACCTATGGCGTGGAGACGGTGGAGATCAAGGGCGACGCCGTCAGCGACAAGAATGTGAAGGCCTCCCAGTTCGCCAAGCCCTACTTCGAGTTCTCCGGCGCCTGCGCCGGCTGCGGCGAGACGCCCTACATCAAGCTGGTGACCCAGCTGTTCGGAGACCGGATGTACATCACCAACGCCTCCGGGTGCTCCTCCGCCTACGGCGGGTCCACCCCGTCCTCCCCCTACTGCACGGACAAGAGAGGCTTCGGCCCTGCCTGGGCCATGAGCCTGTTCGAGGACAACGCCGAGTACGCCTACGGCTACCTGCTGGGCCAGGACGCTGTGAAGCGGCAGCTGACGGAGCACGTGCAGGCTCTGGCCGAGAGCGGCATCGCCGTGGACGCGTGCTATGCGTATCTGGAGAAGAGAGATGATCCGGCGTTCTCCCGCCAGGTCAGCGACGCGCTGCTGGCCGCCATTGAAGACGACCCCAGCGACGCGGCGGTCTTCATCCGCCAGAACCGGGAGTACCTCACCAAGAAGAGCGTGTGGGCCTTCGGCGGCGACGGCTGGGCCTACGACATCGGCTACGGCGGTCTGGACCACGTGCTGGCCTCCGGCAGGGACATCAACGTGCTGGTGCTGGACACGGAGGTGTACTCCAACACCGGCGGCCAGTCCTCCAAGGCTACGGCGGCGGGCGCCATCGCCAAGTTCTCCGCCGGCGGCAAGGTGACGAAGAAGAAGGACCTGGGGCTGATGGCCATGAGCTACGGCTACGTGTACGTGGCCCAGGTGGCCATGGGGGCGGACCCGGCCCAGACCCTGCGGGCCATCCGGGAGGCGGAGTCCTACAACGGCCCGTCCATCGTGATCTGCTACTGCCCCTGCATCGAGCACGGCATGAAGGCCAGCATGGGCCTGAGCCAGCTGGAGGAGAAGAAGGCGGTGGAGTGCGGCTACTGGCATCTGTACCGCTACGATCCCCGGCTGAAGGCGGAGGGGAAGAACCCCTTCACCCTGGACTCCAAGGCCCCCACCGGCGACTTCCAGCAGTTCCTGCTGGGGGAGAACCGCTATGCCTCCCTGAAGCTCTCCTTCCCGGAGAAGGCCAGGGAGCTGTACGAAAAAGCCGCCAGCGACGCCAGAGAGCGGTACGAGAGCTACCGGAATTTGGCGGAAAAGTGAGCGCTCGATGCAGTTGCCCGCCTGAGAGACCGAACAAGAAGCCCGGCTCCATTCGAGGAGCCGGGCTTTTTCTGCGGGCCTGTTTTCCTGCGGGAAATGGGCGGGGAAAGGGAGGGCGGCCGCCCTCCCCTTCCAGGCGGGATCAGCCGCCGAGATATGCCTTCTTGATTTCCGGGGAGGCCAGCAGCTCTGCTCCGGTGCCGGCAGTGACGATCTTGCCGGTCTCCAGCACATAGCCCCGGTCGGCGATAGCCAGTGCCGCCTGGGCGTTCTGCTCCACCAGCAGGATGGTGGTGCCCGCCCGGTGGAGGGTGCGGATGATTTCAAAGATCTGCTCCACCAGGATGGGAGCCAGGCCCATGGAGGGCTCATCCAGCATCAGCAGCTTGGGACGGCTCATCAGCGCCCGGCCCATGGCCAGCATCTGCTGCTCACCGCCGGAGAGGGTGCCGGCGATCTGCCGCCGCCGCTCCATCAGCCGGGGGAAGTAGGTATAGACCTTCTCCAGATCGGCGTCGATGCCGCTGCCGGAGCGGGTGTAGGCGCCCATCTCCAGATTTTCCTCCACCGTCATCTGGAGGAAGACCCGGCGGCCCTCCGGTACCTGGGCAAGACCCTTGGATACGACCTTGTGGGCGGGGATGCCCATCAGGCTCTCCCCCAGAAACTCGATGGAGCCGGTGCGGGAGTGGAGCAGGCCGGAGACGGTCTGCAGGGTGGTGGACTTTCCGGCGCCGTTGGCGCCGATCAGCGTCACGATCTCCCCGGCATTCACCTCAAAGGAGATGCCCTTGATGGCGTGGATGGCGCCGTAGTACACATTGATATTGTCGACTTTCAGGATCGGTCCCATACTCACGCCTCCTTCTGCTTGCCCAGATACGCCTCGATGACCGCCGGGTTGGACTGGATCTCCTCCGGCGTGCCCTTGGCGATGACCTCGCCGAAGTTGAGGACGCAGATGCCCTCGCAGATGCTCATGACCAGCTTCATGTCGTGCTCGATCAGCATGACGGCGATCTGGAAGGTGTCCCGGATCTTGACGATGTTCTCCATCAGCTCCGCTGTCTCAGAGGGATTCATGCCTGCGGCGGGCTCATCCAGAAGCAGCAGGGAGGGGTTGGTGGCCAGGGCACGGACGATCTCCAGCCGGCGCTGGGCACCGTAGGGGAGGGAGCCCGCCTGATGGTTCGCCAGATCCTCCATGCCGAAGATGGAGAGCAGCTCCAGCGCCCGGTCGTGGGCGGCCTTCTCCCGGCTCCAGTACCAGGGCAGCCGCAGCACGCCGGTGAGAGCGGAGTAGTGCTCCTGATTGTGAAGGCCGATCTTCACATTGTCCTCCACCGACAGATTGTTGAACAGGCGGATGTTCTGGAAGGTCCGGGCGATGCCCATGCGGTTGATCTGGGCCGTGGTCTTGCCGGAGGTGTCCAGCCCGTCCAGCAGGATGGTGCCCCGGGTGGGCTGGTACACCTTGGTCAGCAGGTTGAAGATGGTGGTCTTGCCGGCGCCGTTGGGGCCGATGAGGCCGGCGATCTCCGTCCGGCCGATGGTGAGGTTGAAGTCGTTCACCGCCCGCAGACCGCCGAAGTCGATCCCCAGGTGGCTGCACTCCAGGATGGGGGACTTGTCGATATCCCGCTCCGGGATGATGGAGTGGCTGGGAACCGGGACCATCTTGCCCCGCACAAATTGCTTACTCATCCAGAGCAGCCCCCTTTCTCTTGGGAATGACGCGGCCCAGCAGCGCCCGCACCTGCGGGTTGTTGGTGGCCAGCATCACCAGGATCAGCACGATGGCGTACACCAGCATCCGATAGTCGGAGAACTGCCGCAGGGCCTCCGGCAGGACGTACAGGATCACCGTCGCGATGATGGAGCCCCAGATGTTGCCCAGGCCGCCCAGCACCACGTACACCAGCACCAGGATCGAGGTGTTGAAGTCGAACTGAATGGCAGTGACATTGGAGTAATTCAGGCCGAACAGGGCGCCGGCGGAACCTGCCAGGGCGGCGGAGGTGACGAAGGCGATCAGCTTGTACTTGGTGACGTTGATGCCCACGCTCTCGGCGGCGATCCGGTTGTCCCGAATGGCCATGATGGCCCGGCCGGTCCGGCTGCGGACCAGGTTCAGCACCACGATCAGGGTGATCATCACCAGCACAAAACCCATGGTGAAGGTGGCGATCCGGTCGTTTCCGGTTGCGCCCTGAGCGCCCTTGATGATCTCAATGCCGTTTTCGCTGAGGCCCAGCGTGGACATGCTCTTGGTGCCGTCCACGTTCAGGGCGATGTGCAGGCCATTTTCGTCCCAGCCCACCAGCAGGCAGTTGATCAGGTCCTTGATGATCTCGCCGAAGGCCAGGGTGACGATGGCCAGATAGTCGCCCCGGAGCCGCAGCACCGGGATGCCCACGATAAAGCCCACGATGGCGGCGAACACGGCACCCACCACCAGGGCGATGACCATACGGCCCAGCTCACTGGAGATGGAACTCTGCAGGCTCATGGAGGCGATGATGCCGGAGAAGGCGCCCACGCTCATGAAGCCCGCATGGCCCAGACTCAGCTCGCCCAGGATGCCCACGGTCAGGTTCAGGGAGATGGACATGCACACATAGCAGCAGATGGGCACCAGCATGCCGCTCACCGAGCGGTTCACCAGCCCCTGGGACTGGCAGATAGTCACCACGATGAAGGCCAGGATCACACCCAGGTACGTGGCGTAGTCCACCTTCGTGATGGTTTTCATGTTTTTCAGATAGCTTCTCATACGGCCACCTCACACTTTCTCGGGTACATACTTGCCCAAAAGACCCGAGGGCTTGACCAGCAGCACCACGATCAGCACGGCGAACAGGATGGAGTTGGACAGCTGGGTGGAGATGTAGGCCTGGGCCAGCGCCTCGATAATGCCCAGCAGCAGGCCGCCCAGGAAGGCGCCGGGAATGGAGCCGATGCCGCCGAACACGGCGGCGGTAAAGGCCTTGATGCCGGGCATGGAGCCGGTGGTGGGCTGGAGCACCGGAGAGTAGGAGCACAGCAGCACCCCGGCGACGGCCGCCAGAGCAGAGCCGATGGCGAAGGTCATGGAGATGGTGGCGTTGACGTTGATGCCCATCAGCTGGGCGGCGCCCCGGTCCTCGGAGCAGGCCCGCATGGCCTTGCCCATTCTGCTCTTCCCGGTGAAGGCGGTAAGGCCCAGCATGATGACCACGCAGGCCACGATGGTCAGCAGCGCCACATAGGAGATCCGCAGCTGGCCGCCGAACAGGGTCAGCTGGCCGCTGACGATGGGGGTGAAGTTCTTGGGGTTGGCGCCGAACAGCAGCTGGGCCGCGTTCTGCAGGAAGTAGCTGACGCCGATGGCGGTGATCAGAACCGCCAGGGATCCGGCCTGGCGCAGGGGGCGGTAGGCCAGTCCTTCAATCACCACACCCAGCACGGTGCAGACTGCCATGGCCAGCAGCACGGAGACCAGGGCCACCGCTCCCGTGGCCAGGGCGGAGGGGTCCTCTCCCAGCAGGTTGTTGCCGGCGAAGATGGTCACGTAAAAGGACACATAGCCGCCCACCATGATGACATCGCCGTGGGCGAAGTTCAGCATCTTGGCGATGCCGTAGACCATGGTGTACCCCAGAGCGATGATGGCGTAAATGCTGCCCAGACTGATACCGGTGATCAGATAGGATAGAAATTCCATAAGCGATTGTTCCTCTCTTTTCCCTTCTATGGCAGAAACCGAAGCGGCGCAAGGTTTCTCCGCGTCGGTTTCCACCATAGAAGCCCAGGGAGGGCTGCCGGAGGGCCGGCAGCCGTTCCCTGTCCTCTATTTCAGTGAAGCGCAGGTTTCTCTGCGTCAGGGAGTGACGTAGGTGCCGTTCTCGATGATGACGGCGGTGGGGTCCTTGCTGACGGCGCCGTTCTCGTCCCAGGTCATCTCGGAGCCGGCGCTGGTCAGGCCGGTGACGGAGATGGTGGGCATGACCTCAATCAGGGCGTCGCAGATGTCCTCGGTGGCCATGTCGGCGGTGACGCCGGCGGCCTGGATGGCCTGATACAGGGTGTAGATGGCGTCATAGGCGTCCGCACCGAACTGGTTGGGGATCTCGCCGTAGGCCTCCTGATACTTGGAGACGAAGTTCTGGGTCAGCTCGTCTTCCGCATCGGCGGAGAAGGGGGTCAGCAGGTACACGCCCTCGGCCAGGGAGGCGTCGAAGTTGTCGGCGGTCAGGATGCCGTCCATGCCGTCCACGCCGAAGAAGGTGGGGGCATAGCCCATGGCGTTGGCCTGGGTCAGAATGGCGGAGGCGGGGGTGTAGTAGATGGGCAGGAACAGCAGGTCGGCGCCGGCGGACTGGGCGGCGGTCAGCTGCACGTTGAAGTCGGTCTGGTTGGCCTCGGCGAAGGTGCCCTCATAGACGATGTCCATGCCCCGGGTCTCAGCCTCGGCGACGAAGTTGTTCCGGATGCCGATGGAATACTGCTCGTCGTTCTTGTAGATGATGCCGATCTTGGCGTCCGGGAAGTGCTCATTGATATACTGGGCGGAGCGGGAGCCCTGGTTGGAGTCGGTGAAGCAGATCTGGAATACGGTGTCATTGTTCTCGATGCAGTCGTCGCCGGAGGCGGAGGGGGTGATGGTGAACACCCGGTCATCGTTGGTCAGGGGGAACACGGACAGGCCGGGCTGGGTGGTGACGGTGCCCACCAGGATCTGCATGCCCTGATCCATCAGGTTGTTGTAGGCGTTGACGGAGGTCTCGGCGTCATTGACGTCGTCGGCGGGGGCCAGCAGCTCGAACTGGATGTCGCCGCCCAGGGCGTTGATCTCGTCCACGGCGATCTGGGCGGAATTGGCCACACAGGTGCCGTAGATGGCAGCGCCGCCGGTCATGGGGCCGATGACGCCGATTTTGAAGGCGGTACCGGTGGACTCGGTGGAGTCAGAGCCGCCGTCATCCGTGGTGGACGTGTCGTTCCCGCCGCAGGCGGCAAGGCCGAGGGCCATGACCATGGCCATCATGAGGGCAAAAAACTTCTTTTTCATCTTGTGATCTCCTTTTCGCAGATAGATTATACAAAAAAGCGGCCCCGCCAGATGCGGAGCCGCTTTCCTGTGTCAAACAGTTATGCACCTTGCCGCGATCTTGACGTATGAACATATTCCGATACCAGCAGTACCAGGACCAACAGGGAAATCAGGGATACCAGCACGGATACCAGAATGGAAATGATGACCAGGCCGCAAATAATAATGGACGCCAGCAGAGCGGCGTCCAGGATCAGGGCGATATTGGTCATAGAGGTGCAGGACATCATGGCACTGCGGGCATGAGAAGCAGACGCCGCGTGATCGGCGGACGCACCACGGGTCATCATGAAGCTGCGATTCATACGGAAGCTGGCCATGGTGTACTGCTCCTCTCTCCGCTGTGTGCGGTTTGATGTTGTTCCCATTTTAGTGGCATCCGGCCGGAAAGTCAACCCTCAGAAATGAGGCGAGAGATATAAATTCGGAGGCGGGAAGTCCGAAATTTCGTATACATGAACAAAAATCCCGCCGCCCGGAGGGGCGGCGGGATCTCAGCACCGGTGTGGTCAGAGCTTCTTGTCCTTGGCGGTCTCGCAGTAGGCGCAGCGGTAGGTGCGGGTGGCCGGGTCGCTCAAGAGGAAGATGGCGTCCAGCTGGGGCTCGCTTACCGTGATGCACCGGGGGTTCTTGCAGTGGATGACGTTCACCAGCCGCTTGGGGAGCTCCACGTGCTTCTTGTCCACCCGAACGCCGTCCCGGATGATGTTGACGGTGATGTTGGGGTCGATATAGCCCAGCACGTCCAGATCCACCTCCATGGGGGAATCGATCTTGATGATGTCCTTTTTACCCATCTTGGCGCTCTTGACATTTTTGATGATGGCCACGGAGCAGTCCAGCTGGTCCAGATGGAGATAGCGGTAGATGTCCATGCTCTTGCCGGCCTGGATGTGGTCCAGGACCACGCCGTTTTGGATGCTGTCGATATTCATAGACTCAAGACCTCCTTTTCACACCTGAATGCCCAGCAGCTTCAGGATCAGCGCCATGCGGATGAATTTGCCGTTCTTCACCTGTCTCCAGTAGGCGGCCCGGGGATCCCGGTCCACCGCCACGGTGATCTCATTGACACGGGGCAGGGGATGGAGGATGGAGAGGTCCGCCTTGGCGTGCTCCAGCTTCTCCGGCGTCAGGATATAGCTGTCCTTCAAACGCAGATAATCCTCCTCGTTGAAGAACCGCTCCTTCTGGACACGGGTCATATACAGGATGTCCAGCTCCGGGATGACAGACTCCAGATCCGTGGTCTGGGAGTAGGGGATGCCCTTCTTCTTCAGGGCCTCCTCCTTCACATAGCGGGGGAGCTTGAGCTCCAGGGGGGAGATCAGTACATAGTTGATGTTGGCGTACCGGCTCAGGGCGTTCACCAGGGAGTGGACGGTGCGGCCGAATTTCAGGTCGCCGCAGAAGCCGATGGTGAAGTTGTTCAGACGGCCCTTCTCCCGGTGGATGGTCAGCAGGTCCGTCAGCGTCTGGGTGGGGTGGTTGTGGCCGCCGTCGCCGGCGTTGATGATGGGGACCTCGCTGTACTGGGCTGCAGCGAAGGGGGCGCCCTCCTTGGGGTGGCGCATGGCGATGATGTCGGCATAGCAGCTGACGGTGTGGATGGTGTCGCCCACGGTCTCGCCCTTGGCGGTGGAGCTGGAGTTGGCCTCGGAGAAGCCCAGGGTGCTGCCGCCCAGAGCCAGCATGGCGGACTCGAAGGAGAGACGGGTCCGGGTGGAGGGCTCGAAGAACAGCGTGGCCAGCTGCTTGTGGGCGCAGGCGTCCTGGTACTTGGCGGGGTTCGCGATGATGTCCTCCGCGGTGGCGATCAGCTGGTCGATCTCCTCCACGGAGAGGTCTGTGATGTCAATGAGATTTCTGGGCATGGTGAACTCCTTTCAGCAGGGGGATGGGAGGAACAGCCGCCGGAGCGGCGGAAACAGAGCGATTTACTTCGCGGCGATCCAGCTTTCGTCGCTGGGATCGGCCCGGAACTTTTTCAGCCGCTCGATGTCCTCGGGGCGGATCTTGCCCTCCTGGGCGGCCACCTCGCACACGGCGTCGAAGTTGGACAGGGACCAGTTGGTGACGTTGGCCGCGGCCAGGCGGTCCAGGCCCTTCTGGAGCCCATAGGTGAAGATGGACACGATGCCCAGGACCTGGGCGCCAGCCTCCCGCAGGGCCTCCACCACCTCGATGCAGCTGCCGGCGGTGGAGATCAGATCCTCCACCACGACGACCTTCTGGCCCTTCTCCAGCTTGCCCTCGATCCGGTTCTGGCGGCCGTGGTCCTTGTTGCCGGAGCGGACATACCCCATGGGCAGGTCCATCAGATGGCCCACGATGGCGGCGTGGGCGATGCCGGCTGTGGAGGTGCCCATCAGCACCTCCGCGTCCGGGTAGTGGGCGCGGATCAGCTCCACCAGCCCCTTCTCCACGTCCGTCCGGACGGCGGGGGCGGTGAGGGTCAGGCGGTTGTCGCAGTAGATGGGGCTCTTGATGCCGCTGGCCCAGGTGAAGGGCTCGTCAGGGCGCAGGAATACCGCGCCGATGCTCAGCAGGTCATGGGCGATCTCACGTTCCAGGTTCATATAGATATCCTCCATTTCATGATGCTTGGCGATATAAGAGTGAAGAGTTGAGTGTTGAGAGTGAAGATATGGAATTCGCCGGAGGCGAATGATTTTGATCCGTCCGGCCCCGCCGGACACCAAAACTCCAATCTCCACTCTTCAAACTCCACTCTGGGGGTCGGGCTTCAGCCCCAAAAGTCCTTGACCGCTCTGCGGTAGGCGGCCACCGGGTCCCCGGCCTGGGTGATGGGGCGGCCCACCACGATGTAGTCGCAGCCGGACCTGCCAGCCTTTTCCGGAGTCATGATCCGCTTCTGGTCTCCCACGGCACTGTCAGCGAACCGGATGCCCGGGGTGACAGTGAGGAAGCCTTCACCGCACCGCTCCTTCACCAGTGCCGCCTCCAGGGGAGAGCAGACCACGCCGTCCAGGCCGCTGGCGGCGGCGTTTTTGGCGTAGGAGAGCACCGTCTCCGCCATGGGGGTGTCGATCAGCAGCTCATTTTTCAGGGCGGCGGCGTCGGTGGAGGTCAGCTGGGTGACGGCGATCAGCAGAGGCCTCGTGCCGTCCGGCCGGGTCAGGCCCTCCAGGGCGGCCTTCATCATCTCGGAGGCGCCGGCGGCGTGGAGGTTCACCATGTCCACATCCAGGCGGCTCAGCACGGACATGGCCCGCTTCACCGTGTTGGGGATGTCGTGGAGCTTCAGGTCCAGGAAGATCTTGTGGCCCCGGGCCTTGATGTCCCGGACCACCTGGGGCCCCTCGGCGTAGAACAGCTCCATGCCGATCTTCACAAAGGGCTTCTCCCCGGCGGGGAACCGGTCCAGGAAGGAGAGGGTCTCCTCCTTCGTGGGGAAGTCCAGGGCGATGATGACGTCTTTTCCGCGCATATGCAAACAGTCCTTTCTGTAAATTCCTTGGTGACAGCGTTCAGCCGTGGGCCGCGCCGGTCAGGTCCGCGATCCGCGCCGCGCCCAGGCGCTCGCACACGTCCGGCAGGGCCTCGATGATCTTCTTGCAGGCGTAGGGGTCCCGCAGGTTGGCGGCACCGATCTCCACGGCGCTGGCCCCCGCCAGCATCATCTCGCACACGTCCTCGGCGGAGCTGACGCCGCCGCAGCCGATGATAGGCAGCCTGACGGCCTCGTACACGTCCCACACCATCCGCACCGCCACCGGGAACACCGCCGGGCCGGACAGGCCCCCGGTGCGGTTGGCGATGAGGGGGCGCTTCGTTTTCAGGTCGATCCGCATCCCCAGCAGGGTGTTGATGAGGCAGATGCCATCGGCTCCCGCGTCGGCGCAGGCCTTGGCGATCTCCGCGATGTCCGTCACGTTGGGGGAGAGCTTCATGAAGACCGGCTTCCGGGTGACGGCCTTCACGGCCCGCGTCACCTCCGCGGCGGCCCTGGGATCGGACCCGAAGTTCTTCCCTCCGGCGTGGACGTTGGGGCAGGAGATGTTCACCTCCAGAATGGCCGCCTGCTCCACGTCGTTGAGCTTGGCGCAGTTCTCCGCGTACTCCTTCAGCGAGAAGCCTCCCACGTTGGCGATCACCGGCCCGTGGAAGAGCCTGGCGATGTTGGGGACCTCCTCCGCGATCACCGCGCCGATGCCGGGGTTCTGGAGCCCCACGGCATTGAGCATCCCGGCAGCGGTCTCCGCGATCCGGGGCTGGGGGTTGCCCGGCCGGCTCTCCGCGGTGGTGCCCTTCCAGGAGAAGCTGCCCAGGATGTCCAAATCGTATAGCTCGGCGTACTCCCGGCCGTAGCCGAAGGTGCCGGAGGCGGGGATCACGGGGTTTTTCAGCTCCACATCTCCCAGGCGGACAGACAGGTTCACCATACGATCTCCTCCTTATAGAGAATAGGGCCGTCCTTGCACACCCGCTTGTACCCGTCCAGCGTGGGCACGGAGCAGCCCATGCAGGCGCCGAAGCCGCAGCCCATCCGGGCCTCGAAGCTGAACTGCCCGCCGGTGAGCTGGGGGAGGCCGTGGACCGCCTTCAGCATGGGCGTGGGACCGCAGACGAAGGCGTAGTCACACTGGGGTACGTTTTTGGCAAGGTCCGTCACGAAGCCCTTGGTGCCGAGAGAGCCGTCCTCCGTGGCCGCCATCAGCGGGCAGCCCAGGGCGGCGAACTCCTCCAGGTAGAAGCTGTCCTTTGCAGAACGGAAGCCCAGCCCCACCGTGGGAGTGAGCCCCGCGTCCAGCATCCGCCGGGCCAGGCCGTACAGCGGCGCGATGCCGATGCCGCCCCCCAGCAGGATCGGGTGCGCGCCGCCCTTGGTCAGGTCGAAGCCGTTGCCCAGGCCCGACAGCACGGGGAACTCCGTGCCGGGGACGCTGCGGACCAGCTCCCGCGTGCCCTCGCCCACCACCTTCACCAGCAGCAGGAGGGAGCCCTCCGCCCAGTTACAGATGGAGATGGGCCGACGGAGAAATCTGCCGGGCAGCTGGATGTTCACGAACTGGCCCGGCGCGGTGACGGCGGAGGTGTCCCCGGAGAGCACCAGCTCATAGGTGTCCTCCGTCAGCTGCCGGGCGTGTTCCAGGGTAAAGAGGGATTCTTTCATACATAGTCCTCCTGACAGGGGGGAATGGGGGCCTTGTTGACGTTGCGGGAGGCGGCGGTGTACACCAGGTTCCCGCCGCAGATGGTCTTGTCCACTCCGGCGGTGACGGCCCAGCCGTCAAAGGGGGTGGCGCGGCCCAAGGAGAGGAACATACCGCTGTCGATGACCTGGGGCCTGTTCAGGTCCAGCACCGTCAGGTCCGCGATCGCACCCGCTTCGATCGTTCCGCCGGGCAGGCGGAACAGCCGCCGGGGATTGACGCACAGGGCATTGAGTAGCGCGGGGAAGGGGACGATGCCCGGCTCCACCAACTCCGTGTAGAGCACGGAGAAGGCGCACTCCAGCCCCACGATGCCGTTGAGGCTGCGAAGGCCCCGGGACTTCTCCTCCGCGCTGTGGGGGGCGTGGTCCGTGGCGATGCAGTCCACGGTGCCGTCCAGCAGCCCCTCGATCAGGGCCTCCCGGTCGGCGGCGGAGCGGATGGGGGGATTCATCTTGAACCGGCCCTCGTCCTGCAGGTCCTCGTCGGTCAGCAGCAGGTAGTGGGGCCCGGTCTCGCAGGACACCGGCAGCCCCTCGGCCTTGGCCTTGCGGATCAGGGCCACACTCTCTTTGGTAGAGACATGGCAGACGTGGTACCGGCAGCCGGTCTCCCGGACCAGGTCCAGGTCCCGCTCCACCTGCCGCCACTCGCTCTCAGAGGGGTTGCCGGCAAAGCCGTTCCGTCTGGCCCAGTCCCCGTCGTGGACGCACCAGCCCGCCGTCAGCAGGGATTCGTCCTCGCAGTGGGCGACGATGGGCTTGTCCAGCGATTTTGCCAGCTCCATGGCGGCCTTCATCTCTTCCCGGGACTGGACGCCCTTCCCGTCATCGGAGAAGCCGGGGACAAAGGGGGCCATGGCGGCCAGGTCCGCCAGCTCCGCACCCTTCTCCCCGCGGGTGATGGCCCCGTAGGGGTAGACCCGCACCCGGCCGTCCCGGGCGATGGCGTCCAGCTCCGGCCGCAGGTGCTCCAGGGAGTCCGGCACCGGGTCCAGGTTGGGCATGGCGCACACCGCTGTGTAGCCCCCGGCCGCGGCCGCCGCCGTACCGGAGGCGATGGTCTCCTTATAAGAAAATCCAGGCTCCCGAAGATGAACATGTACATCAACGAAACCTGGAACAATGACTTGATCCTGACATTCAATTACGGAAAAACCTTCCCGGGGAAGGGAGGGGCCAACGGAAACAATACGGCCGTCGGAAACGGCGACGTCCATATTCTCGAAGCTTCCGTCCCGGAAAACAGCCCCGCCGGTCAGCAACAGATCCATAGATACGCTCCTTCCTCTCCGATTCATTCGACATATTATAATACCGGAATCCGGAACGGTTGTCAACGGCTTTTCCGCGGTCTGACAAGAAAGTCGCGCAGGAAAAAACCGGGAGGGACTGCGCCCTCCCGGTCTCTGTACGGATGCTCAGCAGTGGCCGCAGGTATGGCCGTCCTCGTGATGGCCGCAGCCGTGGTCGCCGCAGGCGTGGTCCTCCCCGTGGTGATGGTCGCAGGTGGCCTCCGCCGCGCTGACCAGCGTGCCTGCCAGCAGCTCCGCCACCCGGGTGTCCGCGTCGCCGGAGCAGCCGGCGTAGAGCCGGATGCCGGCCTGGGCCAGCGCCATCTGGGCACCGCCGCCGATGCCGCCGCAGATCAGCGCCTCCACCTGATGGGCCGTCAGAAAGCCCGCCAGGGCGCCGTGGCCGCTGCCGTTGGTGTCCACCACCTGGCTGGAGACCACCTTGCCGTCCTGCACGTCGTAGAGCTTGAACTGCTCCGTGTGGCCGAAGTGCTGGAACACATTGCCGTTTTCATAGGTGACTGCGATTTTCATGGAGATGCTTCCTTTCCGTTTTGGGAGTGACACCGGCCGCAGGTCCTGCCGCAGCCGCCGCAGTTTTCGCGGGGACAGAGGCTGTAGCTGCCGCCGCCGATCTGCAGGGCCCGGCCCTCCACCAGGAACACCGCCAGCTTCCGCCGGGCCTGGGCGTAGATCCGCTGGACCGTGGTCCGGGCCACGTCCATCCGGGCGGCGGCCTCCTCCTGATTGAGCCCCAGGTAGTCCATCAGCCGGACGGCCTCGTACTCCTCCACCGTCAGCACCACGGCATCCCCGTGGGCAGGCTGCTCCGGAGCGAAGCGACAGTGGGCCGGCATCTGGCAGACCCGGCGACATTTGGCGCTGCGCGGCATGGGCGTCCCTCCCTTGTTTTGAACATATGTCCATTATACACGATTTTGAACATATGTCAAGAATAACCTCAGGAAAATCTGCGCTCTGCCTTGACAGGCAGGGGAGGTCCCCTTATGATGAGATCAGGAGGGGGCGGTCTGGATGAAAAAGAGATGGAAGATCCTACTGGTGTGCGTGGCGGCGCTGGCCGGAATCGCCGCCTGGTGCTTCGTCCCCCGTTCTGCGGTGGAGGAGGATTTCAAAATCCATTATGTGAGGACAGGAGAAAGGCTGACAGACATCACGGACCAGGTGGACCTGGAGGCCCTCGGCGGCCTGCTGCGGAACGCAGACCGCCTGGGGTACCACTGGGGATATGACGGCAGGGTTGAGGAGCGGTATGTGCAGATCATGGGCGTAGACCGGAAAGGTCCGGTCCACATCCTTCTGGATGAGGGCACCTTTCTGGTGGAC
Source organism: uncultured Oscillospiraceae bacterium (assembly GCA_944382995.1). Taxonomy (GTDB): domain Bacteria; phylum Bacillota; class Clostridia; order Oscillospirales; family Oscillospiraceae; genus Oscillibacter. The sequence goes on along the minus strand of CALWOF010000002.1, from coordinate 26,628 downwards.
CGTGGAGACTTCCTGGGGATGTATCCGCTGGTAAACGGCGAAGAACTGCTGGAACAGGTCTGGGCCCTGCTGCCAGAGTCGTGAGAGTCCTGGCTCTGCCTCTACAGAAAAGAGAACGAAACAGCGCCCGGTCCGACAGGACCGGGCGCTGTGCCATGTACAGAGGAGCGTTTACTTCTGCAGGGATTTCACCCACTGGCCGTACTTCTCCAGATTGGCCTCGCAGGCGGCCTTGTCCGCGCCCTGGGTCAGCACATAGACCTTGATCTTGGGCTCGGTGCCGGAGGGGCGGACGATGATGCTGGTCCCGTCGGCCATCTCATAGCGCAGAACGTTGGAGCCGGTGAGCTCCATGGTCTCCCTGGACCCGTCGGCCACGTTGACCACGGAGCCGTCCTTGTAGTCCTTCTGCTGGCGCACCGCCACGCCGGCGATCTCCACCGGGGGCTTCTCCCGCAGACCGGCCATCAGCTCCGCCATGTCCTTCAGACCGTCCAGACCGGGCATCACCAGATTGTGGGTCTTTTCGGCGTAGTAGCCGTACTTCTCATAGAGCTTCTGGAGGGCGTCATACAGGGTCATGCCCTGGGAGGCGTACCAGGCGGCCATTTCAGAGAGCTCCACGCTGGCGGACACGGCGTCCTTGTCCCGCACGTAGTCGCCCAGCATATAGCCGTAGGACTCCTCGTAGGAGAAGATGACCTTCCCCTCGCCGGTGCTCTCCAGCTTGTCCTTCTTCTCCGCCAGGAACTTGAAGCCGGTGAAGGTGTCGTAGCACTGCAGGCCGTTGACCTCGGCCACCTTCCGGGCCATCTCGGTGGTGACGATGGTCTTCAGGGCCACGGGCTTCTCGGGCATCTTGCCGGTGCGGCGCTTGGCCCCGATCAGGTAGTCCAGCAGCAGCACACCGGTCTGGTTGCCGGAGATGACCACGAAGTCGTCGTCCTTGGTGCGGACCATGATGCCCACCCGGTCGGCGTCCGGGTCGGAGCCCAGGATGAAGTCGGCGTTGTTCTTCTTGGCCAGGTCCACCGCCAGGTAGAAGCCCTCGGGGTTCTCCGGGTTGGGGGAGACCACGGTGGGGAAGTTGCCGTCAATGACCATCTGCTCGGGGACGCAGATGACGTGCTTCATCCCCAGGCGCTTCAGGGCCTCGGGGATCAGCTTGTGGCCGGTGCCGTGGAAGGGGGTATACACCATGGTGAAGGTGTCGGCCATCTTCTCCACCACCGCCTTGTCGTTCACCTGCTCCATCACGTTGGAGAGGAACTTCTCGTCGGTCTCCGCGCCCAGGACCTCGATGAGGCCGGCCTTCACCGCCTCGTCATAGTCCATCCGCTTCACGCCGTCAAACACGTCGATCTTCTCAAGGGCCGCGGCGATGGCGTCAGCGTGGTGGGGCGGCAGCTGGGCGCCGTCCTCCCAGTAGACCTTGTAGCCGTTGTACTCCTTGGGGTTGTGGCTGGCGGTGACGTTGATGCCCGCCTGGCAGTGGTACTCCCGCACGGCGAAGCTCAGCTCCGGCGTGGGGCGGAGGGACTCGAAGATCCGCACATGGATGCCGTTGGCGGCACAGACCTCCGCCGCGGCCCGGGCAAACTCCATGGAGTGGTTGCGGCAGTCCATGCAGATGGCCACGCCCCGGCGCTTGCCCTCCTCGCCCTCGGCGCAGATGATCTGGGCGAAGCCCTGGGTGGCCCAGCGGATGACATGGATGTTCATGTTGTGCAGACCGACGCACATGGTGCCCCGCAGACCGGCGGTGCCGAACTCCAGGGGGCCGTAGAACCGGCCCTCGATCTCTTTGGGGTCGTTCCGGATGGCCTCCAGCTCCTGGCGCTCTTCCTCCGACAGAACAGGACTGGCCAGCCACTTCTCATACTCCTTCATAAAGTCCATGCGAGAATACCTCCTGATGATTGAATTGTAGGGAACGGCAGCAGAACGGTCAGTCCTGCTCCGGAGCTTCCGAAGGTGCGTTCAGCAGGGCCTGGGCCTCCTCCAGCCGGGAGACGGGGACCCAGATCTCCACCCCCTGGGCGGCGAAGCCCCCCAGGACCTTGCCGAGGGAGCCGTTCTGGAAGGCGGGGATCCCACAGCTCTGCAAAAAGGAGACAGTGATGTCCGCCCGGCTGTCCAGCTCCCACTGGATGTCCAGTCTGGCGGCGGCCTCCGGTGCGCCGGCCTCGTCCTTTGGCCAGCTCTCCAGAAGCTTCCGGTCCGCCCGGGCCCAGAAGTCCTTTGCGGGTTGCGTCATAGCGACACGTCCTTTACTTGTGATATTTGGTTCCGGCGTTGATCTGATACGCCCGGTAGATCTGCTCCAGCAGCATCACCCGCGCCAGATGGTGGGGGAACGTCATGGCCGACATGGACAGCTTCAGCCGGGCCTCCGCCTTCAGAGAGGGGTGCAGGCCGAAGGAGCCTCCGATGAGGAACACCAGCTGTCCCGTTCCCCGGGCGGCCTGCTCCGCCATCAGGCGGGCCAGATCCTCGCTGGAGCGGGCTTCCCCCTCCACGCACAGGGCGACAAGCGCCGCGCCGGCGGGGAGCTTTCCCCGCACGGCCGCCGCCTCTCTTGCCAGCGCGGCATCGATCAGGGCGGGGGAGGGGTCCTCCGGCAGCCGCTCCTCCGGCAGCTCCAGGATTTCCAGCTTACAGTAGCGGGAGAGCCGCTTGGCGTACTCCGCCGCGGCCTCGGCGTAGAACCGCTCCTTCAGCTTTCCCACGCACAGGACCGTCACCTTCTGCATACGCGCCTCCGGCAGACGGTGTGGACAGGCCCCAGGCGGTCCCGGGGCGCCACGGACAGCAGGGGGGAGGCGCCCGCGGCGGCAAGGGCGGTCTCCACAGCGGAGAGGGCCATGGCGGGGGTGTTGTTCTCGCAGCTCAGGTGGGCCAGAACGATCTCCGAGGCGCCGCCCTCCGCCAGAACGGCGGCGAACTCTCCCGCGTCCGCATTGCTCAGATGCCCCCGGCACCCGAGGATGCGCTGCTTGAGCGCATAGGGGTAGGGGCCGGAACACAGGGTCTCCACATCGTGGTTGGCCTCCAGCACAGCCAGGTCCACGCCGGGCAGGAGCTCCGCCGCCTCATCCGTGACACAGCCGGTGTCCGTCAGCACACCGACGGCGCCGTCCTCCGTATCCAGACGAAAGCCGCAGGCCCCCGGCGCATCGTGGCTGGTGGGGAAGGCCGTCACGGCAAAGTCGCCGACGGTCTGCGCACCGTTGACCGTGTCCAGCGTCTGCAGGCGGTCCTCCGCGGCGGGAAGGCGCCAGGCCAGGTCCCGAGCCGCCGGCCCCGTGGCGAACACCGGGGCGCCGCAGCGCTTGAGGAGGGTCTGAAGGCCGGCGATATGGTCGGCGTGGGTGTGGGTGATGAGAATGGCGGTCAGGTCTCCCGGAGTCAATCCAAGCTCCCCCAGGGCCGCGGTGATGCGGCGGCAGGAGATGCCGGCGTCCAGGAGCAGATGGCTCTCTCCGCAGGAGAGCAGCAGCGCGTTCCCGGAGGAACCGCTGGAAAGCGTATGTACCAGGGTCAAAAGGCATACCTCTTCCGAAGAAAAATCAAGCGCCCGCAAGGGAGGCCGCCGACGAGAGCCGCCATCCTCCATCGCGGACGCATAAGACGCTTTGAAATTTTTGCGGGCGGACGCAGTGCCTCAGCCGATATGGGCCTCCAGCTCCTCGGCTTCACCCGGGAGCTCCACGGCGCGGATGGACGCGCCCAGGCCCTGGAGCTTCAGGACGATGTCCTCATAGCCCCGCTCAATGTACTGCACACAGCTGATCTCGCTCTCCCCGTGGGCGGCCAGGGCCGCGATCACAAGGGCGGCGCCGGCCCGCAGGTCACAGGCCTGGATGGGTGCGCCGGTGAGATGGTCCACGCCCTCCACCACGGCGGTCTTGTCGTCCACCTGGATGTTGGCGCCCATGCGCTTGAGCTCATCCACATAGCGGTAGCGGCCGTTGTTCCAGATGCTCTCCGTCACCAGAGAGGTACCCTCTGCAAGGCAGAGGACGGTGGTGATCTGGGGCTGCATATCCGTGGGGAAGCCCGGATAGGGCATGGTCTTCACATTGGCCTTCTGCAGGGGACCGTTCCGACGGACCAGGAGGGTGTCCTCGTGCTCCTCCACCTCGACGCCGCACTCCTGCAGCTTGGCGGTGATGCAGTCCATGTGCTTGGGGATGATGTTCTTCACCAGGATCTGCCCGCCGGTGGCGGCCACGGCGGCCATATAGGTGCCCGCCTCGATCTGGTCGGGGATGATGGCGTAGCTGCCGCCCCGCAGGTGGTCCACGCCCTGGATCTTGATGGTGTCCGTGCCGGCGCCCCGGATATTGGCCCCCATGGAATTGAGGAAGTTGGCCAGATCCACGATATGGGGCTCCTTGGCGGCATTTTCGATGATGGTGTTGCCCTTTGCACGGACGGCTGCCATCATGATGTTCATGGTGGCGCCCACGGACACCACGTCCAGGTAGATATTGGCGCCCCGGAGGATGCCGTTTTCCGTGGAGGCGTGGATGAAGCCGCCCTCCACCACCACCTTGGCGCCCAGGGCGGTGAAGCCCTTGACATGCTGGTCGATGGGGCGGACGCCGAAGTTGCAGCCGCCGGGCATGGCCACCTCCGCCTGACCGAAACGGCCCAGGAGGGAGCCGATCAGATAATAGGATGCCCGCATCTTCCGGGCCAGCTCATAGGAGGTCCGGGTGGAGCGGATGTGGCTGGCGTCGATCTCCACCGTGTGGCGGTTGATGACGCGGATGCCGGCGCCCAGATGCTCCAGGATCTTCAGGGACAGCGTCACATCGGAGATCTGGGGGATGTTCTCGATGCGGCAGACCCCGTCCACCAGAAGGGCGGCGGGGAGAATGGCCACGGCGGCGTTTTTGGCGCCGCTGATTTCTACTTCACCAAACAGGGGATGACCACCCTGTACAATATACTTCGTCAAAGTCGATACCCTCTCTTCAAAAGGCGCTTTCTTTCGTGGCGGCACATCCGTCATACAACAGTGTGCCCGGCCCGGGGAGCTTCATACCCGCAAAAGACCTGCGAAAAGGGCAAATTTTTCCGCCCGGAAAAGCTCACACACATTCACTATACCACACCTGTCCGGAAAATGCAAACCCTTCCTGCAAACATCTGGAAAAAACGTCCATGTGCGAAGGACACGCTGCCATCCGCTCAGGCGGCGGTGACCGCGCCGGTATAGCAATTCACATAATATTCGGCCGTATCCGTGACCACGCACCAGGCGGGGACCAGCGCCATAGGGGTGGCGGTGGTGCTCTGGAGCTCATAGCACAGGTACAGGTCCGTCACCGCTGTGACCACCGCCCCCTCCCGGACGGCGCCGAGGAAGGCGTTCAGGGCCGAGAGGGCGGACAGCGCGCCGCTGCCGGCGGCGGGCTCTGCCTCCCGGGGCAGATGGGTGCCGCTGACGCTTTTTACCGTCCCCTCCTCAATGGAGAAGGTGACGGCGCAGTTGACCACCGGCGCGCCCTCATGGGTCTGCACCGCTGCGGCAGTTCCGGACGTTCCCTCCAGGGAGAAGGTCAGGTCCGTGTAGTGGAAGGCCCTGCAGAAGGCCCGGCACAGCTCCCGGGCCTCGTCGCCGGTGTCCGAGAGAACGGCGTCAAAGCTGCCGTCCGCCCGGAAGACCGCGCTGCCCCGGCTGCTCTGGAAGCTTCGGATGCCTCCGCCGCCGTCATCCGCGGCGATAAGGGCGTCTCCCAGCAGGAACTCCGCCAGCTTCCGCTCCTCTCCGGCGTCGCGGATCAGGGTCAGGCCGGCGGGCGGCGTGTCATCGGGGATCTGATCCTCGTCCAGAGACACGCCCTCAGCGGCGAACAGCTCCACCATCTGGGCCCGTGCCTCCGCCTGGGCGGCGCGGCCGGTGATGATGCGCGTGACCAGCAGACCCAGCAGGCAGAGATTCACCAGGGCCAGGATCAGGATGATGATATTTTTCAGACGGGAGCTCTCCACTTGCGGGGCCTCCTTTCCGGGGGATCGCCGGGGACTCAGTCCGCCAGCCAGTTGGCGGAGACGGTGTCGCCGCCGTTATCGGCATAGCCCAGAGACAGCTCTGTCCCGGGCTGCTCCGCCGCGATGGCCAGGGTCTGGCGCAGGGGAAGCAGCAGAGAGGATTCTCCGGACGCGGTGTACTGCCGGAACCGCAGGGTCAGCCGGGTGACGGAGGTCCCGGAGAGGGTGATCTCCGCCGCCGGCCCGCCGGAGAGGCGGACCGGTACGCCGGCGATGTGATAGCCGTACTGCAGCTGCGTGGTCTCTCCGCTCTGCTGGACGGACTGGAGGTACAGCGCGCCCTCTCCGGTCAGATCCCGGGTGAGGCGCTGGAGCAGAAGGCTCGCCCCGAGAGCGGCCTCCGCCTCTGTGGGGAGCTCCTCCCGGGCGGTGATGACCAGGGGGGATTCCGTCCCGCCCCGGTAGGTCACCTCCCCATCCGGGCGGATGTGGAGGGAGCGGTCTGTCTCCGCCTCGGTGACCACCTCGGTGCCGTCCGCCTCCACATACCGCTCCCGGGTATTGACGTTGAAGCCGAAGGCCGGCAGGAGCCAATCCGTCTCGGAGAGGGGGGAGACAGCGGAGAGGACCGGCAGCTCCGGCAGCTCCGTGGGCAGGACCGAGAGGGGAAAGAGCTGACTGTACAGGGGGTCCGCCTCCACGTCGTCAAAGGCAAAGGAGACGCCGCTGTAGCCGGACTGGCTCACCGTTTCCGCCAGGGCCTCGCGGGAGAGGACGGAGGCGGAGACGGTGCCGCTGCGCACGCTGTCCGCCCCGTCCCACAGGTACAGCCAGACGGTCTCGTCCGCTCCGGCGGAGAGCAGGAGACAGCGGGCGCTGCCGGTCAACGCCGCGTCCTCCACGCCGATCATCTCCGTCAGCACCGACAGGGGCAGGGGATCGAGAAAGTCGAAGTAGATGGAAACGCCGGACAGGGCCGCACGGAAGCTGTCTTCCGACACAGGGACAAGGCCCTGTACAGAGCTCAGAGCCTCCCGCAGGCCCAGGGCAGCAAACCCATCGCTGTTGGTGGTGAAGCCCAGGCTGCCATACCGGCCGTAGGAGTCGGTGAGGACCACCCGCACCGGAGCGGGGAACTCCCGCAGCTCCGTGGGGGTGTCTGCCGGCAGGGTGCCCATCAGCCGATCCAGGTAGCGGGAGTCCTCCCGGGTGTCCAGGTTGTACAGCTGGAGCTGGGCGAACAGGAGCACCGCCGAGACCGACAGCAGGGCGATCGCGATATTCTGGATGAGATTGCGGCGTCTGCGCCAGACGCTGTGTCCCATGGGCAGCCTCCTTTCCGGCGGGGATCTGGGCAGGTCACGCGGCGGGGGTGGTGGGCCCGCCGATGGGCAGGGTCAGACGGACGGTGGTGCCGGGGCCCTCGTGGGGCGCCAGGGCGATGGAGCCGTGGTGGCGCTGGACGATCTCCTTGGCGATGGAGAGCCCCAGGCCCGTGCCGCCGGACTCCCGGGAGCGGGCCTTGTCCACCCGGTAGAACCGGTCGAAGATCCGCTCCCGGTCCTTTTCCGGGATGCCGATGCCGTCGTCACAGACCTCCATCCACACCTGGTCCTCGGTACAGCCGGCAGTGATGGAGATGTGTCCCCCGTCCGGGGTGTACTTGATGGCGTTGCCGATGACGTTCATCATCACCTGCTCCAGCCGGCTCCGGTCGCCGACGATGAGGGGCAGGCTCTCCGGCGGGGAATAGGTGAGGGCGTGGCCGTGCTGCTTGGCGGCCAGGGCGTTGGCCCGGGTGACGCTCTCGATGGCCTCGCCGAAGGGGAACCGGGAGAGCACCAGCTCCGCGTTGCCCGCGTCCAGACGACTGAGGGTCAGCAGGTCCTGAACGATGTGGGTCATCCGGTCCGTCTCCGTGATGATGATGTCCAGGAAGCTGTTGGCGGTCTCCTGGGGAAGCTCGCCCTCCGCGTCCCGGAGGGTCTCGGCATAGCTCCTCACGTTGGTGAGGGGCGTGCGCAGCTCGTGGGACACATTGGCCACGAACTCCTTGCGCCGCTCCTCGTTGCGGTGCTGCTCCGTCACGTCGTGGAGCACCACCAGCACGCCGCCGCTGGCCTGATCGGAGAAGGGGGCCAGGAACAGCTCCAGCGTCCGGCCGCCCACCTCCATCTCCGCCTCGGCATAGTTGGGCCGCTGGAGGGCCAGCATCTCCTGAAAGGGATACACCTGCCCGAAGAGGGCATCGTAGGTGGTGCCCTCCGGCACGCTGCGCTGGAGCATGTTGGTCGCGGCGGGATTGCAGTGGATCAGCGATCCGTCGTGGTCGAAGGCCACCACGCCGTCGGTCATGTGGAGGAACAGGGTATCCAGCTTGTTGCGCTCGTTCTCCACAGCGGCCAGAGTCACCTGGAGCACACCGGCCATCTCATTGAAGGTGCCGGTGAGGATGCCGATCTCGTCGGTGGACTCCACCGGCAGCTGGCTGTCGAAGTCTCCGGCGGCCACCCGCTCAGCGCCTGCGGTGAGCTTTTCGATGGGGCCCACCATGGTCTTGGAGAGCAGAAAGCTCAGCAGCACGGAGATCAGCAGGCCGATGATGAGCGCCTGCATGATGATGAGGAAGATCTGGGAGTTCAGGTCCGTGACCGTGGCCTTGTTGTCCAGGATATAGATGATGTAGGCGCTGTCCCCTCCCATGATGGGAATGGCCGCGTCCATATAGTCGGCGGTGATGTCGCTGCGGTCTCCCACCAGGGTCTCGTCTCCCTGGACGACGGCGTTGCGGGCGGTGAGCAGATTGGCCGTCTGTTCCCGGGGAAGCTCGGATGCGTCGGCCGACCCGTCGATATAGCTGCCGGTCTGTCCGTCCAGGATGAAGTAGTTCCGGGTGCGGTAGTCGATGCCAAGGGAGCCAGCCCGCACCTCCAGCAGCTCCCGGAGGCCGGCGGCGCCGTCGGGCTCCGCGGCCCGGGCCCGGAGCGTGGAGACATAGCCGTCGCTGTCGTCGCTGAACACATCGCTGATCTGCTGGTAGAAGGAGTCGATATAGAAGCTGGAGATGCTGGTGGTGAGGAACGCGCCCACCACCGCCATCAGCGAGGTGATGAGCAGCAGCAGGATCAGCGTCAGCTTCATGTGCAGGCTGCGGAACACGGCGGACACCTCCTTTTCATACGAGAGTGGGGGAGCGGGTCACTTCACGGAGAAGTAGTAGCCGGCTCCCCGCCGGGTGAGGATGAACACAGGGTTGGCTGGGTCGGCCTCGATCTTCTCCCGCAGCCGCCGGACCGTCACGTCCACGGTCCGCACGTCGTCGCCCACATAGCCGTAGTTCCACACCTGCTCCATCAGATCGATGCGGGAGTAGACCTTGTTGGGATGGCTGGCCAAAAAGGTCAGCAGCTCATATTCCCGCTGTGTCAGGTCGATGGCCTTGCCGGCCCGGAAGACCTGGTGGCTGTCAGTGTTGATGGCCAGGTCCCCGGAGACGGGCATGGCCGCCGCCGCGGCAGAGGCGGGCGTGGGGGACATGCTGGTCCGGCGGATATTGGCGCCCACACGGGCCACCAGCTCCCGCATGGAGAAGGGCTTGGTGATATAGTCGTCGGCGCCGATCTCCAGGCCCAGGACCTTGTCCGCCTCCTCCTCCCGGGCGGTGAGGATGATAACAGGGACGCTGCTGCCGCTCTCCCGCAGGGCGCGGCAGACGTCAAAGCCGTTTTTCTTGGGCAGCATCACATCCAGCAGGATCAGATCCGGATTGGCGGACAGGGCCTTGGCCTGTCCGTCCTCGCCGTCATAGGCCTCCAGTGTCTGATAGCCCGCCCGCTGGAGGTTGAAGCGCAGGATGTCCACGATGTTCTTCTCGTCCTCCACGATCAGAACGGTCTTCCGGCTGTTGGGAGCGTTCATTGGGGACCTCCTCTCAAAGGTTCAGCAGCACCTTGGCCTTCAGCACGGCGGCAATGGTCTTGCCGTCCTCGATCTCGCCGTCCATGACCCGATGGACCATCTCGCTGAAGGGGATGCGCTCCACATTCAGAAATTCGTCCTCGTCCAGGTGCTGACCCTCCATGTGGAGGCCGCGGGCCAGGAAGAGGTACAGCCGCTCTCCCAGACAGCCGGGAGACGGCAGCATGACGCCCATGGGAAGGAAGGTGTCCGGCACGGCGCCGGTCTCCTCCTTCAGCTCCCGCAGGGCGCCGGCGACCGGATCCTCGCCGGGCTCCAGCTTGCCGGCGGGGATCTCCAGCAGGGGCTTGCCGAACACATATCGATACTGGGTGACGGTGAGCACATTGTTCCGCTCATCCAGAGCCAGGATGGCCGCGCCGTCCACATGCTCCACGACCTCCCGGACGGAGGTCTTTCCGTTGGGAAGCTGCACCTGATCCACATGGAGACTCAGGATGCTGCCCTGATATTTTTCCTCGCGGCTGAGGGTCCGCTCTGTCAGATCCGCCGTTTGACTCATTGGTGTCCCACCTCGTGTGTGATTTTTTGTCTGCTCGATATCCTGTGAATAACCTATTATAGCACAGCCTGCGGAAAATGCCAACGGGAACGCCGCGAATTCCCTATCCAGGATCAGAAGCGATGGCCCAAACTCCGTCGGTTTCACCAAACAGCAGGCATTGCCTTTTGGGAAACAGGACGATCGTTCAGGACTGGACGGCAGTCCTGTTGCTGTATGCAGCAAGGATGACAATGTGGTATGATGGGATAGAAAAAGTTTGAAAAATGTGTGAGATCTGAGCGCGGAAGTTGTGTATATAGGTGAAAAGGCAAATGGGGAAGCGAGGTGAAAACCGATGGATGATGCACAGATCGTCCAATTATACTGGGATAGAGACGAGCAGGCCATCCCTGCCACATCTGAGAAATACGGAAACTACTGCACTTCGATCGCTATGAACATACTGGGCAATCAGGAAGATGCTGAGGAATGCGTCAACGATACCTACTTAAACGCATGGAACGCCATGCCGCCCCACAGGCCAGGCATTCTGCCCACATTCCTTGGAAAAATCACAAGAAACCTGTCATTTAACAGGTATCAGCACAATACCGCCGACAAACGGGGCGGTGGAGAAATGCCTGCGGTTCTGGAGGAGCTTTCTGACCTGGTATCTGGCAGGGATGATGTGGAACAGGCATTTGACCAAACAGAACTCACGAAGGCCATTGATACCTTTTTGGATGGCCTGTCACCAAAGAAGAGAAGCATTTTTATCAGTCGATATTGGTACACCGACAGCATTTCAGAAATTGCCGTCCGGCACAACATGAGTGATGGAGCTGTATCCATGACCCTGAGCCGCATCCGCCAGAAGCTGTACAACTACCTTTTGGAAAGGGGGTTTGAACTGTGACGAATGAAAAACTGTATGAAGTCCTCGGTGACATCAATGAGAAGCATATCAACGAGGCAAGGGCATATCACAAAGCCCAAAAGCACCTTTGGGTAAAATGGGCAGCTATTGCAGCTTGCCTGTGCTTGGTGATACCCTTAACTGCGTTTGCTATTGATATCATTCAATATAATGCAGCAGTAGATTATCTCAATTCTCTCGGCATTGCTGTCGGAGATTTAAGCGACTATTCTCATAAAGAAATAAAAGAAGCTGTAAAAACGATTGACGCAGGAGAAAGTAGCCCGTTGACCGAAGAAATTCTTAGTCTAATACCAGAAAACAAAGAACCGCTTGATACACCGACGCAGGTAACATCTGAACAGATAAGAGAATTAACACCGACCATGACAAGAGAGGAAGTCCTTTCATTCTTAGGTGATACGCAAGACATCGGTTCTGGTATTTATGTATATGTTTATGAAGTAGACGGAGAATATTTGTTGCGGATTCCATTTGCAAGTGATGATGCTCAGTTAGGTGTTACAGGCGAAGATTTATTAAAGTCATTGACCCCTATTTCTGAGGATATAGATTCTAATGAAACCGTTGAATTTAATGGACAGCTATTCAACAAATCTGACTTGACCGAAGAAACACTTGAATGGCTTGAATGGTATCATTCGTTACCGCCTGAGGAACAACTTGCCGTTAGTTCAATTCCTGCCGACCTATATGCAAATGACGATGTGGAAACGATTGATTCAGCCGCAGAAGAATAACTTTGTTTAACACCCAAAGGGCAGCCGAGACAATCGACTGCCCTTTTTCATGCCTTTGGACAGAAAGAAATTTTAATAAGCTGTCGGGATTTCCGCCAAACTGACGGGATTTTTCAGCTGCTGATGAAATCGCCCTGCACCTGCAATTAGACACGGAGGAAGCTGTTGGGCTGCTGGTTTATGGTGATCGCGCAGGCAGCCACGAATACAGCGGCGGCATATCCAATGCGGACGGTTCCATGGTCCAACACGATTCCGATAACATTGTGGTTTGGAATCGGGAGGAACTCGATCATCCTTCTGATCCCTTCGAGCTGTCCATGCAATTCAGGATCATAACCGAATATGCGGCGTCCAATTATGAAACTGTATATCCGGATGAGATCGCGAAATATGCGGAGCCCATCTCATGGGAGGCACACTTCGGTGGATCATATCGTATTACCATCACCGGTGACAAGGCAAATGGATATCAGGCTGTATTGAACTGATTTCCAGGAGATCACAGTTGATCTTAAAAAGAGAGGCTGCCAAGCTCGTTGACAGCTCCGTCCCGCACACCTGCTCAGCAGCAGAGGCGCTGTCCCCGAGGGACAGCGCCTCTGCTGCGCGGCGGATCAGTTCAGGAAATCCTTGAGCTTCTTGCTCCGGCTGGGGTGGCGCAGCTTCCGCAGGGCCTTGGCCTCGATCTGGCGGATGCGCTCCCGGGTGACGTTGAACTCCTTGCCCACCTCTTCCAGGGTGCGGGTGCGGCCGTCCTCAATGCCGAAGCGGAGCTTGAGCACCTTTTCCTCCCGGGGCGTCAGGGTGGAGAGCACGTCCATCAGCTGCTCCTTGAGCAGGGTGAAGCTGGCGGCCTCGCTGGGCTCACTGGCCCCCTCGTCGGGAATGAAGTCCCCCAGATGGGAGTCCTCCTCCTCACCGATGGGGGTCTCCAGGGAGACCGGCTCCTGGGCGATCTTCAGGATCTCCCGGACCTTGTCGACCGGCATGCCCATCTCGGCGGAGATCTCGTTGGGAGAGGGGTCGTGGCCCAGCTCCTGCAGGAGCTGGCGGGACACCCGGATGACCTTGTTGATGGTCTCCACCATATGGACCGGGATGCGGATCGTCCGGGCCTGGTCGGCGATGGCCCGGGTGATGGCCTGACGGATCCACCAGGTGGCATAGGTGGAGAATTTGTAGCCCTTGGTGTAGTCGAACTTCTCCACCGCCTTGATGAGGCCCAGATTTCCCTCCTGGATCAGATCCAGGAACAGCATCCCGCGGCCCACATACCGCTTGGCGATGGACACCACCAGCCGCAGGTTGGCCTCCGCCAGCTTCTGCTTGGCGGCGGCGCCCCTGGCCTGGTCGGCCTTCCAGCGGCCGATCTCCTCCTGGGAATAGGGGATCTCCTGCCCCTCCTTCTCCAGGCGGCTGATCTCCGCCATCTTCCGGTCTGCCTCGTTCCCGGCGCCCATGGCCTGGGCCAGATCGATCTCCTCATCCGGGGTCAGCAGGGGGACCTTGCCGATCTCCTTGAGATACATGCGGACGGGATCGTCGATGGAGAAGCTGTTGACCAGGGTATTGGGGTCCACCAGCTCCTCTTCCTCCACGTCGGCGATCTCCTCGGCGGCGGGCTCATCGTCGGGCAGGTCCGCCAGCAGGGCGTCGTCGGCGCTGATGTCGATGTTCAGCGCCTCCAGGGAGTCGTAGAGCTGATCCATCTGGTCGCTCTCCAGATTCAGGTCGTCCACGGCCTCCATCAGCTCGCCGGAATCCAGCTTGCCCTTCTTCTTGCCCCGGGCCAGCAGCTCCCGCAGCTTCTCGTTGTTCATCAGCCAGCCGGCGGCGGGCAGCGCCGCCACCTGCTTGTCATCCAACCGGAGGATGCCGGCCTTCTTGGCCTCCTCGTCCGTCATGACGGCGGGGACCTCCTCCTCGACGGGGGATCCCGCCTCCTCAGGGGCCTTGGCCGCCTTTTTCCGGGCGGGCCTCCTGGCGGATCGGACAGCCGGCCCTCCCTCCTCGGACGGCGCGGCCTCCTGTTCCGCCGCGTCGGCAGCCGCCAGAAGGGCGTCCGCCTGCTTTTCCAGCTCCTCGGAGCTCATTTTCTTATTCGTTGCCATGCTGCTTTCCTCCAGTACCCTTTTTGTCTTTGTATTTTTCTGTGGCCGCCAGCAGCGGGTCCACGGCCCCGCCGGACCGCTTCGCGGCCTCCGCCTGTACGATGCGTATGTAGTCCGCCAGCGCCTGCCTCCCGTTTTTCAGAGATTCCGGCTGCTGGCAGATGCCGGTGAGATGGTTCATCTCCTCCTGGGAGAACTGCTCTCCCAGGGCGGGCAGGGACGGGACGCGCCCCGCCGCCTTTGCCTGCCACAGCAGCCGGAAGGCCCTGCCCAGCAGCGGGGAGGAGAACTGCTCCTCCGTCAGGGGCGGCGCATCCGGAAAGAGGCTCGCATCCTGCGTCAGCAGCCGCAGGACGCCCTCCTCCGCCCGGGCGGAGCGGATGTTGTCGTACCGCAGCTCCCGCTCCTTGGGCTGGAGCTGGGCCGCCGGGTTCAGATCCCGGCGCAGCTCCTGCCGCTTCTCCCGGCTGTTCCGCCGCCGGAGGGCCCGCTGGACCTCCAGCTTCATGGCCTCGGGGGTGATCTTGGCGGTCTCCGCCGCCCGCGTGGCGTAGATCTCACGCTCCACCGGGTTTGCCAGGGCGGAGAGCAGCTCGCTGACCTCCTCGCAGTAGGCCACCCGGGCCTCGTCGCCGGAGAGATCGTATTTTCCGGCGATCTGGGCCATGCGGAACTCGATGCCGTTTTCGCTGCCGGTCAGCAGCGCCTCGAAGGCGTCCTTCCCCTGAAACTTGATGAAGTCATCGGCATCCTGCTTCACCAGCTCCCCATCCTCCGTCCGCCGCCGGGGAAGCTGCAGGACCTTGACGGAGAATTCGGAGTTGTTGAGGATCTCCAATGCCCGCTCCGTGGCGATCCTGCCGGCGTTGTCGTTGTCGTAGCACAGCACCAGCTCCTTGGTGAACCGGCTCAGGAGCCGGGTCTGCTCCACCGTCAGCGCCGTGCCCATGGAGGCCACCGCGTTGTCGAACCCCGCCTGATGGAGGGTCACCACATCGATGTTGCCCTCACAGAGGATGATGTTGGGCCGCTTGGACTTCTTGGCCAGGTTTAGCCCGTACAGCACCCGCCGTTTGGAATATACCGGCGTCTCCTGGGAGTTCATGTACTTGGGCTCTGACTTGTCCAGCACCCGGCCGCCGAAGGCCACCACGTCCCCCCGCACATCGATGACAGGGAACATGAGCCGGTTGCGGAACTTGTCGTACAGGCCGCCGTTGCGGTTCTGCACCGCAAGGCCTGCCTCCAGCAGCTCCGCCTTGGTGTAGCCCTGCTTCGTCATGGCCAGGATCAGGGCGTCCCAGGCGTCCGGAGAGGCCCCCAGGCCGAAATTCACCGCTGTGGCCTTTCGGATCTTCCGCCGATCCAGGTACTCCTGCACCGCCCGGCCCTCCGGCTGCTGGAGCGTCCGGTAGTAAAAGCGGGCGGCGTCCCGGTTCAGGTCCAGGAGCCGCTGGCGTCTCCGGCCGGCCTCCCGGTCACCGTCCTCCTCCGGCACCTCCATACCGGCCCGCTTGGCCAGGAAGCGCACCGCGTCGGGAAAGGGGAGGTTCTCCTCCTCCATGATGAAGTTGATGACGCCGCCGCCCCGTTTGCAGCCGAAGCAGTAGTAGATCTGCTTGTCCGGCGAGACGGAGAAGGACCCCGTCTTTTCACTGTGGAAGGGACACAGGCCGAAGAGGTTGGCGCCCTTCCGGGTCAGCTGGACATAGCCGCTCACCACGTCCACGATGTCGTTCCGGGCCACCAGCTCGTCCAGAAAGCCCTGGGGAAAGGCCATGACAAGGTCCCCTCCTTTCGCTCAGTCTTGCCGGCTTTTCCGTCGGTCATACGAAAAAGCCGGGCCGTTTCCCTGCGGGACAATTTAGATATACCCCGTTCTGTTTCGATTTCCTCTTTTTTTGCGGCTTTTTTTGAAAAAGTTTTTCCGGCGGCTTTACAGACCGCCGCACCCTGCGTAAAATGAGAGAAAACAGGGAGGGAGGGGAGCCGATGTCCATCGAGCTCTGGGCGGCCAGGCTGGAGCGCCCGCTGACGGAACGGGAGACGGCAGACATGCTGCGTCTGCTGCCGGCGGGGCGGCGGGAGCGGCTGCTGCGGATCAGGCAGCCGGAAAAGCGGCGGGAGCCTCTTTGCGCCTATCTCCTCCTGCGCCTGGCCCTGCGGGAGGCCTGCGGCTGGCAGGATCTGCCGGAGATCCGGCTGACCTCCCTGGGCAAGCCCTGGTTCCCGGAATTTCCGGAGGTCCATTTCAACCTCAGCCACACCGGAGGCGCGGTGCTGGCGGCCCTGTCCGACCGGCCGGTGGGGGTGGATATCGAGCGCATCCGTCCGGTAGGCCGCCGGGTCATGGGGCGCATCCCGGAAGCGGACTCGGAGCGGATCTTTTTTGAGAGCTGGGTCCGGCGGGAGGCCCGGGCCAAATGCGCCGGCACCGGCGTGATCGCCATGCTGGACCGGGAGCCTCCCCTCCGGGCGGGAGAGCAGTTCTATCCGCTGGATGTTTTTCCTGGCTATGCGGCCGGGGCGGCCTCCCAGGGCGGCGGACCGCCGGGACCGATTCGAAAGTACGCCCTGTGAGAATGAGGAATGAGGAGTTAGGAATTAGGAATTTTTGGATCGGAGGCAAGAACTGCGGTGCGGAGCGGGGAAAGAACACCACGACCAGCTCTGCACAGCCAGTATGCCATGAAAAGCCGCGGGCAGCTGTTTGCAGCTGCCCGCGGCTTCACGCAGAGCGCATCCCTTCGTCAATGCCTGATTCCTAACTCCTCATCTCATTGTTCATACGATCTTCCGCAGGGGCGGACGCTCCGCCGCGTCCTTCTGCTCCGCGAAATAGCGGATGATGTCCTTTCGGGTGACGATGCCGATAAACGTCCCCAGATCGTCCACCACCGGGATGAAGTTCTGGTTCATGGCGCTCTGGAGCAGCGCCTCCATGGTGACGGTGATGCGGACGGAGGGATAGCTGTTGCCCCGGAGGATGTCCCGGATCTCCAGCTGTTCCATGTCCTTCATGGAGTAGGCGGTCAGTGTGTCGGATTCCTTGGAGAGGAGCCGCCAGAGGAAGTCTCCCTCGCTGACGGTGCCCACGTATTTCCCGTCCCGGCTGATGACCGGGATGGCGGTATAGCCGTGGTGGCGCATCTTTTCCAGCCCCTGACGGAAGGTGCAGTCATCATACAGATAGGCCACCGAGTTCTTGGGAAGCAGAAAATAAGCAATATTCACGTCTCAGCCTCTTTTCTGGGGGCGGCGGACCGCCCGGATTCGGCCTCCCGGCCTTTATATTTAAAGTATACAGGAGAGACCTGGAAAAGTGGTGAATAATTTATGAAATCCGCCGGAGAAATTCCTTTACTTTTTCGACAGGGCCTGTTATCATAAAGGTGATATTTGCAACAGAGAGGAGAACCCGCCATGTTGACCCGGCAGGAACTGAGCAACAGCCCCCTTTTTCAGGATATCAGCTATGAGGAGTATCTGCGGATGCTGGACTGCTTCCACGCCGTTCAGAAGAGCTTCCGCCCGGATGAGGTGATCTACGACTTCACAGATCCCACCAGCAACGCCGTGGGCGTGGTGGAGCGGGGAGAGGCCTCCCTGATCCGCATCGACGAGGACGGCATCTCCACCGTGCTGGAGGAGCTGGGGACCGGCTGCGTATTCGGCAGGAGCCTGGCCTTCTCCGGTTCCGGGAGAGACAGCATGGAGGTCATCGCCCGGGAGACCTGCGACGTGATGTTCATCGACTACCCCCATATCCTCAAGCGGTGCGAGCGGGCCTGTACCCACCACAGCCTGCTGGTGCAGAACATGCTCCGCCTGATCGCCGGCAAGGCCCAGGCTCTCTCGGAGCGGGTGGACGTGCTCTCCCGCCGGTCCATTCGGGAAAAGCTGCTCTGCTATTTCCGCCAGCTGGAGGAGAAGACTGGGAGCCGGACGCTCCAGCTGCCCTTTTCCCTGAGCGTGCTGGCGGACTATATCGCCACGGACCGCAGCGCCATGATGCGGGAGATGAAGCGGCTGAAGGAGGAGGGTGTCCTCCGGTCCGAGGGCAGAAGGATCACCCTGTGCAAATGAGGGGAGGACAGGCGGCGGCCCTCATAAGTTTGCGGTAAATTTTTGCGGAATCCTTGTGAAAACGGATTGACGGCCCTCCACGAATGTGTTAAAGTGTAAACAATGTGTCGTGTCGAAGGATACATCGCCGCAAGGCTCCAAAATTCGATCATTCGGGAAAGAAGGAACACTATGTATCGTATCGTGAGAAAAGAGGCCCTCCGTCCCACCGTCACCCTGTACGAGATCGAGGCGCCCCTGGTCGCCAAGAAGGCCCAGCCCGGCCAGTTCATCATCCTCCGCGTGGATGAGAACGGCGAGCGGGTGCCCATCACCATCCACGACTATGACCCCGCCAAGGGCACCGTCACCATCATCGTCCAGACCGTGGGCGCCACCACCGAAAAGCTGCGTCACCTGAACGAGGGCGACAGCCTCCAGGACTTTGTGGGCCCGCTGGGCAAGGCCACGGAGACCGAGGGCAAGAAGAAGGTCTGCGTGGTGGGCGGCGGCGTCGGCTGCGCCATCGCCTATCCGGTGCTCAAGAAGTTCCACGACTGCGGCGCCGAGGTCCACGCGGTCATCGGCTTCAAGAACAAGGACCTGGTGATCCTGGAGGACAAGTTCCGGGCGGCCAGCAGCGTGCTGAAGGTCTGCACCGACGACGGCTCCTACGGCCAGAAGGGCATGGTCACCGACGCCCTGAAGGAGCTGATCGACGCCGGCAACCAGTATGACGAGGTGTTCGCCATCGGCCCCATGGTGATGATGAAGTTCGTCTCCAAGACCACGGAGCCCTACGGCGTGCCCACCACCGTGTCCATGAGCCCCATCATGATCGACGGCACCGGCATGTGCGGCGGCTGCCGGCTGAGCGTGGGCGGCGAGATGAAGTTCGCCTGCGTGGACGGCCCGGACTTCGACGGCCACAAGGTGGACTGGGATCTGGCGGTGAAGCGCAACCAGATGTACCGGGATTTTGAGGCGCACAAGTACGAGGAGACCTGCAACCTGTTCAAGAAGGAGGCCGAATAACCATGGCCAATATGTCTTTGAAGAAGAACCCCATGCCCTCTCAGGACCCCAACGTCCGCAACAAGAATTTTGACGAGGTGGCCCTGGGCTACACCGAGGAAATGGCCATCGACGAGGCCCAGCGGTGCCTGAACTGCAAGAACCCCAAGTGCGTCAACGGCTGCCCCGTGAACGTACATATCCCCGAGTTCATCGCCAAGGTGGCCGAGGGCAAGTTCGACGAGGCCTTCGGCGTCATCACCTCCACCAACAGTCTGCCCGCCATCTGCGGCCGTGTCTGCCCCCAGGAGAACCAGTGCGAGGGCCAGTGCATCCGCGGCATCAAGGGCGAGCCCGTGGGCATCGGCCGCCTGGAGCGGTTCGTGGCCGACTACCACAACGCCCACGGCCACGCGGACGGCGCTCCCGCCGTGCCGGAGAGCAACGGCCACAAGGTGGCCGTGGTGGGCTCCGGCCCTGCCGGTCTGACCTGCGCCGGAGACCTGGCCCGGAAGGGCTATGACGTCACCGTGTTCGAGGCCCTCCATCAGGTGGGCGGCGTGCTGGTGTACGGCATCCCCGAGTTCCGTCTGCCCAAGGCCATCGTGGCCAAGGAGGTGGCCCGGCTGGAGCACTTCGGCGTCAAGATCATGACCGACACCGTGGTGGGCCGCACCATCACCGTGGATGAGCTGATGGACGAGATGGGCTTCGAGGCCGTGTTCATCGGCTCCGGCGCTGGCCTGCCCATGTTCATGAACATCCCCGGCGTCAACTACAAGGGAGTCCTCTCCGCCAACGAGTTCCTGACCCGCATCAACCTGATGAAGGCCTATAAGCCCGACTCCGATACCCCCATCATCCACCCGAAGAAGGTGGCTGTCGTGGGCGGCGGCAACGTGGCTATGGACGCCGCCCGCTGCGCCAAGCGCCTGGGCGCCGAGGTCTACATCGTCTACCGCCGCGGCATGGAGGAGCTCCCCGCCCGTCATGAGGAGGTGGAGCACGCCGAGGAGGAGGGCATCATCTTCAAGACCCTCTGCAACCCGGTGGAGATCCTGGCCGACGAGAACGACGACGTGAAGGGCATCCGCTGCATCCGGATGGAGCTGGGCGAGCCCGACGCCTCCGGCCGCCGCCGTCCCATCGAGGTGGCCGGCAGCGAGTTCGACGTGGATGTGGACTGCGTCATCATGGCTCTGGGCACCAGCCCCAACCCGCTGATCAAGTCCACCACCAAGGGTCTGGAGATCAACAAGAAGGGCGGCATCGTGGTCAACGAGGACGGCCTGACCTCCCGTGAGCACGTCTACGCCGGCGGCGACGCCGTCACCGGCGCGGCCACCGTTATCCTGGCCATGGGCGCCGGCAAGACCGCCGCGAAGGCCATCGACGAGGCGCTCAGCAAGAAGTAAAACCCTGATCCGGTATTTTCCCGAGGCGGGCAGCGTCAGCTGCCCGCCTTGCTCTCTCGCTTAAGCGACTTTCGCGTGCGCGAAAGGAATAGCCACCCGCTCTGCGGGTGAGGTTGAAAATTTAAATAGAGCCTCATCAGTGGTGGAATGATGGATGTTCAGGCCATCAAAAAACCAGGAAAGA
Source organism: uncultured Oscillospiraceae bacterium (assembly GCA_944382995.1). GTDB lineage: Bacteria > Bacillota > Clostridia > Oscillospirales > Oscillospiraceae > Oscillibacter. Next base: position 5,694 of record CALWOF010000002.1, on the reverse strand, counting down.
AGATGAAGCTCTATGGCAAAGAGCTTAGCACACAGCAAATGGGTGTGCAAGCATCACGTAGCATTCACGCCAAAGTATCGAAGGAAAATCGATTATTGGGGGATACGGGAGGACATCCGAGATCTATGCAAGTGGAAAGGTGTGGCGATCATAGAAGGAAAAGTCATGCCAGACCATATTCACCTGCTGCTGTCAATTCCACCAAAATATTCCGTGTCGAGTTTTATGGGTATCTGAAGTGGAAAAGCGCGATGATGATTTTCGAGCGTCACGCGAATTTGAAGTATAAATTTTGGAATCGGCATTTCTGGGAGACAGGGTACTATGCCCTTTAGGGCTTGTTCAAGCCACGCGTTTCACGCGTGGTCCTGACTGCCTGTCGGAAATTGTCGGGTCCGCCTTGACAGCGCACCGCGCCATGCCGTATCATGAAGGTATCAAAATCTGTGTCAGGAGGGGAGACCTATGGCTTATTGCAGAAAGTGCGGTGCGCAGATCAGCGACTATGCGTCTGTCTGTCCGGAGTGCGGCGCGTCTCAGGACAGCGGACAGAACACCCCGCCGGTGGTGGATAACGGCGGCTTCCTGTGGGGCCTTCTGGGCTGCTGCATCCCCATCGTGGGCCTGGTGCTGTTCCTGGTGTGGAAGGACACCAAGCCCCGGACCGCCAAGGCGGCGGGCATCGGCGCCCTGGTGTGCGTGATCGCCTATGTGCTGATGTATGTGCTGGCGGCGGTCTTGGGCATCGGTGTGGCCCTTGTCTATTAAACTGCGGAACTGGCTCTGGCGGTGGCTGCCCATCGTCTTCGGGTGCCACTGCCGGCCGGACCGCTCGTTCCGCTTCCGGGACGGCACGCCGTTCCCCATCTGCGCCCGGTGCACCGGGGAGCTGGCGGGCATCCTGGCGGCTCTGGCCACATACTGGATCATCCACCCATCAGCGGGGGCTGCCGCCGCGCTGCTGCTGCCCATGCTGGCGGACGGCTTTCTCCAGCTGTGCACGCCCTATGAAAGCGGCAATCTCCGCCGTCTGGCGACGGGGGGGCTCTTCGGCTACGCCCTGATCGTGCTGCTGCTGACATCCCTGGGCTGGGCCTTTCAGTGGGGCCTTGACCTCGGAACGGAGCTGCTGGCCCCATGACCGGCAAGAAAAAGTCCGCCGGGTGCTCTGCCCGGCGGAGAAGGGAAGCGATTCCATGATAGAACTGTGCTTTGACCAGTCCACACAGGGCGCCCTGCGGTGCGCCCAGCACTGCGGCGGCGGGGGCCGGAAGGCGTTCGGAGTCATCTTCGGCCGCGCGGAGGCCGACGGAAGCGGAGAGGATGTGGAATCTACCACAGTCATCGGCTATGACGACGGCAAGAAGCCCACGAAGCGGGAGATCCGCCAGATCCAGCGGGACTTCCAGCGGAAGCAGGAGGAGCTGGCGCGGGAGGCCATCCCCCTGGGCGGGAACCCGGGGGACGTGCTGGCCCTGTCCCTGGGCCTGGACATGGGGGACATCCGGGAGCCCCTGGGGGAGAGCCGTCGGGCGCTGCAGCGGCAGTGGTACGGCCAGGACGGCACAGGCTATCAGGAGCAAGCCCTTCGTGCCGCGGAGGAGCACTGGCAGCAGACGCAGGCAGCGGCGGAGCGGCTGCGGGCCCTCGGCCCCGGCGACGCCGTCCGCATCTGGGCGGACCAGACGCCCCACAGCGCCTGTGGTCTGCTCCATGCGGCCAGCCTGCTGAAGGGAACGAACGCCGCCGTGTCTGTGGTGACGCTGCCGCCCTGGCGGGCGCGGTCCGACAACGCCGTGGAGACCTACTTGGGCTGGGGCGAGGTGGCGCCGGAGCTGTTCGGCCATTTCCTCTCCCGGGAGGAGCCGCTGCCCCCGGCGGTGCTGGGAGTCCTGGCGGGCCGGTGGCGGGAGCTCCAGGAGGAGAACGCCCCCCTCCGGGCGGTCATCAACGGCTCTGTCCGCGGCGTGGGGGAGGACTTCTACGACCCCCTGCTCCGCCGCCACATCCCGGAGGGCCGGACGAAAATCGCCCATATCATCGGTGAGGTCCTGGGCCGGGAGAAGCCGGGGATCGGTGACACCTGGTTCTTGGAGCGGATCCGCTGGATGCTCTCTGCTGGAGAGCTGCGGATGGTGGAGGAGGACCTGGAGATGTTTTACAGGTCCACCGTGGAGCGGGCTTGACATTTCCCGGGAAATCGGTAAAATAAAAAGACGATATGGGTCCGCCGCCGGGCGGACAGGAGGCGTCTGCCCCCGCATCCATAGGCCATGGAGGATGCGGGGCGCGGGCGCCTGTATTTTTTGCTGTCAAGGAGGAATGGTTGTCATGGCGTGGGTGTTTTTGGTATGCGCGGGACTTCTGGAGGTGTTCTGGTCCTCGTTCCTGAAGCTGTCGGAGGGCTTCACGAAGCTGGGGTACTCCGCAGTGACCATCGCGGGGATGCTGGCCAGCTTCTATCTGCTCTCCCAGGCGATGAAGACGCTGCCCCTGGGCACGGCCTACGCCGTCTGGACCGGCATCGGAGCCTTGGGCTCCGTGGCGGTGGGCATCCTGATCTTCCGGGAGCCGGCGACCGCCGCCCGCCTGTTCTTCACGGCGCTGCTGCTGGCGGGGATCATCGGCATCAAGCTGACCTCCGGCCACTGAGAGAAAAAGAGAACGGGGACTGGACGCGGTCCAGTCCCCGTTTGCGGTTACAGATCCACCACGGTGACGTCGTGGCCGGTATGGGGAAGAAAGATGCGCAGCAGGTCCTCTGTCCGCAGGCGGAGGCTGGCGTCATTTTTGCAGGGGTGACAGCCGAACCAGGCGGCATCATGGACCGCCCGGTCCATCACCAACTGGACCCGGTGCTCCGTGTCATAAGCCAGACCCAGCACGCTGGCGGAGCCGGGGGTGCAGCGGAGCATGGCCTCCATCTGCTCCGGTGGGGCGAAGGACAGGCGGGCGGTTCCCAGCTGATGGCTGAGGACCTTGGTCTGAAAGGGCTTGTCGCCGGGCATGGTCAGCAGGTAGAACGCCGTCTTCTGTCGGTTGCAGAGGAAAAGATTCTTGCAGATGGAGATGCCCAGGACCTCGCTGACCACGTCACAGTCGGCGATGGTGTCGGCGGTCTCGTGGGCCACCCAGGCATAGGGGATGTGCAACCGGTCCAGCAGGGAGAAGGTCTCCAGTTCCACGGCGGAACGGCCCTCCGTCGGCGCAGCGGTGCGGATCTCTGAGATCTCCACGCCTCACACCCCCGCCAGCAGCTTTTCCCCGGCCCGGTAGATATCTCCGGCACCCACGGTGAGGATCAGGTCGCCGGGCCGGGCGATCCGCCGCAGGGCCTCCGCGGTCTTGTCCAGAGTGGAGCAGTACACGGCGCCGGGGATATTCCGGCACAGGTCGGCGGAGGAGATGCCCAGGGTGTTCTGCTCCCGGGCGGCGAAGATCTCCGCCAGGACCACCGCGTCGGGGAGCTTCAGCTCCTCCACGAACCGGTCGAACAGCTTGGCGGTCCGGGAGTAGGTGTGGGGCTGGAAGGCCACCACCAGCCGCTGGTACCCGAGGCCTCTGGCGGTGGTGAACAGGGCGTGGAGCTCGTCGGGGTGGTGGGCGTAGTCGTCGTAGACCTCCGCCCCGTGCCAGGTGCCCTTGTGCTGGAACCGGCGGTCCGCCCCGGTGAAGGAGGCAAGGCCTGCCTCCACGGCAGAGCCGGGCAGGCCCAGGGCGTGGGCGGCGGCGGCAGCCGCCAGGGCGTTGAGGACATTGTGGCGGCCGTAGACATGGAGCTCCACATGGGCGTACTTCTCCCCGTGGATCATCACGTCAAACACCGGCCGGCCGTCGGCCTCCGTCAGGTTCGCGGCGGTGCAGTCTGCCGGGTGGTCCAGACCGAAGGTGATGACGGGGTGGGAGATCCCCGCCACAGCGGTCATGGCGCTCTCATCGTCCGCATTGACGATGACAGACCCCGCCGGGGGCACCAGCTCCGCGAACCTCCGGAAGGACCGCTGGATGTCCTGGAGGTCCTTGAAGAAGTCCAGGTGGTCCGCCTCCACGTTCAGGATCACCGCCACGGTGGGGAAGAAGCTGAGGAAGCTGTTGCAGTACTCGCAGGACTCCAGAATGATGGTGTCCCCCTTGCCCACCCGGTAGCCGGAGCCCAGCAGGGGCAGCGTGCCGCCGATCATCACCGTGGGGTCCGCCTCCGCCGCCATGAAGATGTGGGTGCACATGGAGGTGGTGGTGGTCTTGCCGTGGGTGCCGGCCACGCACAGGGCGTTGGGGTAGTGGCGCATGATGGCGCCCCAGGCCTGGGCCCGCTCGTACACGGGGATGCCCCGGGCCACGGCCCCGGCGATCTCCGGGTTGCCGTCGTGGACGGCGGCGGTGCGGACCACGAAGTCGCTCTCTCCCAGGTTCTCGGCATTGTGGCCGATGGCCACCGGGATGCCCAGGGACCGCAGGTGCTGCACCGTGTCGCTCTCCGTCATGTCGGAGCCCTGGACGCAGAGGCCCATACCATGGAGGACCTCCGCCAGGGGGCACATGGACACGCCGCCGATGCCCACCAGGTGGGCCCGTTTGCCGGGGACGAGAAAGTCGCTGATGGGGTGGGGATTGTTCATCATGGAAAAAACTCCTTACAGGCAGCGGCCGTCCGGCACGTTGCAAAAATCGTGAAGATGCTCTATAATGATTCCCAAAGACCGGGATTCCTTACCAAATATTTTATTATAGTATGGAACAACGGGAAATGCAACTGAGAAATCAGAGGGGAGGTGCATCCATGCGGGACATTCAGATCCCGGATCCGGTGGAGGAGATCCTGAATACGCTGGAGGCGGCGGGCCATCGCGCCTGGTGCGTGGGAGGGTGTGTCCGGGACGCCCTGCTGGGCCGGCCTCCCGGGGACTGGGACGTGACCACCGCCGCCCTACCGGAGGAGACCATGGCCCTGTTCGCGGCCCGGGCGGTGCCCACCGGACTCCGCCACGGCACCGTCACCGTGAAAACGGCGCTGGGCGGCGTGGAGGTCACCACCCTCCGCCGGGACGGGGCCTACCGGGACCACCGGCGGCCGGAGTCCGTGACCTTCACCGGTTCTCTGGAGGAGGACCTGCGCCGCCGGGATTTCACCGTCAACACCTTTGCGGCGGACCGGACGGGAAGGGTGCTGGACCCTCTGAATGGATGGGCGGACCTGGCGGCGGGGGTCCTGCGGTGCGTGGGGGACCCGGACCGCCGGTTCACCGAGGACGCCCTGCGCATTTTGCGGGGGCTGCGGTTCGCCGCCCAGCTGGGATTCCGCATCGAGCCGGAAACGGCGGCGGCCATCCGCCGGAACCGGGAACTGCTGGGGGACATCGCCCCGGAGCGGATCTGGGCGGAGCTGAAAAAGCTCCTGACCGGGGACCGCGCGGCGGAGGTCCTGCGGGCGTACCCGGAGGTGGCGGGCGTCTTTTGGCCGGAGCTCCTGCCCATGGTGGGCTTTGACCAGCGGAACCGCCACCACTGCTATGACGTGTGGGAGCACACCCTCCGGGTGGTGTCGGCGGTGCCGCCGGAGCTCGAGCTGCGGCTGGCGGCTCTGCTCCACGATGTTGGCAAACCAAACTGCTTTACGGTAGATGAGAAGGGCCAGGGCCATTTTTACGGCCACCCGGCGGAGAGCGCCCGGCTGGCGGAGGACATGCTCCGCCG
>CALWOF010000001.1 GCA_944382995.1 uncultured Oscillospiraceae bacterium | reverse complement strand
GTACTGGGGCGATGATGAGGCGGAAGACCCGCCGGAGACGCTGACCCTGGACCGGCTGGCAGTGGCGGACATCGTGGACGATGAGGAGCCGGAGCTGGTGCTGCTGCTCCAGGACAAGGGGTATAATTACCTGGTATTCCACCGGGAGGATGGTGTAATCTATGGCACGTCCTTTTTCGCCCGCTGGCTGATGTTTCTCCAGAAAAGCGGCATCTACATGGGGTCCGGCGGGGCGGACGTCAGCTACTACCACCAGCTGTCCTTCCACGACGGCCGGTTTTGGAATGAAGAGCTGGGGGAGAAGGTGCTGGACCGCTGTAAATTGAACGGGCAGGAGGTCAGCGAGGCGGAATTTGACGCCTGGTACGAGGCCAACATGACGAACGACGTCACCTGGTACAGCCCGGACGGCACTGTGATCCCGGAGAATATGTGACGCTGCATGAATATTTGTGAGAATTCTGGAGTTTCGGGAAGTTTGTGCGCTTTTTTCCTTGACAAAACGGGCAAAGCCACATAAAATAAACCCGTTAGCGACTTTGATGGGAAGAAAGGCGAACTGTCCCGCCTCCAGAGAGCCGGCGGCCGCTGTGAGCCGGTGGGGGACCTTCGCGGATGACTGCTCCCGGAGTCTCCCGCCTGAAACGCGCAGTAGGGCGGGACGGACAGGCCCCGTTACCGGCCCAGGCCCTCCGGGCCGCTGAGCGCCAGCTGGAAACGGCTGGCGGAACAGGGTGGTACCGCGTAGTTTTTACGCCCCTGGCCGTATCCCGGCCAGGGGCTTTTTCTATCCTGCCCCGCAAAGACCGGAAACCCCATTCCCAAAGAATGAAGGAGAAATAGCATGAAGTACGATTTCACCGCCATTGAGAAGAAGTGGCAGAAGAAGTGGCTGGAGGAGAAGCCCTTCGCCGCCGTCACCGGCGACAAGACCCGGGAGAAGTTCTTCGGCCTCATCGAGTTCCCCTACCCCTCCGGCCAGGGGCTCCACGTGGGCCACGCCCGGCCCTTCACCGCCATGGACATCATCTGCCGGAAGAAGCGGATGCAGGGCTACAACGTCCTGTTCCCCATCGGGTACGACGCCTTCGGCCTGCCCACGGAGAACTACGCCGTCCAGCACCACATCCACCCCGCCAAGGTGACCCACGACAACATCGAGAACTTCCGCAAGCAGCTGCACATGCTGGGCTACTCCTTCGACTGGGACCGGGAGGTCAACACCACCGACCCCAGCTACTACAAGTGGACCCAGTGGATCTTCCTGCAGATGTTCAAGCACGGCCTGGCCTACAAGGCCTCCATGCCCGTCAACTGGTGCACCAGCTGCAAGATCGTCCTGGCCAATGAGGAGGTCGTGGACGGCGTGTGCGAGCGGTGCGGCGGCGAGGTCATCCGCAAGGAGAAGAGCCAGTGGATGCTGGCCATCACCAAGTACGCCGACCGACTCATCGACGATCTGGACGACCTGGACTTCATCGAGCGGGTGAAGATCCAGCAGCGCAACTGGATCGGCCGGTCCGAGGGCACGGAGGTGGACTTCACCGCCACCAACGGCGACAAGCTGACTGTCTACACCACCCGGTGTGACACCCTCTTCGGCGTGACCTACATGGTCATCTCCCCGGAGCACCCCTACCTCCAGCAGTGGAAGGACCAGATCAAGAACTGGGACGATGTGGCCGCCTATATCGAGGAGGCCGCCCACAAGTCCGACTTTGAGCGGGGCGAACTGAACAAGGAGAAGACCGGCGTCCGGCTGGAGGGCATCGAGGCGGTGAACCCCGCCAGCGGCAAGCAGGTGCCCCTGTTCGTCTCCGACTACGTGCTGATGGGCTACGGCACCGGCATCGTCATGGGCGTGCCGGGCCACGACCAGCGCGACTGGGAGTTCGCCACCAAGTTCGGCCTGCCTATCGTAGAGGTTGTCAAGGGCGGCGACGTGACCCGTGAGGCCTTCACCCTCAAGGACGACACCGGCATCATGGTGAACTCCGGCTTCCTGAACGGCATGACGGTCAAAGAGGCTATCCCCGCCATGAAGAAGTGGGTCACGGAGCAGGGCATCGGCCGGCCCAAGACCAACTTCAAGCTCCGGGACTGGGTGTTCAGCCGCCAGCGGTACTGGGGCGAGCCCATCCCCCTGGTGAACTGCCCCAAGTGCGGCTGGGTCCCCCTGCCGGAGGACCAGCTGCCCCTGCTGCTGCCGGAGGTGGACTCCTACGAGGTCACCGACACCGGCGAGAGCCCCCTGTCCAAGATGACCGACTGGGTGAACACCACCTGCCCCAAGTGCGGCGGCCCCGCCCAGCGTGAGACCGACACCATGCCCCAGTGGGCCGGCTCCAGCTGGTACTTCCTGCGGTATATGGACCCCCACAACGACAAGGCCCTGGCAAGCAAGGAGGCTCTGGACTACTGGTCTCCCGTGGACTGGTACAACGGCGGCATGGAGCACACCACGCTCCACCTGCTCTACTCCCGGTTCTGGCACAAGTTCCTCTATGACATCGGCGTGGTGCCCACCAAGGAGCCCTATGCCAAGCGCACCAGCCACGGCATGATCCTGGGCGAGGGCGGCGAGAAGATGTCCAAGTCCCGGGGCAACGTGGTGAACCCCAACGACATCGTGGACCAGTACGGCGCCGACACCATGCGCCTGTATATCATGTTCATCGGCGACTTCGAGAAGGCCGCCACCTGGTCCAACGACGCGGTGAAGGGCTCCAAGCGGTTCCTGGACCGTGTGTGGAACCTGGCTGAGAGCGCCTCCGACAGCTATGACGTGACCCCCGCCAACGAGGCCATCATCCACAAGACCATCAAGAAGGTGACGGAGGACATCGACTCCCTGAAGATGAACACCGCCATCGCCGCCATGATGACCATGGTGAACGAGCTCTCTGCCAACGGCTGCACCCGGGGCGACCTGAAGTACCTGCTCCTGCTACTGAATCCCTTCGCCCCCCACATCACCGAGGAGCTGTGGGAGACCCTGGGCTTCGCCGCTCAGACGGGGAAGATGTGCTGCCAGGCGGAGTGGCCCGTGGCGGACGAGAGCAAGACCGTGGCCTCCGCGGTGGAGATGGCCGTCCAGGTGAACGGCAAGCTGAAGGGCACCGTCACCATGCCCACCGACAGCGAGGAGAAGGCCGTGGTGGACGCCGCCCTGGCAGTGGAGAAGGTCCAGAAGGCCGTCGAGGGCATGCAGATCGTCAAGACCATCCTGGTGAAGAACCGGCTGGTCAATCTCATCGTAAAGCCGGCGAAGTAAAACTGCGCCGGGAGACGGCGGGTGGACCTGATCGGCAGGCCCCGATGTGAATATATCCGGAGGGCCCTCATGGTTATGGGGGCCCTCTTTCCCGCTCACGAAAGGAGACAGGCGCCATGCGCGAGAATACAGACGCCCCCCGGGCCATCCAGGTCCGGGGGGCCCGGGTACACAATCTGAAGAACATCGACGTGGACATCCCCCTGGACCGGATCGTGGGCATCGCCGGGGTGTCCGGCTCCGGTAAGTCCTCCCTGGCCCTGGGGGTGCTGTACGCCGAGGGCTCCCGGCGGTATCTGGAGTCATTGTCCACCTACACGAGAAGGCGCATGACCCAGGCCGGTCGGGCGGACGTGGAGGAGGTGCGCTACGTCCCCGCCGCCCTGGCCCTCCACCAGCGGCCCGGCGTGCCCGGCATCCGCAGCACCTTCGGCACCGGGACGGAGCTGCTGAACTCCCTGCGGCTCATGTTCTCCCGTCTGGCCAGCCACCGCTGCCCCAACGGCCACTATCTGGAGCCGTCCCTGGCGGTGGCGGCGGGGCAGGCCCTGACCTGCCCGGTGTGCGGAGAGACGTTTTACGCCCCCTCCGCCGAGGAGCTGTCCTTCAACAGCCAGGGGGCCTGTCCCGTCTGCTCCGGCACCGGCGTGGTGCGCACCGTGGACCGGTCCACCCTGGTGCCAGACGACTCCCTCACCATCGACCAGGGGGCGGTGGCCCCCTGGAACACCCTCATGTGGTCCCTGATGACCGACGTGTGCCGCAGCATGGGAGTCCGCACCGACGTGCCCTTCCGGGAACTCACCGACGAGGAGAAGCACATCGTCTACGACGGCCCGGCGGTGAAGAAGCACATCCTCTATCACGCCAAAAACTCCAACGACGTGGCGGAGCTGGACTTCACCTACTTCTCCGCCGTGTACACGGTGGAGAACGCCCTCTCCAAGGTGAAGGACGAGAAGGGTATGAAGCGGGTGGAGAAATTCCTGAAGGAGGACCTGTGCCCCCGCTGCGGCGGCGCCCGCCTCTGCGAGGCCGCCCGTGCCCCGCGCCTCCGGGGCGTCGGCCTGGACGAGGCCTGCCGGATGACCCTCTCCGACCTGGCCACCTGGGTGGAGGGCGTGCCCGCCTCCCTGCCGGAGGAGATGCGCCCCATGGCCGCGAGCATCTGCGAGGCCTTCCAGGGGGCGGCCAGGCGGCTCATGGACCTGGGGCTGGGCTATCTGACCCTGGACCGGGCGGCGGCCACCCTGTCCACCGGGGAGCGGCAGCGGATGCAGCTGGCCCGGGCGGTGCGCAACCGCACCACCGGCGTCCTCTACGTGCTGGACGAGCCCTCCATCGGCCTCCACCCGGCCAACCTCCGGGGGCTGACGGCGGTGATGGACGACCTGGTCTCCGACGGCAACTCGGTCCTCCTGGTGGACCACGACACCCAGGTCCTCTCCCACGCGGACTATATCGTGGAGATGGGCCCCGGCGCCGGGGCCGACGGCGGCCGGGTGCTGGCCCAGGGGACGGTGGAGGAGCTGGCGGAGGACCCCGCCTCCCGCATCGGGCCCTTCCTGAGACAAGACGCCCCCAGGCCGGACCGCCCCCGGTGCCCCTGGGGAGAGCTCTTCGACTTGGGGACCATCCACCTGTCCACCGGCGCCATCCACACGGTGAAGCCCCTGGAGGCGGACATCCCCAAGGGTCGGCTGACGGTGGTCACGGGCGTCTCCGGCTCCGGCAAGACCACGCTGATCCTGGAGAGCCTGGTCCCCGCCCTGGAGGCGGCGATCCAGAAGCAGCCCCTGCCCGCCCACGTGCTGGACGTGTCCGCCCCGGGCATCGGGCGGGTGAAGCTCATCGACGCCACGCCCATCGGCATCAACGTGCGCTCCACGGTGGCGACGTATGCCAATGTCCACGACGAGCTGCGGAAGATCTATGCCCGCAGTCCTCAGGCCAAGGCCCTGGGATTCAAGGCCGGGGACTTCTCCTACAACACGGGAAAGCTCCGCTGCCCCACCTGCGACGGCACCGGCCAGATCAGCCTGGACGTGCAGTTCCTTCCCGATGTGGACATCCCCTGCCCCGACTGCCGGGGCAGCCGGTACGGCCGGGACGCGGAGCGGGTGCGGGTGGTGACCCGCTCCGGGGCGGCCTTCACCCTGCCGGAGCTCATGGCCATGGACGTGCGCTCCGCGCTGGACGCCTGCGCCGACTGGAAGCTGGTCCGGCAGCGGCTGGAGGTGCTGGACCAGCTGGGCCTTGGGTATCTCACCCTGGGGGAGGCCACCCCCACCCTCTCCGGCGGCGAGGCCCAGCGGCTCAAACTGGCCAGCGAGATGGGCCGGGGGCAGGAGGACACGGTATTCGTCTTTGACGAGCCCACCATCGGCCTCCATCCCCTGGATGTGGTGACGCTGCTGGGGGTGTTCCAGACCCTGGTGGAGCAGGGGGCCACCGTGGTGGTCATCGAGCACGACCTGGACGTGATCCGCTCGGCGGACTATCTCATCGACATGGGCCCCGGCGGGGGCGAGGCCGGGGGCCGCATCGTGGCCGCCGGCACGGTGGAACAGGTGGCGGAAAACCCCAACAGCGTCACCGGCCGCTTCCTGCGATGAGCATGGTGAGTATGCAAAAAGGACAGCCGAGGGTTCTCCCCGGCTGTCCTTCTTTTGATCCTCCGGTTTTACAGGGCCCGGATGGCCCGCACTGCCTGCGCCGTGGAGGCGGCGGGAAACAGCTCAAAGCCGATGAGTCCGGCGTAGCCGATCTCCTCCAGGCAGCGGAGCACGGCGGAAAAGCGGATCTCGCCGGTGCCGGGCTCGTGGCGGCCGGGGGCGTCCGCCACGTGGATGTGGCCGAACTGGTCGCCATAGGCCCGGATGTTGTCGCACAGGCTCCCCTCGTTGAGCTGCATGTGGTACACGTCGTAGAGGACCTTCAGCCTGGGAGAGCCAATCAGCCGGGTCAGCTCCGCCGCCGTCCGGGTGGTGGTGAGGAAGTTGCCCGCATGGTCCGTGGTGGTGTTCAGGGGCTCCAAATTCATCTGGATGCCGGATGCCTCAGCCAGCTCCGCGCAGGCGCGGAGGGTGTCGAACATGGCGCACAGCTTCACAGTGTCCGAGAGCTCCGGATAGCTGCTGATCACCCGGCCGCCCTCGCCCAGGCCGTTGGAGTGGATGGTGAGGGAGCGGGCACCCACCTTCAGCGCCGCATCCACGGACCGCCTGAGAAAGTCCAGATACGCCTGATGCTGGGCCGGGTCGATGAGGGACAGCTCCGCATCCCCGTTGAAGCCGGAGATGATGACGCCGGCGTCCGCCGCCGCGGATCTCACGGCATCCAGGTCCTTGTCCGTCCAGCTCCAAAACTCCACGAATTCAAAGCCGTCGTCCCCGGCGGCTTGGAACCGCTCCATAAAAGGGAGCTCCCGGTACATGGACTCGATGCAGACAGATCTGAGGAATTTCATGGTTCCCATCCTTTCCGGCCGTCAACGGCGGGGTATTTTCTCTGACCATTGTGGCGGATGCAGGGAGAAAAGTCAAGCGCAGGCGGAGACCTGCGGGAAAAATGAATTGACAGCACCCCGCGCCCAGCGTATAATGACTGTTGTTGACACGATGTCAATATACGGTCTCCCCCAGAGCGACAGAAGCCGCCGGGACGGAGCGATATGCGGCGGCGCCATCCTGCCGCCGGGAGATCACGGCCCGGTGGGAGCCGCGGCCAAACAGAGGGGAGGTCCACATGCACAGAGCGTTTTCACAGATCCTGGACGACCACCTGGCCCGCTATCCCCTGATGGAGCCCCGGGACTGCGTGAAGCTGGCCTACCAGAGCGCCCTGGGTCCGGGCCACGGGGCTCCGGACCGGAGGGCCGCCCTCCGGGCGCTGCTGGCGGAGTGGGGGAGCATTCCCGCCGACTGCGGCGCCCGGCCGCCGGAGGACATCGGGAACGGCCTGTGCCGCCTGTATCTGGCGGGGACGGATGACCTGACGCTGGCCGCGCCGCTGCTGGCGGACCTGTTCTGCCTGACGACCCGGGACTTCCGGGGATCGGAGGCGCTCCTGGCGGAGGACCTGGCTGTTCTGGAGACGGCGGGCCTGCCCGGGATGGCGGAGTATCTGGCCGCGTACCGGGACCGGGGCTGTCCGGCGGTCCATCACTCCGCCCGGTACCGGGAGGCCTACGCCCCCCACTACCGGGTCCTCTCGGCCGCCTGCGGCGGGTACTTCCCGGCGCTGCTGCGGATCGCCCGGCTGGCGGCCCGCGGCGTGCCGGCGGTGGTGGCGGTGGACGGCCGCTGCGGCAGCGGCAAGAGCGGACTGGGAAGTCTGATCGGTGCGCTGTTTCCCTGCAATGTGGTCCATATGGACGACTACTACCTGCCCCCGGGCCAGCGGGACCGGGACTGGGAGAGCATCCCCGGCGGGAATATGGACCTGGCCCGGTTCCTCCGGGAGGTGCTGGTGCCCGCGGGGGCGGGGGAGCCCGTCCGCTGCCGCGCCTACGACTGCCAGAATGGCCGCATGGGGCGGGAGACGGTCCTGCCGGCCCGCCCTCTGACGGTGGTGGAGGGCAGCTACTCCCAGCACCCGCTCCTCGCCGCCCGGTATGACCTGCGGATCTTCCTCACCTGCGATCCGGAGGAGCAGCGCCGCCGCCTGGAGCGGCGGGAGGGCGGGCACTTCCCCGCCTACCAGAGCCGCTGGATCCCCATGGAGGAGCGGTACTTCCGCCGGTGCGGCACGGAGCGGGTGGCGGAGCTGGTGGTCGACACCACCGCCTTTTTCTGACTGCGGAGCGGACCGCAGGACCGCCGGCTGAAGGCCGGCATTGACGGCCTATCCCTGAAAAACTCCCAACGAAAAGCCAGAAGGCTGGTGCGGCGCCAGAAGGCGCGGCGAAGAGACTTTTTGAGAAGGAGTATCGTTCCCCATGAGACACAGCAGACAGATCCACACCCTTGTCCTCGCCGCCCTGTTCCTGGCCCTTGGTATGGTGCTGCCCTTTTTCACCGGGCAGATCCCCCAGATCGGCGGCATGCTGCTGCCTATGCACATCCCCGCCCTGCTCTGCGGCCTGCTCTGCGGCTGGCAGTACGGCGCGGCGGTGGGCTTCATCATGCCCCTGATGCGGATGTCCCTTTTTGGCATGCCTCCGCTGGTGACGGCGGTGGCCATGGCCTTTGAGCTGGCCGCTTACGGCGCCATCGCCGGCTTTCTGTACAGCCGCTCCCGCTGGCAGTGCGTGGTGGCCCTGTACCGCTCCCTGATCATCGCGATGGTGGGCGGCCGGCTGGTCTGGGCCGCCGTGCGGGTCGTCATGACCGGCGTGGCCCAGGTGCCCTTCACCTGGGAGCTGTTCCTCTCCGGCGCGCTGCTGGACGCCGTCCCCGGCATCATCCTCCAGCTGGTGTTCATCCCGGCCCTGATGGTGGCCCTGGACCGCACCGGCATGGTCCACTTCCGCCGGGAGAAGGCGGACGCCCGGACCGCCCGGAGCTGACCTGTACTGTCTGCGGCGCCCTGCCATTTCCGGCGGGGCGCCGCTTTTTTTGCCCGGCGGTGGCAGACGGCGGGCCGGCCCCATAGGATGGAGGGGAGGCAGCGCCTCCCCCACATCGGAACAAGGGAGGGGACGCCATTGAGCGAGAAGATCAAGCGCGTCTGCCTGGACCCGGGCCACGACGCCGGAAACGAGGCCAACAAGAGCCCCGACGGGTCCTATTACGAGCACGAGTTCACCCTGGATATGGCCAGGCGGCTGGAGAAGCTGCTGACCGACCGGGGCGTGGCCGTCACCCTGACCCGCACCGGCGGCGAGGCGGTGAGTCTGGCGAAACGGTGCGAGATCGCCAACAGCATCCCGGACCTGGACCTGTTCGTCAGCATCCACTCCAACGCCGCCGGCGGCAGCGGGTGGTCGGACGCCAGGGGCTGGAGCGTCTATATCTATGGTCCCGGCGGCGACCGGCAGCGGGCGGCCGAGGACCTGCTCCAGCAGGTCCGGGCGGCGGGCATCGCCGTGCGGTCCACGCCCATCGTCTACGACCCGGAGCTGTATGTGCTCCGCCACACCGTGGCCCCGGCGGTGCTGACGGAGAACGGCTTTCACACCAACCGGGAGGAGGCGGCCCTGCTGGGAAAGGCCTCCTACCGCCAGAAGCTGGCGGAGGCCGAGGCCAGAGGCATCCTGGAATACCTGGGCATCCCCTGGTCGGAGCCGCCCGGGGAGGAGACTCCCTATCAGGAGGAGGCGGACGCCGCCGTGGCCTGGCTGGTGGGGCTGGGTGTCCTCCGGGGCAATGCCCAGGGGGACCTGATGCTGGACCAGCCCGTCACCCGGCGGCAGCTGGCGGTGATCCTCTACCGTCTGGCGCAGAGATACGGCGCCGTCTGAACGCGATGCCATGAGAAGGTCCCCCTCTGCGGGCTCATCCGCAGAGGGGGACCTATCTGTCCTGCATATCCGGGCGGTTCACCCGTTCTGGGCGTCGATCTGCTCCTTCAGCTCGTTCAGGTACACCCACCGCTCCGTCTTTTCCTCCAGGGCCGCCTCCAGCTCCGCCTGCCGGGCCTGGAGCTCCTGGAGCTTCACATAGTCGCTGCCGCAGGTCTCCTGCGCCGCCTGGCAGGCGGCGATGTCCGCCTCCAATCTGGCCAGGTCATCATCGATGGTCTCGAACTCCCGCTGTTCCTTATAGGTAAACTTCGGCTTCCGCTCCCTTGGCCGCTCCACCGGGGCGGCCTTCTGTCTTTCCGCTCTGGGCGCAGGGACGTCCTCCTCCCGGCGCTTGGCCTGCCAGTCCGTCCAGTTGCCGGTATAGCGGCGGATCTCCCCGTCTCCCCGGACCTCGAAGATGGACTCCGCCAGCTTGTCCAGGAAGAATCTGTCATGGGACACCGCCAGGATGGGGCCGGGGAAGCTCTGGAGATAGTCCTCCAGGATGGAGAGGGTGGTCACGTCCAGGTCGTTGGTGGGCTCGTCCAGCAGCAGGACATTGGGGGCCTCCATCAGCACGGACAGCAGGTACAGCCGCCGCCGCTCCCCGCCGGAGAGCCGCCCGATGGGCACCGACTGCAGGTCGCCGGGGAACAGGAACCGCTCCATCATCTGGTTGGCGGAGAAGGTGCCCTCGTCGGTCCTTACCTCGTCAGCGATGTCGTGGATGAAGTCGTAGACCCGCTGGTTCAGGTCCAGCTCCCGGCCCTCCTGGGAGAAGTGGCCGATCTTCACCGTGGCGCCCATGTCCACCGCGCCGCTGTCCGGCGCCAGTTCGCCGGCGATCAGGTGGAGCAGGGTGGACTTGCCGGCGCCATTCCGGCCCACGATGCCGATCCGGTCATTCCGCAGCAGATTGTAGGAGAAGCGGCTGACGATGGGCCGGCCGTCAAAGGACTTGGACACGTCCCGCAGCTCGATGATCTTCTTCCCCAGGCGGCTGGAGGCCGCCGCCATCTGCACCGCCTCGTCCGTCTCCGGCGCGTCCTGATTCAGCAGGGCCTCATACCGCTGGATGCGCTCCCTGGATTTCGTGGTCCGGGCCCGGCAGCCCCGCATGATCCACTCCCGCTCCACCCGGAGGATGGACTGGCGCTTGCGCTCGCTGGCCTCCGCCATCTCCTGCCGCTGCTCCCGCAGCTCCAGGTACTTGGAGTAGTTGGCCTCATAGTGGTACAGCTTCCCACGGGAGAGCTCCGTGATGTGGTTCACCACCCGCTCGAGAAAATACCGGTCGTGGGTCACCATCACCAGGCCGCCCTTGAACCGGCGGAGCCAGTCCTCCAGCCAGGCCACCATCTCGCTGTCCAGGTGGTTGGTGGGCTCGTCCAGGATCAGCACGTCCGCCGGGTGGATCAGGGCCGCCGCCAGGGCCACCCGCTTCCGCTGGCCGCCGGAGAGGGTGCCTACCTTCTGGGCGAAGTCCGTGATGCCCAGCCGGTTCAGCATGGCCTTGGCCTCGTACTCGTTCAGCGCCCGGAATTCGGCGGGGAAGTGGAGGAACACCTGCTCCAGCACGGTGGCGTTCTCGTCCATCACCGGGTTCTGGGAGAGGAGGCTGATCTGGACGTTGGGGTTCCGGGAGATGGTGCCCCCGTCCGGCTCCGTGACGCCGGAGAGCACCTTCAAAAAGGTGGACTTGCCGGTGCCGTTGATGCCGATGACGCCCACCTTGTCCCCCTCGTTGAGGTAGAAGCTCACGTCGTCCAGCAGCTGGCGGCTGCCGAAGTTGATGGAGAGATGTTCCGCGGATAAGAGCATGGAGGTTCCTCCTGGATGGTAAAAGTCTGAGTCAGATTATACCGCCTCCCGCCGCGTTTTTCAACCCGCCCCGCCCCGGCCTTGCAACGGGTGGGGAGATATGGTAGGATGAAAGGGAAAAATCAGCGCCGTTCCGGCGCGGGAGGGGGCTTGTGTTGTGGGTCTGAAAGACAAGCTAAAAAAATACAACGATGAACACAAAGAGGACGGATTTCACCCACTGGAACTGACCGAGGCCAATGTCCAGGCCATCTTCAATCGGTGCTTGGCGAAAAAGGATACAATGTCGATTGCCAGAGCACAGTTGTTTCTAATCAATATGGGATATGGTGGAAATGAAGATGTTCCCATTCATTTTGATAAAGATTTGTTGCTCAAAAACAAACGGAGTATAGAATATCTCTATGGCCAACTTTATTCTGTTCATGCAGAGACACATTCTACGGTAGATCAATCAATAGAAAGTTTTTCCAAAACATATTTGGGGAATAACTGGACACGAGAGCAGGCGCATATCCTAAAATTATTATATTTGGGAGCAACATCTGAATGGCCCATCAACATCCCATTCAGCAAAGAACGGAACGACACAACCAGGATTAGCAGACATATCACCCCCACCCTCTCCCCGAAAGACCCGGCGTTCCCGGCGTGGTGGGAGGCCCACAAGGGGGAGTGGGAGGCGTGATCTCCCAAACCGGCTCCCGCCGGGGGCACTCCTTCGGAGAGGTGTAGGGGCGGCAACCTGCCGCCCGGGGGATTCGGCTATGATGATAGCCGGTCCATTCCACCCCCCATTTTCTTTTCCGTCTTGTGGAAAAGAAAATGGGCCGTGGACGGTCCAAAAGAAAAGGCCGCTTTTTTGCCGCGCTCCGGTGCAGTGGCCCTCCGCGCGGACGGGGGTCTCCCGAGTCGATGCCGGCAAAACCTCCGGTCTTCTGCCGGCTCGCGCCGGACCGCTCATTTTCCCCGGCCTTGCGCCGCGACTGTGGGTGTTGACCTCACCGGGGCGGTCAACGCATGGCCGCTGCTCCTCTTTCCGCTGCCGCTGGCTGGTTCTTCGCGGGAGCGTGAGCGGCAGCGGAAAGCGGAGCGGAAGGTATCCGGAACTTCCCCGGGCTTGGATGACCCCAAGGGCAGCGCGTTTCCGTCCCTGACTGCCGCGAGGGAGCGCCAACCTTCCCCCGCCGGCGGCAGGAGGTCCGCATATATGCGGACCGACCCGCCGAACATTTTTTCTTTTCCACCGTGCACGGCGCATTTTCTTTTTGATGTTTCAAAAAGAAAATGGGGGGTGCATTGGGACAAGCCGCCAACGCGGCTGAATTCCCCGCCCAATGGGGCGGCCCGATACGGGATCGCCCCACATTCCCCAAAAGGGAGGTGTCTCCACTTTGCCCACCATCCGCGCCACCGTCACGCCGGACCAGGACGGCTCCACCGTCCGGCACATCCTAAAATCGGTCCTCCACGTCTCGACCCACGGCATCGCCCGGCTGACCCGGACGGAGAACGGCATCCGGGTCAACGGGGCCCACGCCCGGACGGTGGACCGCGTCCGCGCCGGCGACGTGGTGGAGGCGGAGACCGGCGACCGCCGGGAGCCCCGGGTCCGGCCCACGCCGGGGCCCTGGCCCCTGCCCATCGTCTGGGAGGACGCGCACCTGCTGGTGGTGAACAAGCCCGCCGGCATGACGGCCCACGCCTCCAACTTCCTGCCGGACACTCCCACCGTGGCGGGAGCCCTGGCCTGGCAGCGGGGCACGGACTTTCTGTTCCACCCGGTGAACCGGCTGGACAAGGGCACCACCGGCCTCATGGTGGTGGCCAAGAGCGGCTACATCCACGACCGGCTCCGGTACGCCCTCCACACGGAGCGATTTAACCGGGAGTACCGGGCCGTCTGCGTGGGCCGCCCGGAGCCGGTATCCGGCACCATCGACGCCCCCATCGGCCGCCGTCCCGATTCCGTGGTGGGCCGGTGCGTCCGGCCGGACGGCGCCCGGGCGGTCACCCATTATCAGGTGCTGGGGACGGAGAACGGCCTGTCCCTCCTGCGGCTGCGGCCGGAGACGGGGCGGACCCACCAGCTCCGCCTCCACATGACATCCATCGGCTGCCCCCTGGCGGGGGACTGGCTGTACGGAAAAGAGGACCCGGACCTGATCCCCCGGCCGGCCCTCCACGCCTATGCGCTGGAGCTGGACCACCCGGTGACCGGAGAGCATCTGTCCCTGACCGCCCCCATCCCGGATGACATGGCCCGGCTGGTACCAGAGCTTTTGCCGGGTGCTGATCGTGCAAGCGAGAGAAATTGACTATAAATCGGAAGGAGATAATTTATGTTAACCTGGAATGTCACCTATCACTGCAAGCCCGGCCAGCGGGAGGCCTTTTATCAGGCTCTGTGCGCTCTGGGCGTCCGGGCAAACTCCTTGCAGGAGGAGGGCAACCGAAAGTACGACTACTTCTTCGCCGCCGAGGCCCCGGACGATCTGCTGCTGGTGGAGAGCTGGACCACCCCGGAACTCCAGCAGGCCCACTGCCAGACGGAGATCTTCGCAAAGCTCCAGGCGCTGAAGGCCCAGTTCTGCGAAAACGTGGAGATCGACAAGTTCGACTGGTGAGCGGCGCGGAGAGGGGCAGCGGCATGAAGAATGCGAAAAACACATCTTTGACATTGCCTGGGCCTGCGGCGGACTGCTTTGGCTCTGTCTGGCGGTGAGAGACGTCATCGGCGCCATTGCCGGAAATTCCATGACCGGCTGGCCGCTGAAATTCGTACTCGCCGTTGACGGAGTGATCTGGCTCGGGGTCCTGGCAGTCATGGTCCTCCTGTACCGAGTCATTCGAAAGAGCATCTGGGGGTGAAGAACGGCGCCCGGTCTGTTGGAAAAACAACAGACCGTCGCTCCGAACTGTGGCACAATGGAGAAAACCGAGATAAGGAGCGATGTGTGATGGAAGGACCCATGAAGAATATCCCCAAGGGGGAGCCGGTGGACCTGCGGGACCTGGTGCCCTATCAGGAGGGGCAGGTGGTCAGCCGCACCCTGGCCCAGAACGAACACGTCAGCGTCACCCTCTTCGCCTTTGAAAAGGGGGAGGAGATCAGCACCCACGCCTCCGGCGGAGACGCCATGGTGACGGTGCTGGAGGGCACCGGCCGCTTCACCGTGGGCGGGACGGTCCACACGCTGACCCAGGGCCAGAGCCTGGTGATGCCCGCCCGGGTTCCCCATGCGGTGTACGGCCAGGAGCGGTTCAAGATGCTGCTGACCGTGGTGTTCTGAGACGTTTTTGGGCGGACGGCCGCTGACCGGACCGTCCGCCCGTTTTACCGATGCGGGACAGAGAGGAGAGGACCATCGGGATGGAGAGCCTTTGGGGCCGGTTCGACCGGCTCGTGGTATTCGACACAGAGACCACCGGCATCGACTTCGGCCGGGACGAGATCATCGAGATCGGGGCGGCGGCCTACACCACCGCCGGGGAGGCGGAGAGCATGGATCTGCTGATCCGCCTCACCCCGGGCCGGAGGCTGCCGCCCTTCATCACCCAGCTCACTGGTATCACGCCGGAGCAGCTGGAGCGGGAGGGCGCGGAGAAGGCCGACGCCTGCGCCGCCTTCTGCGCCCTGCTGGGGACGGGGGAGCGGACACTGCTGGCGGCCTACAACGCCCAGTTCGACCTGAACTTCCTCTACCATTTCCTGCGGCCCTTCGGCCGGGCGGACGCCCTGCGCCCGCCCCGCTTTCTGGACGTGCTCACGGTGTACCGGGACCGGCGGGACTACCCCCACAAGCTCTGCGACGCCATCGCCGCCTACGGCCTGGAGGACCGGGCGGTGAACAGCCACCGGGCTGTGGATGACGCCCGGGCTGCCGCGCTGCTGCTCTCGGCCATGGCGGCGGAGCGGGACGATCTGGACCGGTACGTCGACCTCTTCGGCTATTCCCCGAGGTACGGCATCTCCGGCCGGCGGATCGCCTCCGTCACCTACCGGCCCCAGTCCTACCAGCGGCTCCGGCCGCTGTATGAAGAACCGGAGACTGTGTGAAAGATTTGTGAACATTGTTGGTTCCCCCTTGCAATATGACAACTTGTCAGCTATGATAGGCGACAGGTTGTCATGTTTCTTTTCCGCCCTTTGGAAAAAGAGGGCGCGCTGAGGAAACCGGACCCTCCATTTCGTTTAAGAGAGGATGAGGCGGTGTGCCGAGCAGTACCTTTCTGAACCTGCCGGCGGAGAAGCAGGAAAAGCTGCTGGAGGCGGCCACCCGGGAATTTACCCGCAGGCCCTTCAACGAGGCGTCTATCAATCAGATCATCAAGGAGGCGGGGATCCCCCGGGGCAGCTTCTACATGTATTTCACCGACAAGGAGGACCTGTTCCGCTACCTCCTCAAGGGCTATGTGGACCAGCTGTTCATGCTGCTGGAGGAGTGCCTGCTCCGCAGCCGGGGAGATCTTTTCCGGGCGCTGATGGATCTGTACGACTACGTGCAGGAAAAATGCCGGGAGCAGCACATGGGCGAGATCGGCGCCATGACGGAGATCATCCGCTGCAACAGCGGGATGCAGAAAAACGGCCTGCTGGAGATGCTCGATTCCGAGGCGCTCTTCCAGCGGCTGGGCGGAGCCGTGAATCCGGATCTGCTGGATCTGCGGCGGGAGCGGGACCTGGGAGACGTCCTGAGCGCACTGCTGGTGGTCGTCGCCCCAATGATCTATTCCGGCCTGCAGAACGGCGGGGATCCCGCCACCAGGGAACAGCTGGAGAACATGCTGGATATCTTCAAGCGCGGCATGGGCGCGAAGTCCGCCGCCGAGACTGTGGACAAGGAGACTGTATATGGAAACTGAATGGATGAATGAGGCTCCCACCGAGACCTCCGGCACGCCGGAGAGCGGGGAGCCGGAGAAAAAACGGAGATTCTCTCTGAAAAACTGGGACAGCAGAAAAAAGAAGCGCTGGCTGAAGATCCTGATCCCTCTGGCGGTGGTGATCGCCATTGTGGCGGGCTGCGTGTCCAGCCTGACGAAGAACGTCAACAGCCAGCTCAGCGGCAGCTATCTGGTGGCCTCCGCTCAGCGGCAGGACCTGACGGTCAGCGTCTCCGGCACCGCCACGCTGCAGCCGGCGGATTCCTACAATGTCACCACCCTGCTCTCCGGCGATATCGTCAGCGCCCCCTTTGAGGAGGGGGATCTGGTGACCAAGGATACGCTCCTTTACGCCATGGACAGCAGCGACGCCCAGGACTCCATGGACCGGGCACAGATCTCCGTGCAGCAGGCGCAGCTGAGCTATCAGCAGGCCCAGGAGGCCCTGCATCCCACCGCCACCCTCTCCGGCACCATCAGCGAGGTCTACGTCCACAACGGCGACAGCGTCAACGCCGGGACGGAGCTTGCGCGGATCGTGGCCAGCACGGAGCTGTCCATCGACTTCCTGTTCCCCTTCGCCGCTCCCACGGACTTCTATGTGGGGCAGACCGCCACCGTGTTCGTGGACGGCTACGCCGGGTCCCAGGCGGGCACGGTGACCAGCGTGTCCAACTCCACCGCCATCACCAGCAACGGCAAGCCCTCGGTTTCCGTGCGGGTGCGGCTGAACAACCCCGGCGCCGTCTCCGATGCCTACACTGCCTCCGCCGTCATCGGCAACTACACCAGCTACGGTCAGGCTGCGGTGTCCATGCCCGCCTCTTCCGTCGTTTACGCCTCCGGCTCCGGCACGGTGAACGGCTTTGCCAAGCTGGCCGGAAGCACCGTCTCCAAGGGAGAGGTGCTGTGCACCGTGGAGTCCGAGACCATCCGGGACCAGATCGAAAACGCCCGGCTGAACCTCCAGTCCGCCCAGCTCTCCGCCGGAACGGCCTCCGATACGGTGGATGACTACAACATCAAATCCCCCATCGCCGGCACAGTGATCGAGAAGAGCTTCAAGGCCGGCGACAAGGTGGACGGAGCCTCCTCCGGCACCCTGGCCGTGATCTACGACCTGAGCTACCTGAAGCTGGAGATGGCCGTGGCGGAGCTGGACATCGGCAAGGTGGAGGTGGGCCAGAGAGTGGAGATCACCGCCGACGCCCTGGAGGGCCAGACCTTTGAGGGCGTGGTGGACAAGGTCAGCATCAACGGCACCACCGCCAACGGCTTCACCAACTACCCGGTGACCGTTGTCATCGAGGACTACGGCGACCTGAAGCCCGGCATGAATGTCTCCGCCCAGATCATCGGCGAGGAGATCCCCAACGCCCTGTGCATCCCCGTGGACGCGGTGGACCGGGGCAACACCGTGACGGTCCCCGGCCCCGGAGCCCTCAACGATGCGGGCACCGCTGTGGTGGACGTCACAAAGCTGGAGACCCGGGAGGTCACCCTGGGCCGCAATGACGACGAGTACATCGAGGTCACCGGCGGTCTGGAGGAGGGGGACATCGTCCTCATCAACAACCAGGCCTCCACGCTGATGGATCTGATGATGGGAGGCTGAGCCCATGGGGCATCTCATCGAACTGAAAAATGTGTATAAGATCTATCAGATGGGCGACGAGACGGTCCACGCTCTGGACGGGATCGACCTGACGGTGGACCAGGGGGAGTTCGTGGCCATCGTGGGTTCCTCCGGCTCCGGAAAATCCACGGCCATGAACATCATCGGCTGCCTGGACGTCCCCACCTCCGGCAGCTACCATCTGGGCGGCATCGATGTGTCCACCATGGAGGACGACCAGCAGGCGGAGATCCGCAACAAGATGCTGGGCTTCATCTTCCAGCAGTACAACCTGATCCCCAAGCTGACGGTGCAGGAGAACGTGGAGCTGCCGCTGCTGTACGCGGGCATCTCCGCGGAGGAGCGCCACGAGCGGGCCATCCAGTCTCTCCAGCGGGTGGGCCTGGCGGACAAGCGGAAGAATCTGCCCAGCCAGCTCTCCGGCGGGCAGCAGCAGCGGGTGTCCATCGCCCGGGCCCTGGCGGGCAAGCCCTCGGTGATCCTGGCGGATGAGCCCACCGGCGCCCTGGATTCCCGGACCGGCCGGGAGGTGCTGCGGTTCCTCCAGCAGCTGAATCGGGAGGGGGACACCGTGGTCCTCATCACCCACGACAACTCCATCGCCGTGAAGGCCAAGCGCATTGTCCGCCTTCAGGACGGCCGGATCATCTATGACGGGGCTGCGGACGATCCCCAGGCGGTGGTCCAGCCCCAGGAGGATGAGGCGGGAGAGGAGGCGCGGGCATGAACTTCACCCAGTCCTTCAAGCTGGCCATCAAATCCCTGATGCTCAGCAAGATGCGGGCCCTGCTGACTATGCTGGGCATCATCATCGGCGTGGCGGCGGTCATCATCATCACCAGCCTGGGCAACGGCATGCAGAACTACATGAACGCACAGTTCGAGCAGCTGGGCTCCAATCTGGTGCAGGTGATGATCTACGGCCTGGGCGAGGACAGCACCCGGAGCGTGGACGCGGACGATATGTACGCCCTGGTGGAGAAGTATCCCCAGTATCTCTCCGGCGTCAGTCCCTACGTCACCGCCTCCGCCAAGGTCCGCCAGGGGACGGAGGACTTTGAGCGCACCAGCGTCTATGGCGTCAGCGAGGACTTCTACCGGGACGAGACCGGCAAGACCATGCAGGGAGCCGGCCTGGAGGAGGGACGCTTCCTCCGCTACGTGGATGTGGCGCGCCATCAGAACGTGTGCGTCGTCGGCTCGTTCCTGGCGGAGTATGCCTTTCAGGGGGACCCCCTGGGGCAGACCATCTCCATCAGCGGCGTGCCCTACACCGTGGTGGGCGTCCTGGAGGAGAGCGGCGACAACACGGAGGGCAGCGGCGACGATGTGGTCTACATCCCCTACGCCAACGCCCAGCGGCTGGGAGGCGGGTACGGCGACACGTACATGATGACCGCCACGGACCGGGACACCTCCACCGCGGCCAAGGGCATCGTGGAAAACCGCCTGATGGATGTCTATCAGACCTCGGACGCCTACATGGTCATGACCTCTGCGGAGATGATGGACGCCATGGACTCCATGCTGGACACCCTGATGATGATCCTGATCCTCATCGCGGCCATCAGTCTGCTGGTGGGCGGCATCGGCATCATGAACATCATGCTGGTGTCCGTCACGGAGCGGACGCGGGAGATCGGCATCCGCAAGTCCCTGGGCGCCAAGTGCCGGGATATCCGCAGCCAGTTCATCATCGAGGCCGGCACCACCTCCGCCATCGGCGGGGCCATCGGCATCGTGCTGGGCATCATCATGGCCAACGTGCTCACCAACGTCATCGCCCTGGTGCTGGGCACCGGGAACGACGGCTTCGTGGCCGTCCCCACGGTGGGCGGCATCGGCGTGGCCTTCGGCGTGTCCGTGGCGGTGGGCATCCTCTTCGGATACCTGCCGGCCAACAAGGCCGCCAAGCTCAATCCCATCGACGCCCTGCGGTACGACTGAACAGAGCGGCGGAAAAGAGGCCGGGAGACCGGCCTCTTTTTCACGGGCAAAAATTCCGAAAAACCTTCTCCTTCCTCCAAACTTTTTCCCTGTGTGCTGCGTCTATCATACAGAACGCAAAGAAAGGACCCTGAAGACGTGTTTCGCAATTTGGAAAAGCAGCTGACCGACTACCTGGTGACGGATCAGGCGCGGTTCTACCGGCTGGCCTACAGCTATCTGAAAGACAGGGAAGAGGCCCTGGACGCGGTACAGACCGCTGTCTGCAGGGCACTGGAAAAGCAGAGAGAGCTGAAAGATCCGGAGGCCCTGCGCGCCTGGTTCTATCACATCCTGGTCAACGTGTGCATGGACCGTCTCCGCCAGCGGAAGCGGGTGACTCTGGTGCCGCCGGAGGCGCTGGACGCGGGGAGCTATGAAGACCCTCTCCCGGCGGACGGCACTCTGGCCCAGCGGGTGGACGCGCTGCCGCCGGAGGTGGCCACCATCATCCGGCTGCGGTTTTACGAGGACCTGTCTCTGAAGGAGATCAGCCTCGTCACCGGCTGCAACCTCAACACCGTCAAGACCAGACTTTACACAGGACTGAAAAAATTGCGGGTATCTTTGGAAGGAGAAGAGCTATGAACGAATTCAAGAGCGCGAGAGACCAGTACGAATCCACCCCCATCCCTGAGGAGCTGAACGACCATGTCCTGGCGGGCATCCGCCGGGGAAAGACCCGGAGCCGGGCCGGCGGGCATGCCCTCCGCCGCACGCTGGGAGCCGCGGCCGCATGCTTTGTGGTGGTCCTGGGCGGGCTGAATCTGTCCCCCACCTTTGCAGCTGCGGCTGGAGACGTCCCGGTGCTGGGCGGTCTGTTCCAGATCCTGACGGTCCGCAGCTACGACGAGGTGAAGGACGGCATCGACTACGATGTGTCCGTTCCCGAGGTGGAGGCCGACAGCGCCGTCAGCGAGGCGGTCAACGCCCAGATCCAGGAGCGGGTGGATGCCCACCTGGCCCAGGCAAAGGCGGACTGGGACGCCTACAAGGAGGCATTCTTTGCCACCGGCGGCACTGAGGAGCAGTGGGGCGACCGGGAGATGGATGTGATCGTCGACTATGAGATCAAATCCCAGACTGACACCGCGGTCTCTTTTGTGGTGGATTTCGCGGAGTGCTGGGTCAGCGCCCAGCAGCAGCGGTACTGCTACAACCTGGACATCGCCAATGACAAGGACATCACCCTGGCGGACGTGCTGGGTGAGGACTGGGTCAACATCTGCAACACCGCCGTCCAGGCCTATATTGACCAGGACACCTCCGGGCTGTTCTTCACCCCGGAACAGGGCGGCTTCACCACCGTGGATGACACCACCGCCTTCTATATGAACCAGGACGGCTCTGTGACGCTGGTGTTCCCTGAGTACGCCATTGCCGCCGGCGCCGCCGGAATCGTGGAGATCCCCGTGGAGGGCTGAACAGCGGCGGACTGAACAAAAAACGGAGGACCGCCGGAAGGCGGTCCTCTCCTGTTATTTGCAGCTCGTCCGCTATGTGATCTTCGACGACCCCGGTGTATGTTTTGGTTGCCCCGCCTTCCGGTTGCAAAGGGCCGCCGGCGGGTGTATGATAGAGCTATCCTGAAGAACGGAGGGATCACTATGCCCATCTATCACAGCGTCACGGAACTGATCGGCCGCACGCCCCTGCTGGAGCTGTGCAATTACGAGAGAACCCACGGCCTCCAGGCCACGGTGCTGGCCAAGCTGGAGTGCATGAACCCCGCCGGCAGCGCCAAGGACCGGGTGGCCGCCCGCATGATCGCTGAGGCGGAGGCGGCGGGCCGCCTGGCCCCCGGCGGCACCATCATCGAGCCCACCTCCGGCAACACCGGCATCGGTCTGGCTGCCGTGGCTGCCGCCAGGGGCTACCGGGTGATCCTCACCATGCCGGACACCATGAGCGTAGAGCGCCGGGCCCTCATCGCCGCCTACGGGGCGGAGATCGTCCTGACGCCTGGCGCCGAGGGCATGGCCGGGTCCGTGGCCAAGGCGGAGGAGCTCCGCCGGAGCATTCCCGGCAGCATCATCGCCGGCCAGTTCGAGAATCCCGCCAACCCGGCGGCTCACGAGGCCACCACCGGCCCGGAGATCTGGGCGGACACGGAGGGAAAGGTGGACATCTTCGTGGCCGGCGCCGGCACCGGCGGCACCGTCACCGGCACGGGCCGGTATCTGAAGGCGAAGGACCCGGCGGTACAGATCGTGGCCTTTGAGCCTGCCTCCTCGCCCCTGCTGACGGAGGGCCATGCGGGGCCCCACGGCCTCCAGGGCATCGGGGCCAACTTCGTGCCGGAGAACCTGGACCGCTCCGTCATCGACGAGATCCTCACCGTCACGGACGCGGACGCCTACGCCGCCGGCCGGGAGCTGGCCCGGACCGAGGGCATTCTGGTTGGCATCACCTCCGGCGCCGCCGTGTGGGCGGCGGCGGAGCTGGCAAAGCGGCCGGAGAACCAGGGCAAGACCATCGTGGCCCTGCTGCCGGACAGCGGCGAGCGGTATCTCTCCACCCCCATGTTCCAGAACTGAAGCCGGACAGAAAAGCACCGGGAGACAAGCGATTGTCTCCCGGTGCTTTTTTGCGGGGATCTCCGCCCGGATCACGCGGGGTCCAGGGCCTCCCGGAGCTTCTCCGTGATGGCCCCCTCAAACAGGCGGGTGGAGTGGCCGTGGAGGGTCTCCAGCGCACCGGCGGCCAGGGTACAGGGGGTGTTGCCGGACATGGACAGGTCCATGTCCAGGATGAACTTCACCTCCGGGTCCTGGGGGGCGCCGGGGGTCCGCTGCTTCAGGACGCCGGGGCCGGCGTGGACCTTGGCTTGGCAGCTGGAGTCCAGCTTCACCGTCAGGTCGCAGGAGCAGTTCAGAAAGCGATCCTCCTCCACGTCCGCCTCCCGAAGAGGCGCGGTGTAGGCGGGGGCGAACAGCTCCGCCCAGCCGGCGTCCTCCAGCCCCAGCCGGGCCCGGGAGAACACGTTCACGTACCGCAGGCCCACTCGCTGGAAATACGCCGGCTTATACAGCCGGATGAAGGCCGCCAGGGGCTTGTCCAGGTGGCGGGCGAACTCCTCCCACCCGGAGTAGTGCAGGGTGGACAGGGCGATGAAGTCCTTGGTGAGGTTCAGCTTCCACTGGTTGTCCTCGGAGATGAAGTTGTGGTTGGTCACCGGGGGCTGCTGTTCCACCTTGACGTTGGGACCGCCCAGACCGGTGATGCGGGGCGGGGCGGCGTCCTGCCGGCGGGCGTACTGGGGGAACTCCCCGCGGATGGCCTCCTGAAAGTCGGCGGGCTCCGCGGCGTTGATGGTGAGGATGGACGGGAACCGCAGCTGGCAGATGACCTCGCGGGCCGGGGCATTGCGGTAGTGGGTCCTGGGATGATCGGAAAACAGCATATACATGCTCCTTTGTCACATGATGACCCTATTTTAGCCCCCCGGCGGGAAAAAGTCAATTACAGGTAGAAACGGTGGCAGCCGATGGTCATGTGATACGTCCGATTGGCGTTGATCCACACCCCCTGGGACAGGGCGGGGGCGTAGAAGTATTTGGCTTCGCCCACCACATTCTCCCCATCCAGGGCCCGCTTCGCCGCCTCCACGGACGCTGCCGCGGGGCGCAGATACACCGTGCCGTTGGAGACCGGGGTGAACTGCACGTCGTGCTTGCGGTCAAAGATCACATCGGGGATGGTGTCAGGGAACTCCTCTGCCGCCACCCGGTTGAGCACCACATTGCCCACGGCGATCTGACCCTCCATGGTCTCGCCCCGGCTCTCGGCGCTGATGATGCGGCTGAGCCAGTAGAGGTCCGCCGCGTCGTGCTCCGCCCCGGGGGAGGTCACCGCCGCGCCCCCCAGATAGGGGTCCCAGGCGATGCCGCCCCCCAGGGCGGTGACGGTGGTGCGCAGGGGCACGTAGGTGCGGCCCCGCTCCACGAACACCTTGCCGCTGTAGGTCCGGCCGTTGACGGTCACGGTGTCCGCCGCCGGGTCGGCGGAGACGCGGTGGGAATCGGAGGCGGCCTCCGCCGTCCTCTCCCCGCTGTCCCACCAGACAGACCAGCCGCCGAAGGCGTCCAGCAGGCCCCGCAGGGGCACGTATGTAACGCCCTTGTCCAGATAGCTGACGCCGGTCCGGAGCATGGTGCCGTCCACCTGGACGGCCACCACCCGGCCGGAGGGTGCCGCCCGGACCGTCCCGGCGGAGAGCACCAGCGCGGCCAGCAGGCCGCAGAAAAGTTTTCGTTTCATGGTTTTGATGTCCTTTCTGGGTGTGTATTGACACACAACAGCATACAGGAGTCCGCCGTCCCTCCGCAACCCTCAAATCCTGTCATTTCAGGGAAAAGCAGACATCCCCTTGACAATATCGAAAGACGATATTATAGTGGGATCAGAGGATATCGTGTAACGATATTGAGCGGAGAGAGGAGGGGAGACCGTGGCGAAGGAGCCGCTGAAGGTGCTGACGGAGAGCATGTTCTACGTCCTGCTGAGCCTGCTGCGGCAGGAGCGGTGCGGCACGGAGATCGTGGAGTACGTGGACGATGCCACCGCCGGCCGGGTCCCCCTGGGGCCGGGGACCCTGTATACCATCCTGGCCAAATTCCAGGAGGAGGGGCTGATCCGGGAGACGGCGGTGGAGGGCCGGAAGCGGACCTACGCCATCACGGACCGGGGCCGGGCCCTGTTCCGGCAGGAGCTCTCCCGCTTGCGATTGTGCGTGGGAGACGGCGAGCGGGAGGAGCGGGCGGCGGAGCGGGCGCTGCCTGGCACAGAGAGGAGGGAGCTGCCGTGAAAGACCACAGGCGCTTTCTGGCACCCATGGACTTGTGGGACGTGGGCACCGTCGAGGCTTGGCTGGAGGAACGGGCAGTCCGGGGCTGGATCCTGATGAAGTGGGGCACCTTCCCGCTGTTTGAGCGGATGAAGCCCTGTGCCTGCCGGGTGCGGCTGGACCCCCAGGGCCAGCGGACCCAGACAGAGCAGGAGGAGGCGGACGAGCTGTATGCCGGCATGGGCTGGCGCCGGGCCTGTCCCCTGGGGGACTATCTGGTCTACTACTGCTTCGACCCCACGGCCCCGGACCTGTACACGGATCCCGCCACCCAGGCCTGGGCCTGGGAGAAGCTGCTGCGGCGGACGATCCGGCGGACGCTGCTGTGCCTCCCCCTGCTGGCCCTGTGGCTGTTTCTCCAGTTCGATGACCTGTGGAGCGGAGGCGGCCGGCCGGTGGAGCGGTTCCTGATGGGCATGTGGGCGGTGTGGCTGTTCGCCCTCTGGTGGGTCGGGCAGGCCCTCTGGGATATCGTCCGCCATGTGCGGGGCGTGACGCGGCTGAAGCGCCGTCTGGCGGCGGGGGTGCCCCCGGCGCGGGGCGACACGGGGAAGGCCGTCCGGCGGACCCTGCGCCACGAGATCGTCACCTGGGGCATGATCGTGTTGCTGGCGGCATTCCTGGCATTTGTCGTCGTGGGCCGGCAGGAGATGGATCTCGCCGACGCGCCGGAGCCCCTGCCCTATGTGGCCCTGGAGGTGCTGGCCCCGGAGACTGCAACGCTGGACATGGACATCCATCGCTGTGAGAGCGTCAACAGCCTGCTGACGGACCACAGGGAGATCGATCAGTTCCGCTGGGACGGTCAGGCGTCCCTGTGGGCCGGGCTGGACCGGGTGGCGCTGGAGCCGCTGGCGGAGATCCTGTATCAGGAGCGGGTGGACACCTTTCTGGACAGCTGGCCCGACGCGGAGGTCCGGCAGGTGGCGGACAGCCGCTTTGACGAGGCGGTGGTCATCGGTGCGGGAGAGAACCAGTGTTTCGCCGGCCGGCTGGGCCGGACGGTGCTGGCGGAGCGGGTGCGGACAGACCGGGACCTGACGGATCACCTGGACGGCTTCGCCGCCGTCCTGGCGGAGTTTCAATAGAAAGAGAGAGGGGGAAGCACCATGGTCAAGCTGATGCCGGGGTATGTGGAGGACGTGGCCGCCTGGCAGGCCCGGCTGGAGGACCTGGCGGCCAAGGGCTGGTTTTACGTCCCCAGCTGGCGGTTTTTCTTTCTGGCGTCCTTTGAATGGAGATTGCCAAAGACCGTCCGCTACCGGCTGGAGCCCGCCGGCAAAAAGGGGGAGGTCCCGGACCAGGAACGCCGGGAAACCTACCGTTCTCTGGGCTGGGAGTACGTGGACACCATCGGAAAGACCATGCACCTGTGGCGGTGCGACGACCCGGAGGCTCCGGAGCTCCACACAGACCCGGAGACGGAGGCAAGAGCCTACGACCAGCTCTCCCGGCAGGAGAAGATCAGCAGGTATCTCGGTTGGGGGATCTTGGCAGTCTTCGTGGGGCTCATCGCCTTTACCCTATACTTTTCTGGGGAGACGTACCTGGCACATCTGGTGGGGAGCTGGCTGCCCCTGTGGTATCTGGCGGCGAGTGTGGGCTTTTTTTGGGCAGTTGGCAAGATGGCCCGATGGCAGACCTGCGTCCTGCGGCAGGCCTTACGGACCATGCGGGCCGGCGTGGAGGCCCCCCGCCGGCGGCCCTACAGGCTAGCATGCTTCTTGGCCCTGGTGATCGACCTGCTGTGGGTGCTCTACATCATCGCCGCATGGTGCCACGGGGCCCACACCGGCCGCCGGACATTTCAGCAGATGGAGGACGTTTTCGAACCGGTGCCCTATGTGGCGGTGTCCCAAAACGGGGAAGCCTGGGCCAGCCCCCAGGAGAACTGGCTCACCAGCGAACAGTGGTGGACCATAGAGGACCATACGGAGGGGCGGCGGTACTACCGGTACAGCGAGGCCCGGTATTACCGTCTCCGCTTCCCATGGCTGGCGGACAACCTGGTGGAAAGCATCCTGGCGGAGTACGGGGACGAATACGCCCCCACGGAAACGGAATATCCCGGCCTGGACGAGGTCTGGACCGGGACGACGGTGAACGGCAATCAGTATCTTCTGCTCCGGCTGGGGGACCAGGTGTGGAGCGTGGAGGCGGAGACGGATGCGCCGCTGACGGACCTGCTGCCCCAATACGCCGCCGTCCTGGCGGAGTTCCAGTAGAGAGGAGGGTGCGCCATGGAAAAGGAAACGTCCCGAAATTCTGCGTCGCCGGCACCGCCCGGCGGCAGCGGCGAGGATACCTGCCGGGAGATCCGGCCGGCCAATATCTACGACACGGCGGCCAATGAGTCGTGGCTGGAGGATCAGGCGGCTCAGGGGTGGCATCTCACCGGCATGGCCGGCTGGAGAGGGATCTTTCAGCGGGGAGAACCCGCACAGGTCCGCTACCGGATGCAGCCGGTGGGAAAGAAGAAGGAGCGGCCCGCGGAGGAGGTGCGGGACTTGTACGGCGCCCTGGGCTGGGAGTATGTGTGCACCCTGGAGAATCTCTTCCACATCTGGCGGTGCGACGACCCGTCCGCCCCGGAGCTGGACACAGACCCAGTGGTCCAGGAGCTGGGCTACGGCTATCTGAAGCGGCGCATGGCGTGGGATTGTGTGCTCACCGTCCTGCTGCTGGCGGCCTTTCTGGCCCTGTGGGCATGGCTGCCCGGGATGACTGACACGCCGTTGCTGGACACAGTGCGGGAGTGTGTGCCGGGACAGATCCTGGCGGTCGCCGGGCTGTGTGTCCTTGGGCTAGTGCAGATAGCCTGCCAGATCCGCAGCATGGTCTGCCTGCTGAGGCGGCTGCGGGCGGGGATCCCTCAGGAGCGGCCCAGGCCCTACCGCCGCCAGCTGTGGTTGGCCCGGATCCTGCTGGCCTGCGTTATATTCGTTATATCGGCCCGTCTGGTGGGAGGATTCCGGAACATGCACGGCAGCAGTCTCTCCGGCGGCTGGGACGCGGGGGACAGCTACTACGATCCGGACAGCGGCGTGGTGTACGTGGATCTGGCTCAGCTGGAGGGGGCGGAGCACACGGAGTTCTGGAGCTGCCGCACCAAGTTCATGGAGCTGTGCCCCCGGATGTACGCCGCCCGCCAGTTTGCGGAGCTGTCCGGCGGGGAGCAGGTTTTTCTCCAGACCGCATATTACCGTATGCTGACAGACGGATTGGCCCGGACCTTGACCGCAGAGCTGACAGAGAACCGGGCCGGCTTTCTGGACAGCCGGCCGGAGCTGCCGCTGGAGCCCATAGAGGCCCAGGGCCTGGACGGCTTCTGGTGGGCGGAGGAGACCGATGGAACAGGCGCACCCGAACAGTTTGCCGTGCTTCGGCAGGGAAACCGGGTCCTGTCCATTTGGTACACCGGCTCCGCGGACCTGCGGACGCGGACCGGCTATTTCGCCGCCCTGCTCTCCGGCTGAATGAACAAAACACCCCGGCGGACCGCGGTCCGCCGGGGTGTTTCTGCGTTTGCTTATTTCAGCACGTCCGCCAGGTCCAGGGTGACGGTGCCGTCCTCCAGGACGAAGGCGGGGATGCCGATGCCGCCGTTCTTCTTCACGGCCTCGTAGTGGGGGTCGCTGTCCCGCAGGGCCAGATACGCCTTCAGGTCCGGCAGGCTGGCGGAGAGATTTTTGAATTCGATCTCCGCATGAGCCTCGCTGAGCCTGTTGAGGGCATACAGGGTGTCGGGGCACAGGTGGCTGCCGATGACGGTGACCTTCATCCGGTGCCTC
This sequence comes from uncultured Oscillospiraceae bacterium, assembly GCA_944382995.1. Lineage (GTDB taxonomy): Bacteria > Bacillota > Clostridia > Oscillospirales > Oscillospiraceae > Oscillibacter. Next base: position 92,817 of record CALWOF010000001.1, on the reverse strand, counting down.
CCTTATTTCAGCGCGATGGCCTCGATCTCGCAGAGCACGCCCTTGGGCAGTGCCTTCACGGCCACGCAGGACCGGGCGGGCTTGGAGGTGAAGAATTTGGCGTACACCTCGTTGAAGGCGGCAAAGTCGCCCATGTCCGCCAGGAAGCAGGTGGTCTTGACGACCTTGTCAAAGCCGGTGCCGGCGGCCTCCAGGATGGCGCCCACGTTCTTGCAGCTCTGCTCCGCCTGAGCGGAGATGCCCTCGGGGATCTCACCGGTGGCGGGGTCCACGGGGATCTGGCCGGAGGTGATCACCAGGTCGCCGAAGGCGTAGCCCTGGGAGTAGGGACCGATGGCACCGGGGGCGTTCTTGGTCTCGATGACATTCATGGGAAACACTCCTTTTCAGTAATTTTCTATTTCCTATTCTAAATCAAAACGCGTCGGATGGCAAGAGGGGATCAGGCCTGCTCCGCCTTTTTGGCGGCCATGGCCTTCACCAGCCAGTCCTTGCCCTCCACGATCCGGGTGACCATCATGGAGGCGATGGTGTCGCCGGAGGAGTTCAGGCAGGTGGCGGCGGGGTCGAAGATGAAGCCCAGGGTGGCGATGATGGGGAAGGCCTCGGCGGGGAAGTTGAACATGGAGACGATCAGCATCTCGCCCACCAGGCCGCCGCCGGGAGCGCCGGACAGCACGAAGGCGGACAGGATCGCCACGATGATGGCCATGGCATAGGTCTCCACACCGGTGAACTGCATATCGAAGATGCCGTACAGGAAGGCGATCTTCACGATGGAGCTGAGAACGGAGCCATCCATGTGCATGGTGCAGCCCATGGGCAGCACCAGGTCGCTGACGTCCTCGGGCACGCCGATGGAGTCGCAGGACTCCTTGTTCACCGGGATGGTGGCGGCGGAGGACTGGGTGGCGAAGGCGGTGATGGCGGGCCGGAAGATGTGCTTGAACATGACCTTCACGCCCTGCTTGCCGCCGGCCAGGAAGGCGTACAGGGGGAAGAAGATGATGAAGTACAGCGCGCACAGGGGGTAGTACACCAGCATGGACCGGCCGTAGTCGCCCACGATCTCGGGACCGTAGGTGGCCACCAGGTTGGCGAAGTAGGCGCCCAGGCCCAGGGGGGCGACGAACATGATGACGCCTACGAACTTCATGATGATGTCGTTCAGGTTGTTCAGCAGCTTGCCCATGGGGCTCTCGTCACCGCCGCAGGCGGACACGCAGAAGCCGAAGATGATGGCGAAGATGATCAGGGGCAGCATGTTGGACTTGTCCCACAGGTCGGAGAAGTCAGACACCGTCAGAGAGCTCACCAGCAGCTCGGCGGCGGTCTTTGCCTCGCCGGCCTCGGTGACGGTCATGTCGATGTTGGTGCCGGCGGAGGGGCTGAACAGGTTGACCCAGATCAGCACGCAGGCCGCGGCGATGAGGCCGGTGAAGATGAAGGTGCCGATGGTGGAGCCCAGGATCTTGCCCAGGCGCTTCATGTTGGCCATGCTGCCCACGGCGGAGGCGATGGACACAAACACCAGGGGCACCACGATGGTGAACAGCAGGTTCAAAAAGATGTCGCCGATGGGCTTGATGGTGGTGCCCACCGAGGGGGCGAAGGCGCCGATCAGTGCGCCGATGATGATGCCGCCCAGGATCAGGATCAGACTGCCGTACTGCTGCCAGAAGCTCTTCTTTTCCAGTGTAGCCATTTCATTTCTCCTTTTCTCGTCTCTCATTTCAGTTGTCGGCTGTTGTGAAGGGACAGCGGGGAAAACCTGTCACAGACTGTTGACCGCGGCCTCCAGCTGCCGCAGGGCCTTTTCCAGGGTGGCCCGGGGGCAGGCGGCGTTCAGGCGCATATAGCCGGTGAGGCTGCGGCCGAAGGAGCAGCCGTCGTTGAGGCCCAGCTTGGCCTTCTGGATCATGAAGTCATGGAGCTCCTCGTTGGTCATCCCCAGTTCCCGGCAGTCCAGCCACATGAGATAGGTGGCGTCCGGGGCGTAGGTCTTGATCTTCGGGATGTGCTTTTCGCAGTAGTCCACAACAAAGTCGAAGTTGTCGGAGAGATAGGGCAGCAGCTGCTCCAGCCACTCCTCGCCGTGGTTGAAGGCCGCCTCCATGGCAGTGAGGGAGAAAGCGTTGTTCCGGTGGATGTCCATGCACTGCCAGTAGTGGTCGAACACCTGCTTCCTGTGCGCGTTGGGGAACACCACGGTGCTGGCCTGGAGGCCCGCCAGATTGAAGGTCTTGGTGCCGGAGATGCCGGTGATGACGTTGGCGGCGATCTCCGGGGACAGGGAGGCGGTGGGGATGTGCTTCCTGCCGTGGAAGATCAGATCGGAGTGGATCTCGTCGGAGACCACCGGCACATGGTACTGCAGGCACAGCTCCATCATCCGGCGCAGCTCCTCCTCCGTCCACACGATCCCCAGGGGATTGTGGGGGGAGCAGAGGATGAACAGGTCCGCCTCCTTCAGCTTTTCCTCGAAATCGGCCCAGTCCACGGACCACTTGCCGCCCTTCTCCACGAACTGATTCTCCAGGACCCTGCGGTTCCAGGCCTCGGTCATGTCATAGAACTCGGAGTACACCGGCGTCTGGATCAGGACGCTGCCCCCCTCCGGGGTGAACAGCTTCACGCAGGCGGAGATGGTCTGCACCACGCCCAGGCTGAAGCTCATGAGGGAGGGATCGATGTCCCAGCCGTTGCGGCGCTTCTGCCAGCCGCGGATGGCCTCGAAGTAGCTGTCCGGCCGGGCGGTATAGCCCCAGATGCCCTCCTCGGCCCGGGCCTTCAGTGCGTCGATGATGGGCTGGGCGGTCCGGAAGTCCATATCCGCGATCCACAGAGGGATCACGTCGTCGGTGCCGAACTTCTTCTTCCGCTCGTCGTATTTGGCGGAGTGGTTGTTGGAGCGGTCCACGATGGTGTCGAACTGATAGGTCATAGTCATCCGTCCTTTCTGCGGCATTTGCGGCGCTTTCACCTGTTTATTCAAGCAAAAGTCGTGCCAAAAACAGCGATGCAGCCGGAAAACAGCCTGTGGAACGGTCCGGGATGGCGGAAATCGGAATTTCTCACAAAAAGCTCCGGGCAGTTTCGGCAAAACGCCAGGGCTGCCCGGAGGCGTGCTCCGCGGGAACGTGGTCAGACAGAGCGGGATAAATTGGTTTTATTGGTTGCCTATATTTTAAAATTGACCAGTTTCGTACAGCCGGCGGCCCTCCGCGGTCAGCTGACTGCCGCCCCGGCCCCGGGTGACCCGCACCAGGCCCCGCTCCGCCATCCGGGACAGGATGGACCGGATCTCCTGCTGGGAGGTGGGGATAAAGGACTCTTTGGCCAGCTGCAGCAGCCGGTCCCGGCCCAGGGAGCAATGGGACTCCGAGGCCAGATACAGCTGCTCCAGCACAAAGCGGAAGGCGTCGGCGTCCGGCGGCAGCTCCGCCGGCACCGGCCCGGGGGCGGGGCGGTCTGCCTGCCGGAACACCGTGGGGGGCAGGTCCTCCACGGTGATGGGGTCGTGGCCGGTGTAGAGGAAGTACTCCACCACGTTCCGCAGCTCCCGGATATTGCCGGGCCAGGCATAGGATTTGAGAAACTCCCGGACCTGGGGGGAGAGGCGGAAGCTGCCGCCCAGCTCCCGCTGAAACTGCTCCATCATCAAAAACAGGTCATCTCCCCGCTCCGACAGGGGCGGGATGGCCACCGGCAGGGTGTTGAGCCGGTAGTACAGGTCCCGGCGGAAGGTGCCCTGTTCCACCCGGCGCTCCAGGTCCTCGTTGGTGGCGGCCACGATCCGCACGTCAATGGGGATGATGCTGGTGCCGCCCACCCGCATGATCTCCCGCTCCTGGAGGACCCGCAGCAGCTTCACCTGGAGGGCGGGGCTCATGCCCTCCACCTCGTCCAGAAACAGCGTGCCCCGGTGGGCGATCTCCATCAGGCCCAGCCGGCCGCCCTTTTTGGCGCCGGTGAAGGCCCCCTCCTCGTAGCCGAAGAGCTCGCTCTCCAGCAGGTTCTCCGGAAAGGCCGCCACGTTGATGGCCACGAAGGGGCCGTCCTTCCGGCGGGAGGCCCGATGGACCGCGTGGGCGAACAGCTCCTTGCCGGTGCCGGTCTGGCCCATCAGCAGGATGGGGCTCTCGCTGGCGGCCATCCGCCGGAGGACCTCCTTGGTGTGCCGGATGGCCTCCGACGTGCCGATCACATCCTCAAAGCCGTATTTGGCCCGGTAGCCCTTCCGCAGCAGCTGTCCCCGCAGCTGGCTCTGGCGGGCCTCCACCTCGTTGAACCGCTGGAGGATGGCAAAGGCGCCGATACAGGTGCTCTGGCGCATCACCGGCACCACCTCCACGCTGACGTTGATGCCGTTGAGCCGGGTGATCTTGGCGGGCAGCCGCTCCCGTTCCTGGAGGCACTTGGAGAAGGGGATGTAGGGGAACACCTGGGAGGCGGGCTTGCCCACCACCAGGTCCGCGCTGGTGCGGGTGATCTCCTCGGCGTTGCGGTTGCAGGCGAAGACCTCCCCCTTCTCATTGACGCCCACCACGCCGTCCTCCAGCGTCTCCATTAAAATATGGAACTGGCTCTCCAGCCGGATGGACCGGGCGAACATCTGGTCAAAGCTGTAGTTGCTGGTGGCGATGGACTGGAAATAGGTCCGGAACTTCTCCGTCTCCAGCAGGTGCTCTAGCCCCAGCCGCAGGGCGATCTCGATCATCATGCCGGAGGTGCAGGCCCGCTGGCCGATGTCGATCTTGGTCTCGATCCCCTCCGGCACATAGCGCATCTCGTCCGGCGTCACGGCGATGCGGACGTCCGGCGGAAGCTCCGCCCCGGGGTAGAAGGGGATCCAGCGGACCTGGGTGACGCCGAACTGCTCCAGCTGGGCGATGGCCTCCCGGGCCATGGTCTCCGTCATGTTGACGAACAGCACCCGGCTGCCGGCGGGCAGGGCCTTCAGCCGCCGCAGCTCCTCCCAGCGGAAGGAGACCTCGATGGCCATGGTCTGGCTGTCGATGGGCACGTGGCGGGTCAGCTCCTCCGGGGAGCCGTAGGCGTCTGTGGAGGCCACGAACAGGTCCGCCCGGGGCAGGGCGCCCATGGCGGTCCCGTCCCGGACAGAGAACACGGAGATGTCCGCCACGTCGCCGAACAGGCTCTCCACGTCCCGGCCATAGGACCGGGCAGCCCGGGGATCCAAAGCGATAACGGAGATGGTCTTTCTTTCCATGGGGCGTCCTCCTGTTTGACCAATTTCTTTAACCATTTTCACACACTTTTACCGGATTTGCAAGAGGCCGTTGGGGAAAATAGTTGGCACGGGAATTGCTTAATACCATTGCGGAAGGAAATACGGACACTGCTTATCTGTACGGTGAAGAAAGGAGCTTTCCCATGATCACGAAAGAAGAACTGCTGACCCTGCTGCATCAGGAGGTCGTCCCCGCCCTGGGCTGCACGGAGCCGGTGTGCGTGGCCCTGGCCACTGCCGACGCCAGCCACGCCATCGGCGGCGACATCGTCTCCGTCAAGGTGGAGGTGAACCCCGGCATCTACAAAAACGGCATGAGCGTGGGTATCCCCGGCTTCTCCCGGGTGGGCCTCAAGTACGCCGCCGCCCTGGGCGCCTGCCTCCGGAACCCGGAGAAGAGCCTCCAGCTGCTGGAGGACATCACCCCGGAGATCAGCGACGCGTCCATCAAACTGGTGGAGGACCGCCATGTGGTGGTGATGATCAAGCAGGACGAGACGGCGCTCTACGCCCGGGCGGAGGTGATCACCACCGCCGGCATCGGCATCAGCGAGATCCGGGGCACCCACTCCAACATCATCCTCACCATGCGGAACAACGACGTGCTGGTGAAAAAGGACTACGCCGCCGGTGGTGGGGACGACCTCCACGAGCGGCTGGCCCCCATGACGGTGGCGGAGATCCGGGCCCTGGTGGACCAGTGCGGCGAGGAGGACCTGGCCTTCATGCTGGACGGCATGGACATGAATGAGAAGCTGGCTGACTTCGGCCTGGAGCACACCCTGGGCGTGGGCATCGCCACCGCCCTGAAAAAGGCAGACCTGCTGGGCCGGGGCTTCGCGGCGGACACCATGCTGCGGGTGGCCTCCAGCGCCGAGGGCCGCATGAGCGGCTGCCCCTACGCCGTCATGAGCAGCGCCGGCAGCGGCAACCACGGCATCACCGCCATCATCCCGGTGGTGGAGCTGGCGCGGCACCTGGGCTCCTCCAAGGAGCAGCTGGAAAAGGCCCTGGCCTTCTCCCACACCCTGAATGTATACATCAAGATCTTCACCGGCAAGCTCTCCGCCACCTGCGGGTGCGGCGTCTCCGCCGCCACCGCCGCCGCGGCCGCCATGGTGTGGCTGATGGGCGGCACCGACGAGCAGATCGGCAAGGCCATCATCAACATGAGCGGCAACCTCACCGGCATGATCTGCGACGGCGGCAAGATCGGCTGCGCACTGAAGCTGGCCACCGCCACCAACGCCGCCATCATGTGCGCTCAGCTGGCCATGAGCGACGTGGTCCTCCAGGCCACGGACGGCATCTGCGGCGCCACGCCGGAGCAGGCCATCCGCAACATGGGGCAGGTCAGCACCCCCGGCATGGTGGAGACCGACAGGACCATCCTGGACATCATGATGAAGAAGGACGCCCAGGCGTAAGCAAAACAGAACATGACCGGCAGCCGCCCGAGGGGAGACCCTCGGGCGGTTTTCATATTTCCAGTTGCCCTGTGCCGGGTTTGTGGTATGATGAAAGAGATTTTCCGCCTTCAGCAAATCTTAAGGATTTGCCCCCTTTTTTGTTAAACCCCATCCCAGTATGATAGAGACCAAGGAGGGAGCCCCATGTACAACATTCTCATCTGCGACGACGAGCGGGACATCGTCAACGCCCTGAAGATCTATCTGGCGGACCCGAACTACACCCTGTTCGAGGCCCACACCGGCGCCGAAGCCCTGGACATCCTGGACCGGGAGGACATCCATCTGGTGCTGCTGGACATCATGATGCCGGAGATGGACGGCATCACCGCCCTGGCGAAGCTCCGGCAGGTGAGCAACGTGCCGGTGATCCTTCTGACCGCCAAGAGCGAGGACACGGACAAGATCCTGGGGCTGAACGTGGGGGCGGACGACTATGTGACCAAGCCCTTCAACCCCGTGGAGGTGGCGGCCCGGGTCCGCAGCCAGCTGCGGCGGTATTTCCAGCTGGGGGGCGGGACCGTCCGGCCGGAGGTGCTGACCCTGGGCGGCATCCAGCTGGACGACCGGGAGAAGGCCGTCACCGTGGACGGGGACGCCGTGTCCCTGACTCCCACGGAGTACGACATTCTGAAGCTGCTGATGGAGCACCCGGGCCAGGTGTTCTCCCCCCGGGAGATCTACCGGAGGGTGTGGAGGGACGCCCCCTTCGGCAGCGAGAACACGGTGGCGGTCCACATCCGCCACCTGCGGGAGAAGATCGAGATCGACCCGGCGGAGCCCCGGTACTTGAAAGTCGTCTGGGGCCAGGGGTACAAGCTGGAAAAGGGGATGCGGACATGAAAGACATCGAACAGATCGGAACACAGATCGAAAACGAGATCGCCCAGGTGGTGACGGAGGCCGTGGAGCCTCCCACGGACACCCCGCCGGCGCCGAAGCGGAAGACAAAGCTGACGGAGCGCACCGCCGCCAAGGTCACGGCCTTCCTGCTGCTGATGGTGATGGCCATGACCCTCTGCGGCGGGACCCTGGCGGCCCTGGTGTTCTACAACGCGGACGTTTACATCACCCCAGAGGACGACTTCAAACGGGAGCTGCTTGAGGGCGTCGCCTATAATGACATCTACAACCTCATATCCTGGGTGGTCCCGGACGGGGAGGGGAGAGACAGGCTGGAGAAGGCGGAGGCCTTCTGCGCCAACCGGAACATCGCCTACGCGGCGGTCCGGGACGGGACCGGCACAGAGCTCTGGCACACCGGAAACGCCGCCTACGACAGCCTCTGGAGTTTTACCGTCACCTATGACTGGCGTGATTGGGAGGCGCAGGAGGCAGAGGGTACCGATGGAGAAGTGACGCTCCAGGCGGTGGAGAACGCCTACACCGCGGAGCTGGTGCTGGACGACGCATTCCCCTTCGAGGACGAGTATGAGCTGGCCAACCGGCTGGCGGACATCGCCTACGCCCTCCGGTACTGGATCTACGCCATCCTGGCCGCGGCGGCGCTGCTGGCGGTGGCGTGTTACATTTTCCTGCTGTGCGCCGCCGGGCACCGCTCCGGCGCGGACGGCGTCCGCCCCGGCTGGGGGACGAAGCTCCCCTTCGACCTGCTGACGGCGGCGGTGGCCCTGGGCGTGTTCATAGGGGTGGAAGTGGTGGTGGAGCTGTGGCTCTCCGGCCCGCCCCTGATCGCGGCGCTGATCCTGGGGACCGGCGCCCTGGCGGGGGTGTTCACCGGCTGGTGCATGAGCCTTGCCCTGCGGGTCAAGCTGGGCGGCTGGTGGCGGAACACCCTGGTCTGCATGGCCCTCCGCCTGTGCTGGAAGGTCCTGAAAATGCTGGGCCGCGGCCTCCGGGGCTTCGGCTGCCGGCTGGCGGAGCTGCTCCGGGGCATCCCCCTGGTGGGCAAGACCGCGGCGGCGTTTTTTGCCCTCGTCTTTGTGGAGCTGGTGGGACTGATCTTCTCCCTGGGCGTGTTCTGGTACGCGCCGGAGGTGCTGGTCCTCCTGTGGATCGCGGAGAAGATCCTGCTGTTCCTGCTGGTATTGGCCGCGGCCCTCATGTGCCGGAGGCTGCTGCTGGGGGGCCGGGCCCTGGCCGCCGGGGACCTGAGCTATCAGGTGGACACCAAGGGCATGGTGCTGGACTTCAAATCCCACGGAGAGGACCTGAACCACATCGCCCAGGGCATGGCGGCGGCGGTGGACCAGCGGATGCGCAGCGAGCGGATGAAGACGGAGCTCATCACCAACGTGTCCCACGACATCAAGACGCCCCTGACCTCCATCATCAACTACGCGGACCTGATCGGCAAGGAGCCGAAGGACAGCGACAAGATCCCGGAGTACGCCGCCGTCCTCACCCGCCAGTCGGAGCGGTTGAAGCGGCTCATCGAGGACCTGGTGGAGGCGTCCAAGGCCTCCACCGGCAACCTGGAGGTGGATTTGGCCCCCTGCCAGCCCGGCGTCCTGCTGACCCAGGCAGCGGGGGAGTACGAGCAGCGGCTGAAGGACGCCGGGCTGGACCTGGTGACCCGGCAGCCGGAGACCCCGGTGACCATCCTGGCGGACGGCCGGCGGCTGTGGCGGGTGTTCGACAACCTGATGAACAACATCTGCAAGTACGCCCAGCGGGGCACCCGGGTGTACCTGTCGCTGGAGGCGGCGGAGGGCCAGGCGGTGATCTCCTTCAAGAACACCTCCCGGGCGCCTCTGGACATCCCGGCGGAGGAGCTGCTGGAGCGGTTCGTCCGGGGAGATGCCGCCCGGACCGGCGAGGGCAGCGGCCTGGGTCTCTCCATCGCCAAGAGCCTGACGGAGCTCCAGAGGGGGACGCTGGAACTGACGGTGGACGGGGACCTCTTCAAGGTGGTCCTGCGGTTCCCAATCGTTTCATAACGAAGCGCGGGAGCGCCGGCAAAAGCCGGCGCTCCTGTTTTTTCCCCGCCGCCTTGCGCCGCCGCCCGGAATGGGATATACTACAGACGTTGTACAGAATATCACAGGCGGCGATCCCCGCCGCCGGAGAGGAGCGGTCATATGGGCGTATTGGAGGGGCTGGAGCCCCGGCGGGTCTTTCAGTTTTTTGAGGCGCTGTGCGCCATCCCCCACGGGTCCCGGAACTGCGGGGCCGTCAGCGACTGGTGCGTGGCGTTCGCGAAGGAGCGGGGCCTGGAATATCATCAGGACAAGGCCGGCAACGTCATCCTCATCAAGGAGGCGTCCCCCGGCTATGAGGCGGCGGAGCCCGTCATCCTCCAGGGCCATCTGGACATGGTCTGCGAGAAGGAGCCCGGCTGCGGCAAGGACATGGCGAAGGAGGGGCTGGACCTCTATGTGGAGGACGGCTTCGTCCGGGCGAAGGGCACCACCCTGGGCGGCGACGACGGCATCGCCGTGGCCATGGCCCTGGCGGCGCTGGACGACGATCAGCTGCCCCACCCCCGGCTGGAGGCGGTGTTCACCACGGAGGAGGAGATCGGCATGCTGGGAGCGGAGGCGCTGGACGTCTCGCCCCTCCGGGGCCGGAAGCTCATCAACCTGGACTCTGAGGCGGAGGGGATCTTCACCGTCAGTTGCGCCGGCGGCAGCATGGCCCGATGCGTCCTGCCGGTGAGCCGCGTCCCCTTTGATGGCACGGCGCTGGAGGTGACGGTCCGGGGTCTGGCGGGAGGCCACTCCGGCACGGAGATCGACAAGGGAAGGGCAAACGCATGCACGGCGCTGGGCCGGGTGCTCCAGGCCGTGGGGCTGGAGACGGAGCTGCGGCTGGCGGACATCTCCGGCGGCGGCAAGGACAACGCCATCCCCACGGAGGCGAGGGCCCGGATCGCGGTCTCCGACGAGGCGGCCGCCCGCCGGGCCGTGGAGAAAATAGCCGGGGACCTCACCCGGGAGTACGCCGGGGCGGACCCCGGCCTCCGGGTGGAGACGGCGGCCTGTGAGACGGGCCGGACGCCCATGGATGGGGACACCACGGCGAAGGTCCTCTGCATGCTCACCTGCCTGCCGAACGGCGTCCAGGCCATGAGCCGGGACATCCCCGGCCTGGTGCAGACCTCTCTGAACCTGGGCATCCTCGCCGCGGAGGAGGACCGCCTGACGGCCACCTTCTGCGTCCGAAGCTCCCTGGGCAGCCAGAAGGAGCTGCTCCACCGCCGGCTCCGCAGCCTGATGGAGCAGCTGGGGGGCACGGTGACCGTCTCCGGGGACTACCCTGCCTGGGAGTACCGGAAGGACTCCCCGCTGCGGGATCTGATGACCGAGGTGTTCTGGGAGCAGTACGGCGCCGCGCCGGAGATCGAGGCCATCCACGCTGGGGTGGAGTGCGGCATCCTGGCGGGCAAGCTGCCGGGGCTGGACGCCGTGTCCATCGGGCCGGACCTGCCGGAGATCCACACCCCCCGGGAGCGGATGGACATCGCCTCCGTGGAGCGGGTGTGGCGGTTCCTGCTGGAGGTCCTGCGGCGGTCCAGAGCGTGATCTCACCGGCGGGACGCGGCGGCTGCTGCGTCCCGTTGGCTTTTGCGGAGGGACCGTTGTGCCCGGAGAGGGTCCTGTGGTACAATGGGAAAAAATATGCCCGGCCGTCCGGCCGGGACAGATCGGAACAGGAGAGTGGAGCTTATGAACATCTGGATCGCATCGGATATCCACGGCAGCGCCCTGTACTGCCGGAAGCTGCTGGACCTCGCGGAGCGGCAGGGCGCGGACCGGCTGGTGCTGCTGGGGGACCTGCTCTACCACGGCCCCCGGAACGACCTGCCGGAGGGCTATGACCCGAAGGCGGTCTTTGCCATGCTGAACGGGTGGAGGGACCGTATCCTCTGCGTCCATGGCAACTGCGATGCGGAGGTGGACCAGATGGTGCTGGATTTCCCCATCGGGGCGGATTTCCGGGTGGAGGACCTGTGCGGCCGCCGGGTGTTCCTGACCCACGGACATCACTACAATGCCGACGAGCCCCCTGCCGCCGATCTGCTGAGCGGCGCCGGGTATGTGGTGTACGGCCATTTCCACGTGCCCGTGAAGCGGCAGGCGGGCGGCGTGTGGTATCTGAATCCCGGCTCCGTCTCCATTCCCAAGGACGGCAGCTGGCACGGCTGCATGCGCATGACAGAGGACGCTGTGACGTGGCTGGATCTGGACGGCAATGTGCGGGACGAGCTGCGCTGAACCGGGGAACGTGCCATGACAGAGATCCAAAACACCCTCTTTTCCCTGCGGGACCCGGCCTATCAGGCCTTCCAGAGCAGGCTGATCCCCACCATGGATCCGGCTCTGGTCATCGGCGTGCGGATGCCGGCCCTGCGGAAGCTGGCAAAGGAACTGGCCGGGACCCAGGAGGCGGAGACGTTTTTAAGGGAGCTGCCCCACCGGTACTATGAGGAAAACAACCTCCACGGCCTGCTGATTTCCGCCCTCCCGGACTATGCGGCGGCAGTGGCGGCGCTGGAGAGCTTCCTCCCCCATGTGGACAACTGGGCCACCTGTGACCTTCTGAGCCCGAGGGCCTTCCGGCGCCACCCGGCGGAGCTGCCGGAGCAGATCCGCCGCTGGGTCCGGGACGAGGGGCCCTACACGGTCCGCTTCGGCCTGGGGATGCTGATGCAGTTCTATCTGGACGGGGAATTCCGCCCGGCGTATCTGGCTCTGGCCGCCGGGGTGCGGCGGGAGGAGTACTATGTGCGGATGATGGTCGCCTGGTACTTCGCCACCGCCCTGGCCAAGCAGTACGACGCGGCGCTTCCCTATCTGGAGGAGCGGCGCCTGGACCGCTGGACCCACAACAAGACCATCCAGAAGGCTGTCGAGAGCTTCCGGATCACACCGGCGCAGAAGAACGAGCTCCGGAGCCTCCGGTGGAGAGCGTGAGCGCCTCCCCGCCGGAGGGGGACGGGCGCTGTTTCCACCCTCTGAAAAAAATCTGAAAAAACAAAAAATTAGTGTTGACATTTCCATTCTGCTTTGCTATACTAATCACTGTTCCGAGCGCGAAACTCGCACGGTACGAACGGCCTGGGGGTATAGCTCAGCTGGGAGAGCGCTTGACTGGCAGTCAAGAGGTCAGCGGTTCGATCCCGCTTATCTCCACCAAAAAGAGACGTGCTGATTCAGCACGTCTCTTTTTTTATTACTCGGCCGTACAAATTTTGTTCGGCGGTCAGCGGGTCCACCCATGCCGCCAGCATACGGAAAGGGTGCCGGTTATGGTGATCCACGAGTCTGCCGAGGACTATCTGGAGTCCATTTTGGTCCTTCAGCAGCGGCGGGGACAGGTACGGTCCATCGACATCGTCAACGAGCTGGGGTACTCCAAGCCCAGCGTCAGCATTGCCATGAAAAAGCTGCGGGAGAACGGCTATATCAACATGGATGCCGACGGCAGCATCACGCTCAACGAGAGCGGCATGGCCATCGCCCGCCGGGTCTACGGCCGGCACAAGACCCTCTCGAAGCTCTTTGAGCTGCTGGGGGTCTCCCCGGAGGTGGCGTCGGAGGACGCCTGCAAGGTGGAGCACGACCTCAGCGAGGAGACGTACCGCTGTATTCAGAGATATCTGGACAAGATGATGGAAGAACAAAACGAGGGCTGACGCTGTCAGCCCTCGTTTTTTGCCTGGATCTCCCGCTCACAGCAGCAGTGTCGCGGCGAAGTCCGCGGCCAGCACCGCCGTCACGGCGATGGCGGCGCCCCGCCGCAGCCGGGGGGAGAGGCTCCCCGTCAGATGCCGGAACAGGGGCTGGAGCACATAGAGGAACAGCAGCCCGCCCAGCCCGAACCGGACGGAGGGGGAGAGGGCGATGCGTCCCTCAAAGTTGATGGCGTAGTCCCGGTAGGTCTGCCAGGGCCAGGCGCCGGTGATGGCCTCCAGGATGTAGCTGGTGGCCAGCTCGATGGCGGTGGCCACGGCCATGCAGCCCAGGAAGATCAGGACCGGCTTCACCCAGCGGAGCCAGGCGGGCTCCCGCTTTTCCATCAGACGGGAGAAGCACAGCAGGAACACCAGCGCCCCCACGCCGTACACGGGGCAGTAGGGGCCGAACAGCACGCCCCGGTTGGTGAACCCCCAGCGGTAGACCACCACCTCCAGAAAGACCTCGTACAGCCAGCCCAGCACCGAGTAAAGAAAAAACCAGATCACACAGGATTCCGCAGCCTCGAGCCGTCTCTGTCCGGAGAGATACCGCATGGGACGCCGCCCCCTTTCTGCCATCCATCCTACCATGTCCGGCAGCGGGAGGCAAGGGCAAAAGCAACAGCCTGTCAGGCCAGGCCCGGCAGCTCCGTCAGGGGGGCAAAGGTGTAGCCCATCTCCTCCCACCTTGTCAGCAGGTCGTCCAGAATGGCGGCGTTGGTGGAGGAGGTGGAGTGGAGCAGGACGATGGCCCCGTCGTGGACCCGGGGCAGCAGCTTTTCATAGGCCGCCTCCGCCGTGGGCTGGTCGTCCACGTTCCAGTCCACATAGGCCAGGCTCCAGAACACCGTGGTATAGCCTAGCTCCCGGGCCTGGGCCAGGTTTTCCTCGCTGTACTTTCCCTGGGGCGGCCGGTAGAATTTGGACAGCTCCCGCCCGGTGGTCTCCTGGTACAGTGTCTCCAGGTCCTCCAGCTCCTTCCGGAAGGACTCTACGTCCGATATGGCGGACATGTCCGGGTGGTGGAAGGTGTGGTTGCCCACGATGTGGCCCTCCTCAGCCATGCGGCGGACGATATCCGGGGCGGATTCCACCATGTGGCCCACCACAAAGAAGGCGGCGGGGGCATCGTGCTTCTTCAGCGCGTCCAGGATGGCCTCCGTGTGGCCGTTCTCGTATCCGCAGTCAAAGGTGAGATACAGGACCTTTTTGCTGGTGTCCCCCAGGTAGTAGGCGCCGTATCGGGCCAGGTCCTCCGCCGTGGCGTTGCCCACCGGGGACTCCCCCTCCGTGGGGAAGGACAGCCCCCAGTCGGCGGCGGCGGGCACCGCGGCCTCCCCGGCGGCGGAGAGGGCGGGGGAGGCCGGCTCCCCGAGGGAGAACAGGGCCGCCAGCACCAGGCACATGGAGGCGGATACCAGGGCCAGGGCGCCCCGGCGGTTGGGATTGGACATGAGACATTCCTCCAGTCTGGACAAAATGGTTCCGATCCAGTTTGCGCAGACTGACCGCAAAATATGCGGCGGGACAAGACAAAAACAGCGGAGGGCTGAGCGTCCTCCGCTGTCTGAACTGCTGGCTCACTCCTGACCCGGCACCTTGGGCAGCTGGGCGAAGCTGGCCTCCAGCTCGGCGTCGGTGGGGATGTAGTCGGTCATCTGGCCGTTGTGGAACTTCTCATAGGCCACCATGTCGAAGTAGCCGGTGCCGGTGAGGCCGAAGAGGATGGTCTTTTCCTCGCCGGTCTCCTTGCACTTCATGGCCTCGTCGATGGCCACCCGGATGGCGTGGCTGGATTCGGGCGCGGGCAGGATGCCCTCCACCCGGGCGAACTGCTCCGCCGCCTCAAACACCTTGGTCTGCTCCACCGCCCGGGCCTCCATCAGCCCCTGGTGATAGAGCTCGGAGAGCACGGGGCTCATGCCGTGATACCGCAGGCCGCCGGCGTGATTGGCGGAGGGGATGAAATTGCTGCCCAGGGTGTACATCTTGGCCAGGGGGCAGACCTTGCCGGTGTCGCAGAAGTCATAGGCGAATCTGCCCCGGGTGAAGCTGGGGCAGGAGGCGGGCTCCACGGCGATGAACTGGTAGTCCCGCTCGCCCCGGAGCTTCTCGCCCATGAAGGGGGAGATCAGGCCGCCCAGGTTGCTGCCGCCGCCGGCGCAGCCGATGATGATGTCCGGCACGATGCTGTACTTGTCCAGGGCCGCCTTGGCCTCCAGGCCGATGATGGACTGGTGCAGCAGCACCTGGTTCAGCACGCTGCCCAGGACGTAGCGGTAGCCGGGCTGGCTGGCGGCGGCCTCCACCGCCTCGGAGATGGCGCAGCCCAGGGAGCCGGTGGTGCCGGGGTGCTCCTTCAAAATGGCCCGGCCCACGGCGGTAGTCTCGGAGGGGGAGGGGGTGACGGAGGCGCCATAGACCTTCATCACCTCCCGGCGGAAGGGCTTCTGCTCGTAGCTGACCTTCACCATGTAGACCTGGCAGTCCAGATCCAGATAGGAGCAGGCCATGGACAGGGCCGTGCCCCACTGGCCGGCGCCGGTCTCGGTGGTGACGCCCTTCAGGCCCTGGTGCTTGGCGTAGAAGGCCTGGGCGATGGCGGAGTTCAGCTTGTGGGAGCCGGAGGTGTTGTTGCCCTCGAACTTGTAGTAGATCTTGGCGGGGGTCTGGAGCTTCTCCTCCAGGCAGTAGGCCCGGACCAGGGGCGCGGGGCGGTACATCTTGTAGAAGTCCCGGATGTCCTGGGGGATGGGGATCTCCCGGGTGTCATTGTCCAGCTCCTGGCGGATCAGCTCGTCGCAGAACACCGGACGCAGGTCCTCAAAGGTCATGGGCTCGCCGGTGGCGGGGTTCAGCAGGGGGGCGGGCTTCGTCTTCATGTCCGCCCGCACGTTGTACCAGAACTTCGGCAGTTCATCCTCGGTCAGGTAGATCTTGTAGGGGATCTTCTCGAATGTCATGGCGCTTGCTCCTTTCTGTTCTGCGGCCCTCCGGGGGAAACAAAAAAGACCTTCGTCCCGCAAGGACCCATTCCAATGGTTCCTTGGGACAAAAGTCTGAAAACTTCTGCGGTGCCACCCAACTTGGCGATCTCTCGCCCTCTCGGCGACGTGCTGTCACACGTCTTTCCCTGGTAACGGGGGAAAAGCCCGTCGGTCCTTACTGGGAGAGCTCTCCGTTCAGTCCGCCCTCCGCGGTCCATTCGCCGGGGCCCCCTCTGCTGCCATCCCACCGCCGGCAGCTCTCTTGGAGAGGTGACGTCCGCTTACTCGTCCGCGTCATCGGTTTGTGCTGTGAACTTGGGCTGAGTGTACAACAGGCGCCGCCCTCCTGTCAAGTCCTCAAAAAAACTTTAGCACATTACCACAAAAGAGAGAGGCAAAATTCATGGAAAAATCCCCGCATATGCCAAAGCGCCGCGGAGCGGCGGGCAGTTGACAGGAGACCGGCAAAGGTGTAGTCTTGGAGCAGAACAAAATGGCGGAGAGGACCGCCGGAAGAGAGGAGCACACAAGATGGAGACTGCAAAGGGAACGCTGGCAGAGGTCATAACGATTCGCCTGGAGCCGGACAGCGACGTGCTGAAGGGGATCGAGGAGGCCTGCCGGAAGTACGACCTGAAAAACGGAGTGATCATCAGCGGCTTGGGGAGCCTCCGCCGTGCGGAGTATTTCAATCCCCTCAGCTTCCCGGACGGACGCGTTGCCTACGGCGACCCCATCATCCGGGAGGAGATCCTGGAGCTGGTCTCCATCTCCGGCATTGTCTGCCATGATGAGGACGGGACCATCAGCCCCCACGTCCATGTGACCTTGAGCCGCAACGACGGCAGCACCGTCGGCGGGCACCTGGGCTACGGCTCCCTGGTCCTGGCGACCACGGACCTGGTCCTCGGCCGCATCGAGCAGGTGGACATGTGCCGCAGGATGGACCCGAAGATGAAGGTGCCTGTGTTCCACCCGACCCAGCTCTGATACCGCGAAAAAACGGCGCCCCGCTCTGCGAAAGCAGAGCGGGGCGCCGCTCATAATTCACCGCTGATATTCGAACTCAAAGTCGTACAGGGACACGGTGTCCCCGTCCCGGATGCCCGCGTCCTCCAGCTTCTGGAAAAAGCCGTTGTCCCGCAGGACCTTGTCGAACCACATCCGGCTCTCGTAGTCGGCAAAGTTCACATTGCTCATCACCTGCCGCAGCCAGGCGCTCTCCACGATCCAGGTGCCGTCGTCCTCCTGATGGATGTCCAGCGGCGCGGAGGCGTCCACCACGGGGGCTTTCGGTACATACTCCGGCTCATACACCGTGACGGGGGGCAGGACAGAGAGCATCTCCGCCGCCTTTTTCACCAGCTCCGCCGTGCCCTGGTGGGCCGCGGCGGAGAGCTTCACCAGCGTGAAGCCCATGGCCTCCACGTGGTCCCGCAGCCGCTCCAGATTGTCGGAGTCCGGCGGAAGGATATCCGCCTTGTTGGCGGCCACGATCTGGGGGCGCTCCGCCAGCTCCGGGCTGTACTGCCTGAGCTCGGCATTGATGGCCTCAAAGTCCGCCACCGGGTCCCGGCCCTCGCTGCCGGACACATCCACCACATGGATCAGCAGCCGGCACCGGTCCACATGCCGCAGGAAGTCGTGGCCCAGGCCGGCGCCCTCGCTGGCGCCCTCGATGATGCCGGGGATGTCCGCCATGACGAAGCTGACGCCGTCCTCCACCCACACGACGCCCAGGTTGGGGAACAGGGTGGTGAAGTGGTAGTTGGCGATCTTGGGCTGGGCCTTGGACACCACGGAGAGCAATGTGGACTTGCCCACGTTGGGGAAGCCCACCAGCCCCACGTCCGCCAGCAGCTTCAGCTCCAGGATGACGTCGTGGGCCTCGCCGGGGAGGCCGCCCTTGGCGAAGCGGGGCACCTGCCGGGTGGGGGTGGCGAAGTGGCTGTTCCCCCAGCCGCCCCGGCCGCCCCGGCAGAGCACATAGGGCTCGCTGCCGGACATGTCCTGCATGATCTCATTGGTCTCCGCATCCCGCACCAGGGTGCCCCGGGGGACCTTGATGACAAGATCCTGGCCGTCCTTGCCGGACTTCCGCCCCCCCTGGCCGTCGGCGCCGTTGCCGGCCACATACTTGCGCTTGTAGCGGAAATCCATCAGGGTGGACATGTTGTCGTCCACCTGCAGGATGATGGAGCCGCCCCGGCCGCCGTCCCCGCCGTCGGGGCCGCCGGCGGCCACATATTTCTCCCGGTGGAAGGCAACGGCGCCGTTGCCGCCGTTGCCCGCCCGGACGGAGATCCGGGCCTTATCGATAAAAGAAGCTGCCATTTTCGTACCTCTCGCATATGATCAGATAGAGCTTGTCCATTCTTACCTATTCTAACGAAAAGCATCTGGAACGTCAAGCCTGTTCCGAAGACCCGTTTCCGGGGCGCATCCCGGGGCGAAAATCTCCGGCCGCCGGAGGCGGACTCCCTCAAATTGGATATATCAGGAAAAATCTTAACGGAAATCCACTTTTTTCACCAAAACAGGACTTCCCAAAACGGCCTTTTTTTGCTACAATCATAGAAGAGAAACGAGCGGAAAAGAAAACAGAGGCGTTCGTCACAGGAGAAGACCGGCCCCGCCTGCGCGGGAGACAGCGGATGTGTTTTGAGGTTTTGACAGGACTCTGATGGAAAGAGGAGGATCGCGAGCCATGAACACCTATCTTGTCAGTGTGATCGAGAACGTGAAGAAGAAGTACGCCCATGAGCCGGAGTTCGTCCAGACGGTGGAGGAGGTGTTCACCTCCCTGGAGCCGGTGATCGACAAGCACCCGGAGTACGAGAAGGTGGACCTGCTGGGCCGCATGGTGGAGCCGGAGCGGATGTTCACCTTCCGTGTCTGCTGGGAGGACGATCAGGGCCAGTGGCACACCAACACCGGCTGGCGGTGCCAGTTCAACGGCGCCCTGGGCCCCTACAAGGGCGGTATCCGGTTCCAGGCCAACGTGTACCCGGGCATCATCAAATTCCTGGGGTTCGAGCAGATCTTCAAGAACAGCCTGACGGGCCTGCCCATCGGCGGCGGCAAGGGCGGCGCGGACTTCGACCCGGCGGGGAAGTCGGAGGCGGAGATCATGCGCTTCTGCCAGGCGTACATGCAGGCGCTGTACCGCTACATCGGGCCGGACATCGACGTGCCCGCGGGCGACATGGGCGTGGGCGGCCGGGAGATCGGGTATCTCTTCGGCGAGTACCGGCGGCTGAAGGGCGCCTGGGAGAACGGCGTGCTGACCGGCAAGGGCTTTGCCTCCGGCGGCAGCCGGATCCGGCCGGAGGCCACGGGCTTCGGCGCGGTGTACTATCTGGAGAACGTCCTCAGACACGAGGGTGAGGAGATCGCGGGCAAGACCATCGCCTGCGCGGGCTTCGGCAACGTGACCTGGGGCATCTGCCGCAAGGCGCGCGAGCTGGGGGCCAAGGTGGTGACGCTGTCCGGCCCGGACGGGTACATCTACGACGCGGACGGCGTGGTGACGGATGAGAAGATCGCGTACCTGGTGGAGATGCGCGCCAGCGGCCGGAACCGGGTGCAGGACTACGCGGACAGGTTCGGCGTGCCCTTCTACCCCGGTGAGAAGCCCTGGGGCGTGAAGGCGGACGTGATGATGCCCTCCGCCATGCAGAACGACGTGCATATGGAGTCGGCCCGGAGGATCGCGGCCAACCATGTGAAGTACTATATCGAGGTGGCGAATATGCCCACCACCAACGACGCGCTGAAGTTCCTGATGGAGCAGCCGGGGATGATCGTGGCGCCCAGCAAGGCGGTGAACGCCGGCGGCGTGGCCACCAGCGCGCTGGAGATGGCCCAAAACAGCGAGCGGCTGGTCTGGACCGCCGAGGAGGTGGACCGGCAGCTACACCAGATCATGGACACCATCTACCAGATGAGCGTGGAGGCGGCAAGAGAATACGGCCTGGGGTACAACCTGGTGGCCGGCGCCAACATCGCCGGCTTCAAGCGGGTGGCCGAGGCCATGATGGAGCAGGGCGTCTTCTGAGGGCGCCGGCCCGCCGGCCGCGGGCGATATCGTAAATAGACACTGACCTGAAGGGCACACATGCGCGGGAACCGCCGGTGGTGCGGTCCCCGCGCATTTTTGCTAGAAACATCAACAGATGAGGGGAGAATTTATGGAGCAGAATCTGGACAGAGCGGAGGAGATCATCAGCGCCTACGGCTGCGAGCAGTCCAACCTGATCGCCATTATGCAGGAGATCCAGGGCGAGTACAAGTACCTCAGCGAGGCAGCTCTGACGCTCATCGCCGAGAAGCTGGGCATCAGCACGGCGAAGGTCTACAGCGTGGCCACCTTCTACGAGAATTTCTCGCTGGAGGCCAAGGGACGCCACATCATCAAGGTCTGCACGGGCACGGCCTGCCACGTGCGCAAGTCCGGGCCCATCTATGACGCGCTGCGGGATGCCCTGGGCCTCACCGGCAAGCGCAAGACGTCGGCGGACGGGCTCTTCACCCTGGAGACGGTGGCGTGTCTGGGCGCCTGCGGCCTGGCCCCCGTCATGACCGTTGACGGAGAGGTCCACTCCAAGATGACGCCGGAGGCCGCGGTGGCCCTGGTGGAGGAGATCCGCGGAAAGGAGGCGGCGAAATGAGACATGCGAAGCTGACGAGAGAGAGCTTCCACGTGTTCCAGGCCAACGCGGAGAACGCCCTGAAGCAGAGCGCGCAGGTGCCCTCCGTGCTGATCTGCGCCGGCACCGGCTGTATCGCCGGCGGCGCCCTGAAGATCTATGACAATCTGAAGAGCGAGTGCGAGCAGCGTGGGCTGAAGGTCTATGTGGGCCTCAAGCATGATTCCGACGAGGAGAAGAGCCTCCACGTGAAGATGAGCGGCTGCCACGGTTTCTGCGAGATGGGCCCCCTGGTCCACATCGAGCCCATGGGCGTCATGTACATCCACGTCAAGCCCGAGGACTGCCATGAGATCCTGGAGAAGACCGTTCTGGGCGGGGAGATCATCGACCGGCTGGTGTACCACCTGGACGGGGTGGCCTATCCCCGGCAGGCGGATATCCCCTTCTATAAGAAGCAGCACCGGGTGGTGCTGGAGAACTGCGGCAGCAGTGACGCCGAGGATATCGAGGAGTATATCGCCAAGGGCGGATATTCCGGCTTTGAGAAGGCGCTCTTCGAGATGACCGATGAGGAGATCTGCAAGGACATCATCGACTCCGGCCTCCGGGGCCGGGGCGGCGGCGGATTCCCCGCCGGCCGGAAGTGGGACGGCGCACGCCGGCAGAGCTCCCCCAAGAAGTACATCGTCTGCAACGGCGACGAGGGCGACCCCGGCGCGTTCATGGACCGCTCCATCATGGAGGGCAACCCCCACAGCGTGCTGGAGGGCATGATGATCGCGGGTCTGGCCGTGGGCAGCGACGAGGGGTATATCTACGTCCGCGCGGAGTACCCCCTGGCAGTGCAGCGGCTGAAAATGGCCATCGCCAAGGCGGAGGAGTACGGCCTGCTGGGCGAACACATCATGGGCACGGATTTCTCCTTCCGCATCCATGTGAATATGGGCGCCGGCGCCTTCGTCTGCGGCGAGGGCAGCGCGCTCACCGCCTCCATCGAGGGCAACCGGGGCATGCCCCGGGTCAAGCCCCCCCGGACCATCGAGCACGGCCTCTGGGCGGAGCCCACGGTCCTCAACAACGTGGAGACCTTTGCCAATGTGCCCCTGATCATCCGGCGGGGCGTGGACTGGTACCGGAGCATCGGCACCAAGACCAGCCCCGGCACCAAGGCCTTCGCCCTGACGGGCAACGTGGTGAATACCGGCCTCATCGAGGTACCCATGGGCACCACCATCCGGGAGGTGGTCTTTGACATCGGCGGCGGCATCCGGGGCGGCAAGAAGTTCAAGGCCGTCCAGATCGGCGGCCCCTCCGGCGGCGCCACCACCGCCAGCAAGGAGCACCTGGACCTGCCCCTGGACTTTGACAGCCTGAAGAGCATCGGCGCCATGATCGGCTCCGGCGGCCTGGTGGTCATGGACGAGGACACCTGCATGGTGGAGACCGCCCGCTTCTTCATGGAGTTCACCCAGAAGGAGTCCTGCGGCAAGTGCGTCCCCTGCCGGGAGGGCACCAAGCGGATGCTGGAGATCCTGGACCGGATCATCGCCAACAAGGGCACCCTGGAGGACCTGGACCTGCTGGAGGAGCTGGCGGACACCATCAGCAAGACCGCCCTGTGCGGCCTGGGCCAGAGCGCCTGCAAGCCCGTCCAGAGCACCCTGAAATACTTCAGGGATGAATACCTGGCCCATGTGGTGGACCACCACTGCCCCATCTGCAATCGGGAGAAGCCCCACCCCACCATCGATCCGGAGAAGTGCAAGGGCTGCGGAAAGTGCCGGAAGAACTGCCCTATGGAGGCCATCACCGGCGCACCCAAGCAGGTCCACACCATCGATCCGGAGAAGTGCATCAACTGCGGCGCCTGCGTGAGCAACTGCCCGTTCGGCGCCATCGCGGCCAGCAAGTGAGGAGGGGAAGACCATGGCAAAAGGAATCATGTATATCGACGGCCAGCGGGTGCCCTTCGACGGGGAGAAAAACGTCCTGGCTGTGATCCGGAAGGCCGGCATCGACATGCCCACCTTCTGCTACTATTCGGAACTGAGTGTCTACGGCGCGTGCCGGATGTGCGTGGTGGAGGACGAGAAGGGCAAGATCGACGCCTCCTGCTCCATGGAGCCCCGGGACGGCATGGTGATCCGCACCAACACCGCAAAGCTCCTGAAGCACCGGCGGATGATCCTGGAGCTGATGCTCTCGTCCCACTGCCGGGACTGCACCACCTGCGAGAAGAGCGGCAGCTGCCGCCTGCAGGAGCTGGCGCTGCGGTTCGGCGTGCGGCATGTCCGTTTCCAGGATACCCGCCCCCACTATGAACTGGACGAGTCCTCTCCGGCTCTGGTCCGGGACCCCAACAAGTGCATCCTCTGCGGCGACTGCATCCGGGTGTGCGAGGAGATGCAGGGCATGGGCATCCTGAATTTTGCCCACCGGGGCAGCGACCTGCGGGTGATGCCGGCCTTTGACCGGAAGCTGGCGGACACCAACTGCATCAGCTGCGGCCAGTGTGCCGCCGCGTGTCCCACCGGCGCCATCACCATCCTCAATGAGATCGGCCCCGCCTGGCGGGCCCTCCACGACCCGAAGAAGCGGGTGGTGTTCCAGATCGCCCCGGCAGTCCGGGTGGCGGTGGGCGAGGCCTTCGGCCTGGAGCCAGGCGTCAACTCCCTGAACAAGCTGGTATCCGCCCTGAAGATGATGGGCGCGGACGAGGTGTACGACACCACCTTCGGCGCGGACCTGACGGTGATGGAAGAAGCGGACGAGTTTCTGGATCGTTTGAAGAAGGGCGGGCCTTTCCCCATGTTCACCAGCTGCTGTCCGGCGTGGGTGAAATACGTGGAGGAGGAGCGGCCCCACTTCCTGAAGAACATCTCCTCCTGCAAGTCCCCCATGGAGATGTTCGCGGCGGTGCTGAAGGACCAGTACAAGGCCAAGGACGAAGAGGACGGGCGGACGACCTATCACATCGCCATCATGCCCTGCACCGCCAAGAAGATGGAGGCCAAGCGGCCGGAGTTCAGCCATGACGGAAAGCCCGACGTGGACCTGGTGCTGACCACCCAGGAGATCATCATGATGATCAAGGAATCCGGCATCCGCTTCGCGGAGCTGGAGGGCGAGTCTCCGGATCTGCCCTTCGGCATGGGCACCGGCGCGGCCGCCATCTTCGGCACCACCGGCGGCGTGGCGGAGGCCGTGGCCCGCCGGGTGGTGGAGGACAAGTCCAAGAACACCCTTCAGGCCATCCAGTTCTCCGGCATCCGGGGCAGCGAGACCATCCGGGCAGTGACGCTGCCGGTGGGCGACCGGGCCCTGCGGATCGCCGTGGTCCACGGCCTGGTGAACGCCGAAAAGCTGCTGACAGACATCGAGGAGGGCCGGGAGTACTTTGACCTGGTGGAGGTCATGACCTGCAAGACCGGCTGCGTGGGCGGCGCCGGACAGCCCTACGGGCTGATCCCGGTGAAGCAGCAGCGGGCGGAGGGCCTCTATGAGGCGGACCGCACTGCCCTCATCAAGCGGTCCGAGCGGAACCCCATCGCGGTGGAGCTGCTGTCTCACCAGCTGAAGGGGCGCACCCACGAGCTGCTCCATGTGGCATACAAGCGGGCCGACAAGGCCTGATCCCCAAGAGAGACGGCGCGCGTCTCCTCTGCAGAATGCCCGGCTCCGGCAGCGGAGCCGGGCATTCTGCGCGGACGGGACCCGGCGGCCGCTCCGCCGCCCGGCAGGGGGGCTGAAAATGCGCTTGCGTTTTTCGTCAAAATTCGGTATGGTAGAGGGAAAGAACGCGAAGGGAGGAGATGGCCTATGATCCTGGCGGCCTGCGTGGACGGCCGGAACGGTATGGCCTTCAATCACCGCCGGCAGAGCAGGGACCGGCTGGTCCGGTGGGACCTGCTGAAGGAGGCCGGCCGGGCGGCCCTGTGGATGGACGGCGCGTCGGCCCGCCAGTTCACCGACATCCAGCGAGAGCGGCTGCGGGTGGACGAGGGCTTTCTGGACAAGGCCGGGCCCGGGGACTTCTGTTTCGTGGAGGACCGGTCTGTGAAAGATTATGTAAACTCTGTAGAGCGGGTGATCCTCTACCGCTGGGATCGGGCCTATCCGGCGGATCTCTTCTGGGACCTGTCCCTGGAGGGGTGGACCCTGGAGCGGCGGGAGGAGTTCCCCGGATACTCCCATAAGATCATCACAAAGGAAGTCTATGTCCCATGAGCAAGCTGCGCATCTCCCTGACAGCGGCACTGCTGTCGATGACTTTGATCCTCTCTGGCTGCATGGAGCTGCCGGGGAGCACCGTCACCTCCTTCTCCATGGAGGACATCCCCGCCTACGCCGGAGATCCCTATGTGGTCATCAACGGCAACCAGCCGGATTTCACGGAGGAGGACCGGACCTCCACGGTGTCCTTTGAGAGCTATAGCCCCCTGGACGCCCTGGGCCGCTGCGGCCCGGCCTGTGCCAACATCGGCCAGGATCTGATGCCCACCGAGGACCGGGAGAGCATCAGCTCCGTCACCCCCTCCGGGTGGATCAACCGGGAGTATGACGGGGAGTACCTCTACAACCGCTGCCACCTGATCGGCTTCCAGCTCACCGGGGAGAACGCCAACGAGGAGAACCTCATCACCGGCACCCGCTATATGAACGTGGACGGCATGCTGCCCTTTGAAAATCTGGCGGCGGACTACATCCGGGAGACCGGGAACCACGTCCTCTACCGGGTGACGCCGGTGTTCGAGGACCGGGATCTTGTGGCCTCCGGCGTCCAGATGGAGGCCTGGTCCGTGGAGGACAGCGGAGAGGGCGTGTGCTTCAATGTCTACGTCTACAATGTACAGCCGGGCATCGTCATCGACTACGCCACCGGCGAGAGCTGGCAGGAGGGCGCTGCGCCGCCGGAGGACGGCGATGCGACCTACATCCTCAACACCAGCAGCCGCAAGTTCCACTACCCGGACTGCGCCGGCGTGGCCACCATGAGCGATGCCAACAAGGAGACCTGGACCGGCAGCCGGGAGGATCTGATGGCGGAGGGATACGAGCCCTGCGGCCAGTGCAGACCGTAAAGGCCTGGCCCCACAGAGGAAGACAGAGCGCCGCCCGGAGGCCTTGCCTCCGGGCGGTTTTCTGTCTCAGCAGCACCGGACGGGCCGGATGCTCTCGGCGGTGATCTGGGGCGGGTCGCTGCGGGTCATGGCGCCGCTGTAGGTGATGCACACCTGCTGACCCACCCGGAAATGACAGGCGCAGTCGGTATGGACCAGGACCTTCTGACAGGTCTCGCAGTCGCAGACGCACAGCTCACACCGGCACACCTGCAGGACCGTCGCGCACATGGTGACGGCGGAAGGGGTTGTTTCCATCTTGAAAGCCTCCATTGATGTTTGGGGTGCTCCATCCTATGCGCCGGACAGGCGCGGGGTGCCGGGGCTTGTGCTTCCCGGCGGGACATGGTAAAATCAAGCTGTCGGCGCCGCCAAGCGCGGCGCGGAAAGGAGCTTCCCATGTACGACGAACTGACAGAGGTGGACATCAAAAAGATGCAGGAGGAGATCGACTACCGGACACGGGTCCTTCGCCCCCAGCTGATCGAGGAGGTCCAGACGGCCCGGGCCTTCGGCGACCTCAGCGAGAACTACGAGTACAAGTGCGCCAAGCAGGCCAAGAACCGCAACGACAGCCGCATCCGCTACCTGGAGCGGATGATCCGCACCGCGAAAGTCATCGAGGTGCGGGACCAGGGGGACCGGGTGGGCCTGTTCGACAAGGTGACCATCTTCAACGAGATGGCAAAGCAGGAGATGACCCTGCAGATCGTCACCACCCTGCGGCAGGACGCTCTGAAGGGGCTCATCAGCAAGGAGTCCCCGGTGGGGAAGGCGCTGCTGGGCCGCCGCGCCGGAGACCGGGCAGAGGTGGCGGTGAGCCCGGAGCTGAAGTACTTTGTGGAGATCCGGGCCATCGAGAAGGGCCATGACGACGAGAACCTGGAGATCAGCTCCTACTGAGAAAACGAGAGGAGGACCCCATCATGCTGTTTCTCTGCTATCCCAAATGCACCACCTGCCAGAAGGCAAAGGCCTTTCTGGACAGCCGGGGTGTCGCCTATGACCTCCGGGATATCAAGCTGGAAAATCCCACCGCCGACGAGCTGCGGGGGCTCTGGAAAAAGAGCGGCCTGCCTCTGAAGAAATTCTTCAACACCAGCGGCCTCCAGTACAAGGCCCTAGGCCTGAAGGACAAGCTGCCGGATATGGATGAGGAGGCGCAGCTCTCCCTCCTGGCCACCGACGGGATGCTGGTGAAGCGGCCCATCCTGGCGGGGGAGGACTTTGTGCTGGTGGGCTTCCGCCAGGCGGAGTGGGAGGAAGCGCTGCGATGATCCGCCGCCTGGACTTCGCGCCCCTGGACGGCATCACCCGCTTTGTGTTCCGCCGGGTGTGGGCCCGCCGCTTCGGCGGAGCGGACCGGATCTTCGTGCCCTTTTTCTCCCCCACCCACCACCGCATCGTCACCCAGCGGGACCTGCGGGAGATCACCCGGCAGGGGGCGGAGGACCTGCCCCTGGTGCCCCAGGTGATGACCCGGCTGGCGCCGGACTTCCTCTGGGCGGCCGAGGTGCTGGAGGACATGGGCTACACCGAGGTGAACCTGAATCTGGGCTGTCCCTCCGGCACCGTGACCGCCAAGGGCAAGGGTTCCGGCTTCCTGGCCCATCCGGAGGAGCTGGACGCCTTTTTCGACCAGGTATTCTCCAAGGTGCGTCTGCCGGTGTCCGTCAAGACCCGACTGGGCTATCAGTCGCCGGAGGAGTTCCCCCGGCTGCTGGAGATCTTTGACCGCTATCCCATCGCCTGTCTCACCATCCACGCCCGGGTGCGGCCGGAGAAGTACAAGGGCCCGCTGCACCTGGACGTGTTCGCCGAGGCCCTGAAAAACAGCAAAAACCCCGTCTGCTACAACGGGGACCTGAACACGGTGGAGAACGTCCGGGCCCTGGAGGACCGCTTCCCGGACCTGGAGGCGGCCATGCTCGGCCGGGGCGCCGTGGCGGACCCGGCCCTGTTCCGGAAGCTCCGGGGCGGCCCTGCCGCCGCGAGAGCGGAGCTCCAGGCCTTCACCCAGGAGCTGTATCAGGCCTACCAGGACTTCTACGGCCAGACGGGCACCGCCGCCCAGCGGATGCGGGAGGTGTGGTTCTACCTGATCCACCTGTTCCGGGATCCGGACCGGCTGAACCGGCCCATGCGCCGGTTCCGGACGCCGGGGGAGTATGAGGCCGCCGAGGCGGCCATCTTCCAGGAGCTGGAGCTGATGGACCACAGCGTGGGCGTGCTGGCGTGAAAAGCCGGCACAGCACGGCCCGCAACAGATCCTTGCGTGACAGACCCGGCGCTCTTGCGGTATCCTGTCTTCAGGAGGTGGGGACATGAACGCGGTCGGGAAAAATCTGAAAGCCCTCCGACAGCGGGCCGGTCTGACCCAGGACGCCCTGGCGGAGCGGCTCCATGTGACCCGGCAGGCAGTCTCCTCCTGGGAGACCGGAAAGACCCAGCCGGACATCGAGACCCTGACTGCCCTGGCGGAGGCCCTGGACGCCGACGTCCGGGAGCTGATCTACGGCCCGGAGCAGGCGGAGCGGCCCTATACCCGGTTCCAGCGGCGGTACATCGTCTGCGCCGTCGTCTGTATTCTGGCGTTTCTTGTCTGGTGCGTGCTGGAGCTGACGCTGGCACCGTATTTGTCGGAGCAGCTGCTGAGAAAGGGATATCTCTTTTGGCCCAGTTATGTCTACGGTATTACCGGGGCGCTCTTTGTATATACCGCGGCGGGAGTATTCCTGCCCGCCGCCATTTCTCTGTGGGGGGACATCCGCTTGCAGCCCAGGTGGCTCCGGCAGATGTTGGTTGTCCTGGGAGCGCTGCTCCTGGCCCACTACGTCCTGTGGGCGGTGGTGCCCCTGCTGGGGAATGCCGTGTACCCGCTTCTGCGGGGCTGGTATTATTTGATGATGGAACTGTCCGTTATGCGGAACGGCTCCCTGTTCCTCTCCGGCTGTCTCCTGTTCCTTGGCCTGAACAAATGAGCAAAATCTAAAAATACCCGGACCGCATCGCGGTCCGGGTATTTTACTCACTGCGGCAGCGTCAGGTCTCCCTCGCGGATCCAGCCGATCCGCCGGAAGAACAGGCCGAAGGCCCAGGTGAGGACAGCGGGGAGGACGAAGGAGATCAGCACCAGCCCCGCCCAGTCAAAGGCGGTGGGGGCGATGGCGGCGGCTCCGTTGGCCAGAGCGGCTTCGCTGGGGGCCACCCAGCCGGTCCAGATCCCCAGCTGGCCGCACAGGCCGCAGGTGCCCATGCCGGCGTTGATGGGGTCTCCGTTCATCTCCAGCTTGAAAAAGCAGGTGGCCAGGGGACCGGTGACAGCGGAGGTCAAAATGGCCGGCAGCCAGATCCGGGGGTTCTTCACGATGTTGGGCATCTGCAGCATGGAGGTGCCGATGCCCTGGCTCACCAGCCCGCCCCAGCGGTTCTCCCGGAAGGAGAGGACGGCAAAGCCCACCATGTTGGCGCAGCAGCCGGCCACGGCGGCACCGCCTGCCAGGCCCGTCAGCCCCAGCACGGAGCAGATGGCGGCGGAGGAGATGGGCAGCGTCAGGGCGATGCCCACCAGCACGGACACCAGCATCCCCATCCAGAAGGGCTGCAGCTCCGTGGTCCGCATGATGAGCTGGCCGAAGGCGCTGGCCGCCCCGCCGATGGGGGGCGCGATGACCCATGCGGCTCCCACGCCGACGAGGATGGTGACGATGGGCGTCACCAGGATGTCCACCTTCGTCTCCTTGCTGACGGCTTTTCCCACCTCGGCGGCGATGATGGCCACGAACAGCACTGCCAGCGGTCCGCCGGCGCCGCCCAGGGCGTTGCAGGCGTAGCCCACCGTCACCAGGGAGAACAGCACCAGGGGCGGCGCCTGGAGGGCGTAGCCGATGGCCACCGCCATGGCGGACCCGCTCATAAAGGACGCCAGTCCGCCGATGGTGTAGCCCACGCCGTTGATGGTGATGAGCTGGGCGGTGAGAAAGCCGATGTGGAACTGGGTGCCGACGGTGTTGAGGATGGTGCCGATCAGCAGGGAGCAGAACAGTCCCTGAGCCATGGCGCCCAGGGCGTCGATGCCGTACCGCCGTGCGGAGATCACGATATTCTTGCGCCTCAGAAAGGCCTGGATCTTCTCCATTGGGATCACCTGTTTCTGTAGAGTAAAATACGGTTTACAAGTGTCAAGACACCTGTAAACCGTATCATACTCGAAAATTCCCGGTCTGTCAACTGCTTTTTCAGCCCTCCAGCAGGATCTCCAACCGCCGGAGCGTCTGGCAGACCCGCTCGTAGGCCGCCTCGTCCGGGCAGGAGAGGGTGTGAAGGTGGATCCCTTCCGTGAGCTCCGACAAGGGACGGGCGTCCGCCCGGCCGCACCGGGCGAGGAACTGGCTCACGTCATACCGGCTGGAGAGGCGCAGGGGGCCTGTCAGCTGGCCGTAGACCGGGTGCTCCACGATGACGTCCAGCACCGTGCAGCCGTTGTCCACCATGGCGTTGAGCTCGTCGCCCATCTGCTCCGCCCGGTGCCGGACCGCCACCCGGCGAACGAGGCCGGCCGGAGCCCGCTCCGTCACATAGCCCCGGGGGGTGGCGGAGATGGCCTCTCCGGCGGCCCGCAGCAGGGCGATGTCCCCCACGATAATCTGACGGCTGACGGAGAACCGGGCTGCCAGCGCCGCGGCGCTGACGGGCTTTTCTGCTGTCCGCAGGATCTCACGGATGGCCTGCCGCCGTTCCTCTGCCCGCATGGGACCGCCTCCTCTCTGTCATGACAGCAGTATAGCACATTTCCGGCGGATTGCAAGGCCCGGGGGGAGAAACGGAAAGAGACCGCTCCGGAAGGAGCGGTCTCTTTGGTTCCCTGATGGCGTTCAGGGGAGAGGATCAATAGCACTTGCGATAGATGGCCTCTTCGGACTCCAGGTCGAAGGGATAGTAGGCGTTGGTCATCAGGCGCTGCTGGTTGGCCTCCACGGACAGGGGGAAGGCCTTGAAGTCGGCCTCGGTGAAGCCGCAGTCCCGCAGGGGGCGCAGGGGCAGGATGCGCTGCAGCAGAGCGTTCATCTCGGGGATGGCGTCCTTGACGTCGCAGCCCAGGATCTTGGCCACCAGCTCCTTGAAGCGCATGATCTCGCCGTCGGGCTTGTGCTCGTCATAGTAGTCCATGATGGCGCCGAAGAGCATGTAGTTGCTCTCGCCGTGGGGCACGTGATAGGTGCCGCCCAGGGGGAAGCTCATGCCGTGGACCGGGCCGCAGCCGGCCTTCAGGAAGGCGATGCCGGCGTAGAAGGAGGCGGTGACGAACTGGTCCATATACTCGAACCGGGCGTCCTGGCCCTTCTCGTCGATCAGCTTGAAGCCCTTGAGGATCACGTCCATGGCCTTCTCGCTGAACAGCTCGCTGGTCATGGTCTTGCGGTGGGGGCTCAGGAAGGACTCGGTGGCGTGGACCAGCGCGTCGATGGCGGAGCAGGCGAAGGGCTTGTAGGGCAGGGTCTTGAGCAGCTCCGGGATCAGGCACACCTTGTTGGGGATGATGTCGTCGGACACCAGGCCCAGCTTGGTCTCGCCGCCGGTGAGCACGCCGTCCTTCTCGTCCTTGACGATGGCCACGGAGATGTTGGTGCACTCAGAGCCGGTGCCGCA
This sequence comes from uncultured Oscillospiraceae bacterium, assembly GCA_944382995.1. Taxonomy (GTDB): domain Bacteria; phylum Bacillota; class Clostridia; order Oscillospirales; family Oscillospiraceae; genus Oscillibacter. The sequence continues at coordinate 61,046 of CALWOF010000001.1, read as the reverse complement.
GGTGGTGGGGATGGCGATGACGTCCTTCTCATGCACCACGGGGAAGCGCTTGAAGTACAGGTTGTGGACCGTGTCGGGCCGCTTGCAGCCCAGCAGCTTGCACAGGTCCATGATGGCGCCGCCGCCCACGGCGATGACGCGGTCATAGCTGTCGTAGGGGATGGCGTCGTACATGACCTGGATCATTTCCTCGCTGGGCTCGCCGGCGCCGAACTTCTCCTGGAACACATAGTGGCACTTCAGCCCAAGGTCCTTCATGAAGGGGGTGTAGATGAACTCGTTGGTCAGCACCACATCCCGCTCATTCAGCTTGAACTCCTCCGCCATCTGGGCGAAGGTCTGGAACTTGTACACCGTCGGGGCAAAGATGATCTCTCTCTTGTCCGCCATCAGGGAAGCAGAAAATGCGTCCATGGTACATTTCTCCTTTACAAATGAAATATGGCGATACAGGCGGGGCCCGGTGGGGCCCCGCCGGGTATCCGGAAGTTACTTGCGGGCGATGGCCTTCTTGACGGCGGCCACGATATTGGCGGCACGCAGGCCGTACTCGTCCATCAGGAAGTCCTGGGGACCGACCTGACCGAACAGGTCCTGGACCCCCACGAACTCCTGCACAGCGGGGGCGTTCTTGACCAGGCAGTTGGCCACGACGGAGCCCAGGCCGCAGGTGACGTTGTGGTTCTCGGCGGTGACGATGGCGCCGGTCTCCTTGGCGGCCTTGACCACCAGCTCCTCATCCAGGGGCTTCCAGGTGAACATGTCGATGACCCGGACGGAGATGCCCTCCGCCTGCAGGGCCTCATAGGCCTTCAGGGACTCGTCCACCATGATGCCGGAGGTGATGATGGTGGCCTGGTCCTTGTCGGACTCGTGGAGCACCACGCCCTTGCCGATCTCAAACTCGCTGCCCTCGCCGTACACCTGGATGATGCCCTTGCGGACGAACCGGGTGTAGGTGACGCCCTTGTCGATGTTCACCAGCTGCCGGGTGATGCTCGCCAGCTGGTCATAGTCCGCCGCGTCCAGCACGGTGGTCTCGGGGATGGACAGGTACATGGCCGCATCCTCCAGCGGCATGTGGGTGCCGCCGTTGAAAGCGGCGGTAACGCCGGCGTCGGACCCCAACACATGGACCGTCAGCCCGGCATAGGCGGCGGACATGTAGATCTGGTCATAGCACCGACGGGAGGAGAAGGTGCCGAAGGAGTGGAAAAAGACCTTCTTGCCGGTGGCGGCGAGGCCCGCGGACACGCCGGCGCCGTTGGCCTCGGCGATGCCGGCCTCGAAGGCACGGTCGGGGTAGTTCTTCCGCAGCATCTTGGTGTTGATGCAGCCCATCAGGTCGCAGTCCACATAGCAGATGGACTTGTCCTGCGCCATCATCTCGTTCAAGGTCAGAGCGAGACCGTCCCGGCAGGCCCGGGAATCCTTTTCATGCTTTCCGATCAGTTTCACATTCATTGCTCTCACCCTCCTTAAGCGTTCTTGGCGTCTTCGTAGGCCTTCTCAGCGGCGGCCAGCGCCTCGGCCCACTGCTCTTCATTGGGCTGAGAGGAGTGGTCGTGCTTGGGCTCGGCGAACGTGGCGCCCTTGCCCTTGCAGGTGTCCAGCACGATGCAGCTGGGCACGCCCTTCTTGGCGTAGGCATTCTGGATGGCGTTGTAGATGGCGGTCACGTCGTGGCCGTCGATCTCCTGGGTGTACAGGCCGAAGGCCTCCGCCTTCTTGGCCAGGCTCCCATGGGCCAGGATGTCGTCGGTGGGGCCGTCCAGCTGATAGCCGTTGTTGTCGATGAAATAGATGATGTTGTCCAGCTTGTGGGCGTAGGCGAAGTGGAGGCCCTCCCAGACCTGGCCCTCGTCGGCCTCACCGTCGCCGATGACGCAGAAGACGTGGTTGTCACGGCCGTCGATCTTGTTGCCCAGGGCGGCGCCGGTGGCGGTGGAAACACCCTGGCCCAGAGAGCCGGTGGTCAGATCCACGCCGGGAGTCAGCTTCCGGTCCGTATGGCTGGGGAACTTGGTGTGGGGATGGTTGAGGGTATAGGCCTCCTCCAGCGGATAATAGCCCATGATGCCGAAGGTGGCGTAGGCCACGGGGCCGGCATGGCCCTTGGAGAGGACAAGCCAGTCACGGTCCTCCCAGCGGGGATTCTTGGGATCGAACTTCATGACCTCCCCGTACAGGACGGCCATCAGGTCCGCCAGGTCCATGGACCCGCCCACGTGACCGAAGCCCCGGGAGTGGATGACCTTCAGCGTTTCCAGCCGGATCTGGGCCGCCAGAACTTTGCATTTTTTCTCGTTCATGGGGTGTTTCTTCCTTTCCTTTTCTGAAATTGCACGCCGCGCGGAGCCCGCGCCGCAAGGGTTCACCAGAGAACGTTTCCGCCGCAAGGGGAAAAACTTGATATGTGTACGTCCACAGAAACGCATAGACCGCCTCTGCGGTTTCAGAATACCACAAACGGAGGCATAAGAAAAGAGTTTTATCGGGAATTTTTCAAGAAAGATGCAGCAGGGAGAGGACCCCTGGCAAAACCGCCAGGATCGTGTCCTAAAATTGGAGAATATCACCAAAACCAGAACTCTGTTCTCTCATATTTTACCCCAGATTCCCCTGGCCCGTCAATAGGGGTTTACATTTTCACAAAGGTTTGCCGACCGGGCCGACACGCGGCAGAAAACGTTTGCGCAAAACGATTTCCGCTGCGGTTTTTTCCGGCTTGACAGAGGGGAAGCACGTTGGATATAATAGACAAAAAGGGGGCGGCTGTATGCGCAGAAGTATTGTCATACTGATCGCGGCGGTGCTGCTCATCGCCGCGGCGGCGGCCGTGTGGTCCCTTTCCGTCCCGGTGCTGGATGAGGACGCGGAGTACACCCTCACCTCGCTGTACTGCCGGGGGCAGGAGGTCTCCGCCCAGGTGGATGAGGACGAGCTGCTGGAGATGCTGGAGGATGCCTCCCGGAGTCTGCTTCCCCGGGGCGGTCTGCCCCGGCACACCTATACGGAGATGATCGAGGTGAACCTCCATCAGGAGGAGGGGCCGTGGCGCATCGTCCTCTGCACCGCTGACGGCGTCTACGCCGCCTATGCGGATGCGGACTGGTGCTACACGATCCGGGATGGGGAGGCGCTGGCTCAGGCGGTGCAGGCCCTCCTGCCGGAGTGAGGAGAGAACATCGGCGCCCCGCGGACAGAACGCCGCGGGGCGCCGCTATGTCCAGGACCGTCTGCGGTGCCGGAGAAAAAGGAGAGTTGATGATGGAAGATCTGACCGCGTTTTTGACCCGGCTGCCCAAGGTGGAGCTCCACGTCCATCTGGAGTCCACCATGCCGGGGGAGCTGCTGGAGCGGTTCGCGGCCCGGCAGGGGAAGCGTCTCCCCCGCCCGGCGGACCGGCTGTATGACTGCTCCGCCGAGGACCTGAGCGATTTCCTGGCATTTCTGGACAGGATCTGCGCCTATGTGGGCACGCCGCAGGAGCTGGCGGAGGCGGCGGAGTACGCCGCCCTGGCCGCCGGGGAGGAGAACATCCTCTACAGCGAGATGATCCTGAATCCCACCCACTGGCCGCAGTTCACGGTCCCGGAGATCATCGCCGCCGTGACGGAGGGCTTTGACCGGGGCCGGGCCGCCGGCGGCGCCGACTGCCGGTTCACGCTCTCCCTCTCCCGCACGCAGACGGGAGAGGAGGCGCTGGCACTGGAGAGGACCATGGAGATGCACCGGACGCCCCGTCTGGCAGGCCTCTCTGTCGACGGCAACGAGGCCCTCTCCGGCCGGACCGGAGAGCGGTTTCGCCCGGCGTTTCTGGCGGCGAAGGCGGCGGGCTTCGGCTGCACGGTCCACGCCGGGGAGAGCAGCGGGCCCGAGGGGGTCCGGGATGCCGTGGACCTGCTGAAGGCGGACCGGCTGGACCACGGCGTCCGGGCGGCGGAGGACCCGAATCTGGTGGAGCGCCTGGCGCGGGAGCGGGTCCCGCTGAACATCTGCCTCACCTCCAATCTGACGCTGCTGTACCGCCGTCCGGAGGACCACCCTCTCCGCCGGCTGCTGGCTGCCGGAGCGGCGGTGACGCTGAACCGGGACGACCCCACCTTCCTGGGAGGACTGACGCTGACGGAGGAGCTGCGCCGGGCGGCGGAGTTCGCCTCCATGACCCGGCAGGAGCTGATCCGCTGTCAGGAGAACGCGGTGGACGCCGCATTCTGCGGGGCGGAGACCAAGGCGGCCCTGCGGGAGGCCCTGGCGGAATTTCAGCGGGGATGACAGGCGCGGCGGCGCAGGCGGGCGCATAGGATGAGGTGGACCCGGGCCGAGGGGCTCCGGGTACATCTACAGGAAACGAGGGAATCCCTTTGCGTATCAGTGAAGCCTATGAGCATGAGCCCATTCTGCCGTATCAGCCGGAGGAGTCCTGCCCGGTGAACGGCTGCAACAAGGTCAGCACCCAGTGCGTGGACGTCACCGCGCCGGTGATCCTGGTGCCCACCGCCGTCATGGGCAGCCCCACCGTCACCTGCCAGGGCAGCCCCAATATCACCTGCTCCACCAATGCCGACGGCACCATGTGCACCGTCACCCTGACCCAGCAGGTGTGCGTGTCCATCCCGGTCCGCTACGGTGTGACCATGTCTACCTGCGACCCCACCATCTCCTGCGCCGACAGCTGCGTCGGCTGCGGCTGCTGCTGACAGACCCTTGAGCGGGCCCCCACTTTCCGGCGGGGGCCCGCTCTTGTGCGCACGGGAAGAAAAAGGGTTGAAAATATGGGAGAAAAACGATATACTATATTGGATTTGCAGAGATTATCAACAGAAAGGAAGCGTTACAATGACTGCTTATTCCAAAATGACCGCTGAAGAGCGGAAGGCGGAATACGCCAAGGTCTCCCGGGAATACGAGGACCTGAAGGCCCGGGGCCTGAAGCTGAACATGGCCCGGGGCAAGCCCGGCAAGGCTCAGCTGGATCTGGTCAGCGATATTTTCTCCCTGATGCAGAAGCCGGAGGACTATGTCTCCGACGGCATCGATGTGCGCAACTACGGCGAGCTCTCCGGCCTGCCCGCCGCCAGACGGCTGTTCGCGGAGATCCTGGGCTGCAAGCCGGAGCAGGTGTTCGTGGGCGGCAACGCCAGTTTACAGCTGATGTACGACACCGTCTCCAAGGCCTATACCCACGGTCTGCTCCACAGTGAGCGGCCCTGGTGCAAAGAGCCGGTGGTGAAGTTCCTGTGCCCGTCCCCCGGCTATGACCGCCACTTCAAGGTGACGGAGTCCTTCGGCTTTGAGCTCATCACCATCCCCATGACCGACGAGGGCCCTGACATGGACGCGGTGGAGAAGGCCATCCAGGACCCCGCCGTCAAGGGCATGTGGAACGTGCCCAAGTACTCCAACCCCGACGGGATCATCTACTCCGCCGAGACCATCCGCCGCATCGCCTCCATGAAGCCGGCGGCGCCCGACTTTCTGCTGATGTGGGACAACGCCTACTGCATCCACGAGTTCGAGGGGGATTATGTGGAGTTCCCGGACATCCTGGCAGAGTGCGCCAAGTACGGCAACGCCGACATGGTGTTCGAGTTCGCCTCCACCTCCAAGGTGACGCTGCCCGGCGCCGGCATCTCCTGCTTCGCCTGCTCCGAGGCCAACATGGCCTATATGGAGAAGCTGATCGGCATCCAGGTCATCAGCTTCGACAAGGTGAACCAGCAGCGCCACGTGCTGTACCTGAAGGACAAGGCCCACACCCTGGAGCTGATGAAGCGCCACGCCGCCATCATGGGCCCCAAGTTCCGCTGTGTGGTGGACGCCCTGGACCGGGAGATCGCCCCGCTGGAGATCGCCTCCTGGCGGCGGCCCAAGGGCGGCTACTTCGTCTCCCTGTACGCCATGCCCGGCACTGCCAAGCGGACTCTGGCCCTGTGTAAGGAGGCCGGTGTCACCATGACCGGCGCTGGTGCCACCTACCCCTACGGCAGGGATCCCCAGGATTCCAACATCCGCATCGCGCCGTCCCTACCTCCGGTGGAGGAGCTGGAGCAGGCCATCGCCGTGCTGTGCGTGTGCCTGAAAATGGCGGCCCTGGAGAAGCTGGGCGTATGAGATACTACGGCAGCGTCTACCGTCCCCCCTCCGAGGCATACAGCCTCATCGTCCAGGTGACCTACGGGTGCAGCCACAACACCTGCGCCTTCTGCAGTATGTACAAGGAGAAGCGGTTCGCCATCCGCCCTCTGGAGGAGGTGCTGGAGGACTTCCGTCTGGCCCGGCGGACCTACGCCAGGGTGGGCCGGATCTTCCTGGCGGACGGGGACGCCCTGGTCCGGAAAGCAAGTGAACTTTATACCATCCTGGACACCATCCGGGAGCTGTTTCCGGAGTGCGAGCGGGTCACCAGCTACGCATCCCCTGCCTCCATCCGCATCCGGACGGAGGAGGAGCTGCGGACCCTGCGGGACAAGGGCCTCACCATGGTCTACATGGGGCTGGAGTCCGGCTGCGACGATGTGCTGAGACTGATGAACAAGGGCCACATGTCCGCGGAGATCGTAGAGATGGGCCAAAAAGTCCGCCGGTGCGGCATGGCCCTCTCCGTCACCGCCATCACCGGCCTGGGCGGGCCGGAGCTGCTGGAGCGCCACGCCATCGAGACGGCGGAGGCCTTCAACGCCATGGACCCGGAGTATATCGGCATGCTGACGCTGATGGTGGAGCCCGGGACGCCCCTGTACGACTGGGTGCGGGAGGGAACATTCCGCCTGCTGACCCAGCCCCAGGTGCTCCGGGAGACCCGGCTGCTGGTGGAGCATCTGGACAGCCCTGGCAGCGTGTTCCGCATGAACCACGCCAGCAATTATCTGGTGCTGAAGGGCACGCTGAATCAGGACAAGGAGGCCATGCTCCGCACCATCGACGCGGCGGAGCACGACCTGAGCCGCCTCCGCCCGGAGGAGTGGCGGGGCCTGTGAGGAAAAGCGCCCGCCCTCTGCCAAGAAGAACAGCAAAAGCCAGCACCGTCAGGTGCTGGCTTTTTTGCGGGGAAAGGGACAAGCGGTCACAGATCCACGCTGCCGCTGACCTTCTCGTTGACCACGTAGTAGGCCTTGCGGTCCTCCGGCTTGATATACAGCCGCAGCCGTTTGACAGAGGACTCCCGGTGGCCCTCCGCCACATAGGCGGCGATGACCTTCTCCCGGATCTCCGCCGTGTTCCACTCGTCGGCGCCGAACTGTACGAAGACGGCCTCCTCCCGCACGGGCTTCGCCTTGGCGCGGGTCTTTTTCACGGGAGCCGCCGGCTCCTCCTTGGCTTTCACCAGTCTGGGCATGGTGCATTCCTCCTTCGTGTGGCCGGACGGGGCCGGCCGGATCATATCCTCTATTGTACAGGAATCCGCTGCCGCAATCAAGGTGATTTCCGATAAATTCCAGCCGCTGTTTTGCCGCGCTTTCCCACAGATTGCTCATCTGCGGCACGCTTTCGGCGGATCCCGGCGGCGTCGTCCTCGGTCCGGACAGACGGAGCGGCCCGGCAGCTGCCGGGCCGCTCTGCTTTCATTGTATGCGCATCCGGACGTTCGGCGCGGCGTCAGGTGCCGCCGCTGTCGTCCCAGAAGCCGCTCCACCAGTCTCCGCCGGTGCTGCCGCCATTTCCGCCGGAGGCAGAGGGGTCAGACTGGGAGGGCTGGTCCGTGTTCCCGCCGGAGGGCGTCTCGCCGTCCGGCGGCGCTGTGGTGCCGCCGTTGGGGTCCTCCGGCGTGGTGGGATCGTCGTGGTCGATGAAGGGCCAGTCGGGATCATTGGGGTCCATGGGCTGGTCGGGGTCGTTAGGATCCACCACGATGGTCCCCGCCTCCGTGTGGACGGGGCAGCCGCCGGGACTGGTCTCGGTGGGGGCCACCGCCTCCTCCAGGGTGGAGATCAGGTAGGCGTCGTCCGAGGCGGTGATGCTCTCGCCGTAGTCCTCGCGGACATAGTCCAGATAGCCCTGCTGCACGATGGACTCCGCCGGGCAGAACTCGCCGGCCAGGCAGTTGCCCTCGGTGCAGATGTCCACCATCTTGTGGAGCGTGCACTCCTCGGTGGGGCCTGTGCCTGCGGCCACTTCATAGCTCACCGCCCGCGACCCTCTGGGGTCGGCGAGGCAGGCGTCCGTGCACAGCTTCCCGCTGTCGGCGCAGACCGTGACGGTGGTCAGGCCGCTGCTGGGCCGGCTGAAGGACTTGTCCGGCAGGTCCGCGTGGACCTTCTCCATCACCTGCTTCCACAGGGAGGCTGCCGGGTTCACGGAGTAGCTGATCCGCTCGTTGTTCTTGTAGCCCACCCAGACGGCCGCGCAGTAATAGGGGGTGTAGCCTGCGAAGTAGCGGTCGAAGTTGTCGTTGGTGGTGCCGGTCTTGCCGGCGATGTGCATACCGCTGAACCGGGCGGCGCCGCCGGTGCCGTAGACGGCATCCTCCAGCATGTCCGTCATCAGGTAGGCGGTGGTCTCCTTCATGGCCACCCGCTGCGCACTCTCTTTTTCCAGCACCACGGTGGTGTTGTCGTTGGCCAGGACCTTCACATAGGTCCGGGGCTCGTTGTACACGCCGTTGTTGGCGAAGGCGGAAAAGGCCGCCGCCATATCCACGGTGCTCAGGCCGTAGGTCAGGCCGCCCATGCCCAGGGGGCTGACGTTCATGTCCTCCGGGGCCAGATCCAGCCCCAGGTTCTGCGTGGCGAAGTTGTAGGCCGCCGTGACTCCCACCTTCTCCAGCGTCTGGACCGCGATGGTGTTGATGGAGTTCCGGATGCCCTGCCGGACGGATGTCCAGCCGGTGTAGGTGTTGGGGGAGTTCTTGGGCCAGGGGCTGCCGTTGAGCAGCCGGACGGGGTAGTTGTCAAAGGTGGTGGCCGGCGAGACCGCGCCGGCGTCGATGGCGGGCGCGTAGGTGGTCAGGGGCTTGATGGCGGAACCGGGCTGCTGGATGTCCGTTGCGTAGTTCCAGATCCGGTTTCCGGACTTGGCCCCCATGTCGCCCACCATGGCCACGATGTTGCCGGTGGAGGGCTCGATGATGGTGATGCCGGAGTGGATCAGCTGCCCGCTGACAGAGGTCAGGTTGTTCAGACTGCCCCGGTCCTCGTACACGGACTCGGCGATCTCCTGGATCTCCGGATCCAGGGTCGTGTAGATATTGTAGCCGCCGTTCAGCAGCCGCACCCGGGCCTGCTCACTGGTGATGCCCCACATCTCGCCCAGATCCCGGGAGACATCGTCCATCACCTGGTCCACGAACCAGGAGTTGATGTTGACGCCGCCGGTGGCCTCGGACACGATGTCCTCCGCGGAGGTGTTGCCGTCCGTGAACTGGAGCACCTCCGCCTTGGCGGCCTCGGCCTCCTCCGGAGTCAGGTAGTCCAGGTCGGTGATGCCCACATCCTCGTTGCCGCCGGCCATCCGGTCCAGGATGATCTCCTGGCGCCGCTTGTTGGCCTCCCGGGGGGTCGTGGTGCTCCCGTCCTCCCGGGTGATGGTGATGGTGGACATGGGACCGTACAGGGAGGGGTTGTTGGTGATGGCGATGAGGCAGGCGCACTCCGCCACGTCCAGCTCGGAGACGTCCTTGCCGAAGTAGAACTCCGCCGCGGTCTGGACGCCGTAGCAGCCCTGGCCCAGGTAGATGGTGTTGAGATAGTACTCCAGGATCTCCTCCTTGGTGTAGTTCTTCTCGAACTCCAATGCCCGGAAGATCTCCCGCACCTTGCGGTTGACGGTGTTGCCGTTGTCGCCGGTCATGTTCTTGAGCACCTGCTGGGTCAGGGTGGAGCCGCCGTATGTGGACTGGGACCGGATGAAGAAGTTCGCCGTGGCGCCAAGAGTGCGCTTCCAGTCCACGCCCTCGTGCTCGAAGAACCGGTGGTCCTCGATGGCCACGGCGGCCTGCGACAGGGCCGCGGGCATCTGGTCATAGTCCACCCAGATGCGGTTCTCGTCGCCGTAGATCGTCTGGTACTCCACCCACTCCCCGGACTCCTTGTCCTGATAATAGATGATGGAGCTCAGGTTCATGGTATAGTCGTCGGCGTTGACGTCCAGCGCCGGGGCCAGGGTGGTCTTTACGTACATCATAAAGAGCCCGACCAGCATGGCTGTGGTGCAGAGCCCTACCAGCAGCAGCGTTCCCGCCACGAAGACGATCCTCCGTGCGATACCTCCAGACCGTTTTTTCTTCGGTTTGGGTTCCCTGCGGGGTGGCGCCTCGCGGCCGCCGATCCGTTTTTTCTCTTCCAACGCAGAGCACCTCCTTCTTTCAGAATTCATTTGAAAAGCAGTCCGCTGCTCCGCCCTCCGGCGGCAGCGAAAACACAGACTTCTCCATAATATGTACTATTGTACCATCCCCTGTCAATACTGAAAAAGTCGTATTTCGGCAGGAAAAAGTTCCCCATCCGCATGGATTTTTTCGTTTTGGACAGGATAATCTCATTCCGAACGTCCCGGATTTTCGGATTTCCCATACCTGCCCCCCTTGCAATCCGCCGGGAATTCCGCTACAATGGCTCCAGAGAGGAGGCGGATGCCCATGGCTGACGAATACGGCCCCACATTTATCACCGTCACGGATGAGGACGGAAAGGAGATCGTCCTGGAGTTCGTGGATGCGCTGGAGCACAACGGCCAGCAGTACCAGGCCTTTTTCCCCGCTGAGACGGAGGGGGAGGACGAGGACGACCCGGACAACGGCCTGGTGATCCTGAAGGTCCTCCACGAGGACGGCGAGGACATCCTGTCCACCCTGGACTCCGATGAGGAGCTGGAGACGGTGTACGACCTGTTTATGGAGTCCCTCTTTGACGAGGATGAGGAGCCCTGAGGCCCGGACAGAAATTTCTTTCCGGATTTCCGCCGGTTCCTCTTGCATCCCGTGGCGGGATGTGATACGTTGAATATAGCCCTGCGGGGTTTGTGATAGGTCTTTTTTTAACCCACATTTCGTTATAAGGGACGCCGGATCAACGCGTGGTTCGCAGGCCTCCCGGCTGCCGTCCGCGGCTGGAAGTTGGAAGTGGTAAAGCGCGCTGGAGGCGACCCACCTGGCCGTGAAGGTGCAGGTTATAACGGGCCTACACGGCTGCCGCGGGGTGCTTTTTTCCCTGCGGACGGACGGGCTGTTTCTGCGGGGCGCCCCTGCGGCGCCCCGCTTTTTCCGCGCCGTTTCCGGGGAAACGGGAGAATTCCGCAATTTACTCTTGCAGAATCCCGCCGCATCCAGTATAATATCGAAGTGCGTAATTTGCGGTTTTTCAAAAACCTTGCACTTGACTATTTGAGAGGACTGAAACACAACATGAGCGCATCAAGAGAAAAGAAGACCCGGCAGGAGCAGGTGAGCTCCGGCTGGACCGATCCCAAGACCGCCCAGGAGGCCAAGGAGCGCAAAGAGGCGCGCCGCACCAATCTCCTGTACGGCACCATCGGCGTGGTGTTTCTGGTGGTCGCGGTCATCGCCGTCATCTGGAGATCCAATATCATCCCCAAGACGGCCACTGCCGCCACCGTCAACGGCGAGAAGTACACCGCCGCTGAGGTGAATTACTATTTCCAGAACTACTACCAGAGCTTCCTCAACGACAACTACAGTTTCCTCAGCATGATCGGCCTGGACACCAACACCTCCCTGAAGGACCAGACCATCTCCTCCACCGCCGTGATGTTCGTCACCGACGCTGAGGAGGGCCAGACCTGGTACGACTACTTCGCCGACCGGGCGCTGGAGCAGCTCTCCGGCGTCCATGCCATGTGCGACGCCGCCGAGGCCGACGGCTTCACCTGGAACGACGATATGCAGGCGGAGCTGGACGCGACGCTGGAGTCCCTGACCACCACCGCCAGCTCCTACGGCTACACGGAGCAGCAGTACCTGGGCCTGATCTACGGCAGCACCATGACCAAGGGCATCTACGAGGAGCAGACCCGCTGCAGCCTGCTGGCCACCGCCTACCTCCAGAACTATCGGAACAGCCTGACCTACACCGGCGACGAGCTGGAGGCCGCCTATGAGGCCGACCTCACCGCCTATGACGTGGTGGACTGCGAGTATGTCCGGGTCAACGGGGCCGCTCCCACCAGCGACGAGGAGGGCAATGAGATCGAGGTGACCGAGGAGATGGAGGCGGAGGCCATGGCCACCGCCAAGACCACTGCCGACGCCATCTACGCCGCCTATGAGGCCGGCACCTCTCTGGAGGATGCGGCGGCCGAGTATGAGAGCACCGCCACCTACACTGCCTCTGACAACTTCTCTTACAGCTCCTCCGCCCTGGCGGAGTGGATGTTCGACGATGCCCGGCAGGCCGGCGACTCCGCCGTGCTGGAGGATGAGAGCACCAGCAACTGCTATGTGGTGGTCTTCCATGACCGGGGCCGTCACGACTATGAGACCGTGGACGTGCGCCACATCCTGATCCAGGCGGAGGAGTCCGAGCTCGCCGAGGATGACGAGGGCTATGAGGACGACGTGGCCGCCAAGAAGGCCGAGGCCGAGCAGAAGGCCCAGGACATCCTGGACGAGTGGAAGGCCGGCGCGGCCACCGAGGACTCCTTCGCGGAGCTGGCCAACGAGTATTCCCAGGACCCCGGCTCCAACACCACCGGCGGCCTGTACGAGCAGGTCTACCAGGGCCAGATGGTGACGGAGTTCAACGACTGGTGCTTCGATCCCGCCCGCCAGAGCGGCGACACCGGCATCATCTACAGCGACCTCACCGGCTATCACGTGATGTACTTCGTGGGCTTTGACCGTCCCTACTGGGAGGTCCAGGTGACGGCGCGCCTGATGGACGAGGATGTGGACGCCTTCTACGCCGAGAAGACCGAGGGCTACACCGCTGAGCAGTCCTCCTTCGGCATGGGCTTCGTGGGCTGATCGTTCCCGTGACCAAAACAAAACGTCCGGCTTTGGATGCACAAAGCCGGACGTTTTCCATACCTGAGATGCAAAGGAGGTCTCTATGGAACATCCCTTTCTCCGCAGTGAGATGCTCTGGGGGCCGGCGGCCCAGCGCCGCCTGTCGCAGTGTCACGTGATCCTCTTCGGCCTGGGCGGCGTGGGCAGCTATGCCGCCGAGTGCCTGGCCCGGTCCGGGGTCGGGGAGCTGACCATCGTGGACAGCGACACCGTGGCCCTCACCAATCTGAACCGCCAGCTGGAGGCGCTCCACTCCACCCTGGGCCAGCCCAAGGCGGAGGCCGTGGCCGCCCGCCTCCGGGACATCAATCCGGACCTGCGCCTCCATCCCATCCACGGCCTGTACGACGCCGCCCACCGGGACACCTTCTTCCCCGAGGGCTGCCGGTACGATTATATCGCAGATGCCATCGATCTGGTCTCCTGCAAGCTGGATCTGGCGGAGACGGCTCTGCGTCTGGGGATCCCCCTGATCATGGCGCTGGGCACCGGCAACAAGCTGGACCCCACCCTCCTGCAGGTGACGGACATCTCCAGGACCTACGGCTGTCCCCTGGCCCGGGTCATGCGCAAGGAGCTGCGCTCCCGGGGGATCCACCATCAGAAGGTGGTGTTCTCTCCGGAGGAGCCCGTCACCCCTGCCCAGCCGGAGACGCCCCCGCCCGGCCGCCGCAGCGTGCCGGCCAGCACCCCCTGGGTGCCCGCCGCCGCGGGACTGCTGCTGGGCAGCGCCGTGGTCCGGGACCTGATCGCCGGGACAGAGGCGCGCTGAACAGATCCCTGCAAAAGCAGCGGACCGCAGAAGCGGTCCGCTGTTTCATGCGGCCGGCGCCGCCAGGGCATACGTTTATGTTCCGGAGGCGGGGGTGATCTCTACCGCCACCGGCGGCTCCTCCTCATTGCCCAGCTCCCCGGTATAGGAGACCGTCACCTGATCCCCCTCCTCCAGGGCGGACTTGTCCACCTCCGGCCCAAGGTCGAAGATGGCATATTCCCCATCGTCAGTCAGCAGCACCAGGAAATCCCCCAGTCGGTTCACCACGCCGCTGACCGTAGCGGTACCCTCTTCCGCCCCGCCGGCGGAGCTCCCGCCTCCGCAGGCCGGAAGGGTCAGCAGCAACAGCGCCGCCAGCAGTCCGATGATCGCTCGTCTCATGCAGAATCCATCCTTTTTTTGAATTGGAGCCCCCGGCGGCTCTGCGCCGCCGGCGGTACCCCTCAAAGGTTCAGACGGCCCTGCGGCGCGGAAGGTTACACTCCGGGGAAAATTTTTCCGGAGCCCCCGGCGGCCGTCGGCGCGTTGACTTTTTCCGCCTCCGATGGTACCATTTTATCATCGAAACACGATCGCCGTGCGCCGGAGGGAGGACTGCACATGGGAGCGGAGCCGCAGAAAAGAGATCCTCTGGAGACGGAGCCCATCCGCAGACTGATCCCCCGCTATGCCGTCCCCACCGCCATGACGCTGATGGTCAACTGCCTGTACAATCTGGTGGACCAGATCTTCGTGGGGCAGGGGGTGGGCATCACCGCCACAGCCGCTGTCAACGTGGCGTTCCCCACGGTGATCCTGGCGAACGCCGCCGCACTGATGCTGGGGGACGGCTGCGCCGCGAATGTGAGCCTGTGCCTGGGCCGGCGGCAGCAGCGGGAGGCGGATGACACCGTGGCCCAAGCCGTCACGCTGGTGCTCTCCTGCGGCATCGCCATGGGCCTGCTCTGCGGCCTGCTGGCGCCGCAGATCGCAGCGCTCTTCGGCGCCACGGACACCGCTCTGGCGGATGCGGCGGCCTACCTGCGGACCATCGCCTGGGGGCTGCCCTTTCAGATGATCTGTCCGGCCTTCACCGCCGTCATCCGGGCGGACGGGCGGCCCCGGTACGCCCTGAAATGCATGGCGGCGGGGACCGTCATCAATCTGGTCCTGGACCCCATCTTCATCTTTCCCCTGGGCATGGGGGTGGTGGGAGCCGGCATCGCCACTGTCATCGGCCAGATGGCGGCGGGGTGCCTGTTCCTGGCGTATCTGCCGCGGTTCCGGACGGTCCGGATCCGCCGGACGGCCCTGCGGCCCGTCTGGCCGCTCACCCGGAGGATCCTGACTCTTGGCTTCCCCAGCTTCCTCACCCAGATCCTCACCGCCCTGGTGCAGATCGTGCTCAACAACCTGCTGCGGCGGTACGGTGCTGCCACCGCCTACGGCGGCGACATGGCCCTTTCTGTCTACGGCATGATGATGAAGGTGTACCAGATCGCCCACGCCCTGTTCGTGGGGGTGTCCTCCGCCGTCTCTCCCATCAACGGCTACAACTTCGGCGCCGGACACTACGGCCGGGTGCGGCAGACCTACCGCCTGGCCGCCGCCATCGCCCTGGTCATCTCAGCGGTGTGCTTCGCGGTGTTCCAGCTTTTCCCCCGGCAGATCGGCAGCCTCTTCGTCTCGGACAGCGCCCTCTATCTGGACTGCGCCCGGCACTGCTTCCGGCTCTATATGGCAGCTTTCTTCCTCTATGGGCTCCACCCGGTCACCGCCTCCTTCTTCCAGGGCATCGGAAAACCGGTTCGGTCCCTGGCAATCCCGCTGGCCCGGCAGGGACTGTTCCTCATCCCCCTGGCGGCGCTGCTGTCCGGCCGGTTCGGCATGGACGGAGCTCTGCTGGCCGCCCCCATCGCCGATGCACTGACCTTCCTGCTGTGCCTGATCCTGGTGCAGCGGGAGTTCCGCTCCTGGCGGCACAGGGGCTGGCTGACATGAGGCAGTCGAGTTTTTCTTGAAGGGACCGGGAAATCGTGGTATACTACAGTATCAGTATCGGCAATTCTTTCCCGGAAGAGAGGTGAGCCCCACGGAGAAAAAGGGCATCAAGATCGCGGCCCAGAACCGCAAGGCCTTTCACGACTACTTTGTGGAGGACCGGTACGAGGCGGGCATCGAGCTGGCGGGCACGGAGGTCAAGTCCATCCGGGCCGGCACGCTGAACCTGAAGGACGCCTACTGCACAGTGAAGGACGGGGAGCTCTTTGTCCACGGGATGCACATCTCCCCCTATGAGAAGGGCAACATCTTCAACAAGGACCCGGTGCGCTCCCGGCGGCTGCTGATGCACAAGCGGGAGATCCGCAAGCTCCACGCCCTGGTGAAGCAGGACGGCTACGCCCTGGTGCCCCTGTCCGTCTATTTCAAGGACGCCCGGGTGAAGCTGGAGATCGGCCTGTGCCGGGGCAAGAAGAACTACGACAAGCGGGCGGCGGCCTCCGCGCGGGACGCGAAGCGGGAGATCGACCGCACCTTAAAAGAAAGGAATCGATGAGAATGTCTGATGTGAAGAACCCCATTGTCACCATCACCATGGCTGACGGCCGCGTGATGACCGGCGAGCTGTACCCCGACAAGGCACCCAACACGGTGGCCAACTTCATCTCCCTGGCCAACAAGGGCTTTTACGACGGCCTGACCTTCCACCGGGTCATCCCCGGCTTCATGATCCAGGGCGGCTGCCCCAAGGGAACCGGCACCGGCGGCCCCGGCTATGAGATCGACGGTGAGTTCGCCGCCAACGGCTTTCCCCAGAACGATCTGCTCCATGAGACCGGCGTGCTGTCCATGGCCCGGACCATGGCCCCCAACTCCGCCGGCAGCCAGTTCTTCATCATGGTGGCACCGGCCCCTCATCTGGACGGCCAGTACGCCGCCTTCGGCCGGATCACCGACGGGGCGGATATCGCCGTCGACATCTCCCGGGTGCCCCGGAACATGTTCGACGACAAGCCCAAGGCTCCGGTGGTGATGGCCTCCGTCCGGGTGGACGCTCAGGGCGTGGACTATCCGGAGCCCAAAAAGCACTGACGGGAGGGAGAGCCCATGAAGACAGCCATCATCACCGGCGCGTCCTCCGGCCTGGGGCGGGAGTTTGCCCGCCAGCTGGCGGACGTGTTTCCGGACATCGAGTGCTGCTGGCTCATCGCCCGCCGGGAGGACCGGCTGGAGGAGGCTGCCCGGGAGATGGTGGGCGTGGAGACCGTCTGCCTGCCCCTGGACCTGTGCGATCCCGCCTCCTTCACCGCTCTGCGGGAGAAGCTGGCCGCGGAGAAGCCGGAGATCCGGCTCCTGGTCAACAACGCCGGCTGCGGCTACCTGGGGCTGATGGGCGAGGTGCCCACGGACACCCAGACCCGGATGGTGGACCTGAACCTGCGGGCCATGACGGCGGTGACCAACGAGGTCATTCCCTATATGCCCGCGGGGGCCCACATCCTCAACACGTCCTCCATCGCCTCCTTCTGCCCCACGCCCCGGATGACGGTCTACGGCGCCACCAAGGCGTACGTGTCCTCCTTCACCGTGGGGCTGAGCGAGGAGCTGCGGCGGAGGGAGATCACCGTCACGGCGGTGTGTCCCGGCCCCATGAAGACCGAGTTCCTGGAGGTGGGGAAGATCACCGGCCGTTCCCCGGCCTTTGAGCTGCTGCCCTACTGCGACCTTATCCGGGTGGCGGAGGGGGCCCTCCGGGCCGCCAAGGCGGGACGGACCATCTACACGCCCCGGCTGTTTTACAAGTTCTACCGGCTGCTGGCCAAGGTGACCCCGGCCAAGCTGATGGTAAAGCTCACAAAAACCTGATTTGTCATGGAATTGTAACACATTCCGCCGTTGGGATGTGTTACAATTCCAGACGTATCCTGCCAGGATACCCAGCGGAGACCCTTTCCCGCTCCCGCCCGGCACAGCCGGGAGCGGGCGGACTTTCCTCAAACCCCAAAGGGCTCCCATTTGAGCCAGTGGCTCAAATGGGAAAGAGGAGGGACAACGGAGCGGTGTGAGCTTTGGCCGTAGGCCGAAGCGAACAGAGCGCAGTTTGTCCCGACGACAGGGGGGTGTACCGGTTTCGACGGGGGTATGGAGGCGGGACCAGCGGGCGGCGGCGCCTGACCGCCATAAAACGGGCAATTTATAAATCAAATAACAACAGACAAGTTGCTATTGCTGCCTAATTAAAGGCGGCCGTCTGAACCGGGGTGGCCACAGACCGGGGAAGGCGTCGTTGATGTGGCGTCCGTGCGGCGGGTAAGAGTTGCCCCGCCCACGCATGATGACTCTCACCTGACCGGACGGCGTGACGGCTTGCCGTCCGGGAGGGGAACAGGGAGAAAGACTCCCGCAATAACCGTCTGCGCCCGGAGAAAGTCCTGTTAAAGTGCTTTCGGACGGGGGTTCAACTCCCCCCACCTCCACCAGAAAACCGCAACAATTCGGATATTGTAGGCTGAACGCCTACAGTTCCAAGTTGTTGCGGTTTTTTTATTTTCAAAAAAAGAGTGAATTTCGAAAAGATATTTTGGGAGGATCTCCGCGTCTGGGGTGACTTGAACTCCCCCAAAAAGGAGTTGAGAGGAAGATCTTGCCAGGCGGTGCCCTTTTTGAGGTAAAATAGAGGGCATCTTTGCGAAAAATCTTTCAACAAAGAATAAGGCGCTGATTTGGTAGTTTCATCGAATACCAAGTCGGCGCCCTTTTTGTTTATCCGGAAAGTTGAAAAAGGGCGCTGAAGCCACAGAAAGAACCAAGGAGGGGAAGAACACAGATGGACGGCAAACAGAACACATATTTTTTAGAACTCAGGACGGTCCTCCAGCAGGAGGACTACACCGTACTGCCTGAACAGGACGGCTGCCTACCGGTGGAATGGAACGACCGCCCGCTTTGCCAGATCACCAGCGGAGGGAGCATACGATACCGACCAGACGATATTCAGGACCCGGATACCGACGTGGCCCTAACCCGGGTCACAAATATCGCGGCCGCGGTCAAGGAGTATATGACTTTGCTGGAAGATGCGCCGGACCTGAAAGTGGACGGCTTGCACGATCCGTATAAGCTCTTGGCTGAATACAATGATACCGTATTGGCTGCCCGCTGCTCTGAGCAGTGCGGGGTCCAGTTCGTAACCTGGCGATGGGGCCACGAAAAGGTCAGCTTGTATCATGGGCATTACTTCAATCATGATTATGCAGCAGCCAAACAGGAATTCTGTACTCGCTCTGGACTGATGGACCCTGATCGTGTGTTCTCAAATGAACAGTTGGCTGAGGTCTATCGCTGTGTTCGGGAGACGCTCGAGAACGCATATCCCATCAGCCAGGAGCGGCAGAGACTGCTGGAAACGGTGGAGGAGCAGATCAGAGACACGATCCCTGACCTGGCAGGTCGGCTTGACCAGCCGAAGGAGAGGACCATGGAAATGGAAGGATACCAAGGAATGAGACCCAAAATGTAAATCAAAAATAGGACGAGGCCGTGATCCCGAAAGGGGAGCGGCCTTTTTGGCGCCCTTTTTCGGGGACCCAGCTCCGCCCGGAAAGGACGACATGACGAAGTATTTTCTCAAGGACACGCCTCTGGCTGGATTGGAGCGGCAGATGATGACGCCGCCGAATTCCATCCCCCGCGGAGGCGGGCAAATGGTCCTCTGCCAGTTTCGGTACCGGCCAGAGGATGTGGACTGCAAAATCTGTACGGAATACCGGAAGAGACACTGTGCCTCCCAGGTCTGCCCATGGCTGGAGGAGCGGGCAGAAGCGGGTGTGGTCACGTATAGTGCGCTGGCATCCGTATTCTACGAACGCTGGATGGACGGGATGCTCGGGAAACGGCTTCGAAAGGTACTTTCAGGAAAAGAATCGGTCGCCTATTATGACGACGGCCACGTTGACCGCCTGCAAGTCTGCTCCACATATCTGGTCAGCTGTCGTAAAAGCGGTGCCTGGAATCACCGGTTGGCGGCCTTGTACCTGCTGACAGCTACCGAGATACTTCGGCGGTGGGCTATGCCCAATCTATTCGGCTTTTGGCCAACAGCTTTAGAAGAATGGAAGGAGCTGCATGATCTCAGCGGTCAGGAGTATGCCTTGTATCAGACCGCACGTGGGATCTACCGCAGACAGCGGACCATTACGATCCCAGAACTGTGTGATGAGGACCTTGTAGATGATCTCACACTGGCGTTGATCCTGGATGCGCTGCTGATTAACCACTATGGGCCTGTGGTCTTGCGATTGGGAGGAACGAGAGGTGAAGAAGATGAAAAATCAAAACGGATCTACAGCAAAACACCCATTTGCTTTGAGGCCCGCTTCCCGTGAGGAGGCGGGTCTCTTCTATTCCGACGAAGAACAGGACGATGTCCTGGGGACAGTGGGCCATGTCCGAATGGACTTCGGATCAGGAGGAAAGCAGTTCTGGTCCACGTGGTGGCCTCACAATGGTGATCAGCTCAACACCCCGGAGTTCAAGGAAGAGCTCCAGATGATCGTGGATGCCCTGCGGCAGGATGGCCCTCTGCAAAGTCTGTCTGCAATGAATTCCTATTGCTGGCACCATGGTGGGGAGATCTCGAAAAACGACCGGATCTACGGCTACATCGCAGAGACTGCGCACTACCGCTTCTGCTTGCGCTGCACCCCACGACCAGGGGAATACCAGGGGTACCTGTACTGCTATGACCTGCGGCAGCAGAGAATGCAGCAGCAGGATCATCTGGTGGGCCGCGTGACTTACGCCAGCGGTGAGCAGCAGGAGTTCACAGACCCGCAGGAATACCTTCGGACCATTCGAGAGGAGCTGCCCTATCGGAACACCACCGGATTCCGGCATGAGACTCTGACGGATGACCCGGCGGTGCGGAAGGCAGTGGATGATATCCTCTGGGATTATGTCGGGGAGGAAAATCCACAGCGATCTGGAGGAGAAATGAAATTGGGAGGGCTTTGCAGATGAACATAGAAACGAAATTAACACGGCCAGAACTGTGGTCCTGGCTGGAGCAGCGAGAGGATCCTTTCCTGGTGGCCAAACATGGCGAGGGATCATCTTTTATTGTGAAAATCCCCAAGGACGCAGAGATCGACTATCTTTTCGGCAATGACTCCTATTACGGCGACAGCATCGGCTGGAGGGATCGCCTGTATTTCTGCGGACTGTATGAACGCCAATGGAAAAGCGTCTATATGGCGAAAAGCACGCTGTCGGATCTGGTAGACGGCCTGACGGCTGTGGAACAGATGGACTGCGATCAACTTCCGGAATATATCGCCACGCAGGTCAACCAAATGGTCGAGGGTCTTATCGAGAATGACAGGACCAGGCTTCAGGTGAAAAAACTCACCAGCCCTGATGCGGTATCGGCCCTCCGGTCCTATCGACGACATACTGCTGAGGGCGACGCGATAGAACGGTTCATGCAAAGGGCGCCCGCGCCGATCCAGTTCCGGTCCTGCTATTCAGTCCGGCGTATGAGCGAAGGAAACCTGTTAGCTTACATTCGGGACCCTGAAACGTTTATACGGGAGGCAGCGGAACGGTATATGCAGGAAAACCAGGAGAATTTCCTGCTGCAGTTTCTGGAAAACGACAGCATGGATAAAAAATACCAGGATTTCCTGAGAAATGAGCAGCATCCCATCTATCGGATGCGGACGATCACAGAAGCAGTGGAGGCCTGCGGTGGAAAGACCGTGTCGGTGACGGTCCAAAAAGATGGAAAGGAGCTGACCTTCAAGACATCGGCGAGATCTTTGAAGGGCTACCATGATACCTATGATCTTTACGGCGCTCCATCTTCGGATCACCGGCGCTTCGAAGAGGTGTTTGGGATCTGCCAGAAATATCGTGCCGAGGATATTGTCCGCATCACCTATGGCCGAAATACGATCTACGAAGCGCCACAGGTCCAGAAGATGGACTGCGGGATGCGCATGAGGGGGATGTGAGATATGAAAATTGCCAAAGAGTGGCTGGACTTTCTGCGGGAGCAATACCCTGCGGGCAGCCGCATTCAGCTCACTGAGATGGGCAGCGATCCTGCTCCGATCCCGCCCGGCACCACGGGGGTTCTGGAATTCGTTGATGACCTTGGTACCTTTCATGTGAAATGGAACAACGGTCGAGAACTGGGTGTAGTCATTGGGGAAGATCGCTTCAAAGTTCTGCCCCCGGAACCAACCCTGTTGAGGCTCTATATGCCTTTAACTGCTGACTTCTACCCGCGGGACGAGTGGGGCGATGTTGACGAGACTGGTGAAGTATGGGATGGCCGGACGTTGATGGACTATGAGGATCAGATCTTGGGAGCCATGGTCAAGAATCGGATACCGGAGGAGAAAGAGCGCGGCCTCATGCACTGGTATGGAGAGCAAGACAGTGTATATGACAAGGTGCGCTCTGCAGAGTTTACTGCGGAAGTCCGGGATGGACGGCTCTGGGGTGTGGCGGAATGCCGTGTGGTCGGGACCCTTTCCCCTACGGAGCTGAACACGCTCAAAGAATACATTGCTGGTCAGGCATCGGACGGCTGGGGCGAAGGCTTTGAGCAGCGAGAAATCGAGGTCGATGGCGGAGAACTGTATGTCCACCTGTGGCAATGGGACAACTGGTGCATCCAAACTGAACAGGAACGGTTTGCGCCTAAAATGGCAGATGGCCTTCCTGAAATGTGCTTTTCCACCCTGATGACCACCGGACAGCTCATCTGCATCAGGCGTGGTGAGTCCGGCTACTATCCCTCCGAATGGGAAACAGGCGATAAAGAGCGGAATGTAGAAGAGGCAGACAGACTCAACGAGAAGCTGGGGGTCACACCCGCCCAGCGAATGGCCATGGAAATCGGTTCCATGGCGGGCTGGGATGTCCCAGGCGCCGATCCCAAGAACTACGAAATTCAGCGGAAAGAACAGATGGGAGGGATAACTCTTGGCTGAAAGGATATTTGAGGTGGAAATCAGCAACAAGACTCCCAAGGGGTATGAGACAGCCACGGTCCTGGAGCTGCCAGCCACCTGGGCAGAGTTTCACGACGCCCTAGAGAAAGCCCGGATCAATGATGCCAGAGACTGTCATAATGAGCTGACCAGAATTGAATATCCCGGCATCCAGCGTGGGATGATCGGTGATAACGTCAACCTGTATGAATTGAATCTCCTGGCCCAGCGGCTGACCATGCTGAGCGAGGATGACCGTATGGGCCTGGACGGTCTGCTCCAAATTGAGAGCCGACAACACACCGGTCCCATCCCCCTGCCCCGCCTGATCAACCTGACCTATAACACGGACATCTGCACATTGGCGCCCCACGTCTTCACCGTACAGGAGCTTGGGGCGCTTTTGTATGAGAGCGAGGTTCTGCCGAAGGAGGCAATAGCCCTGCTGGACACCACGGAATCAGGCAGCGCGTTTCAGAATGCGTTGTTGAAGGTGTTCGGTCAAAAGCATCAGGAGGATTTTGACGGCGTATTCACCAGCCGGGGTTATGTAGAGCCCGGCAACGACTTCAAGGAAGTCTATCGGCGTGGGGGTATAATGGCGTACTTCGACCGCCTTGGCGCCCCAGTCGAACTGGAGGTGAGCAAGGGCTTTTTCAACGACCCCAGTTACGATAATGATCAGACTGCAATCCTGAACCTCCCCGCCGAGAATGCCGACATCTGGCGAGTGGTGGGTGAGGTGGACGCGGCCTCGGTGGACGAGTGCTCCTTCCGCTGCATTGATTGTGAAGTACCCTCTCTGCGGGATGCGGTTGACGATGCCATCGATTGGGAGGGCGGCATCGACATGGCAAACGAATTCGCAAAGAACCTGGCTCAGAACAAACGTGTCTGGGATGAAGCAGACCGGATCAAATACAAGGCTCTGCTGTCCGTGGCCAGACATCCCAGTCTGCAGGAGGCCATCGGGCTGATGCACGGCCTTGACCAGTACGAACTCCGGCCGGAGATCGCGGAACCCTGGGATTACACGGAGGTGGTTTTGCGGGAAAAGTACCCGGATCTGCCGGAAGAGCTGTTCCGGACGCCGCAGGCGGCCCGGATCGGCCAAAAATGGTTGGAGAAGGGCGACGCGGCCATCACGGACTATGGCCTGATCCGCCGGAAGGACGGTAGTCCTCTTCCCTGCTTCCGGCAGGATCAGGCGCAGAAGGCACAGCTTCAGCGTGGCGGTATGAAGATGAGGTGATTGGCATGGGCAAAATTGAAGGAAATCTGTTCAGACAGCCCGCAAATGACATTGAGAAGCAATGGCTTTTAGACCGGTTGAAAACACTTTCTGTCCGAGAGGCATATCAACTGTCCACGGTCATGTTGACTACGGGACGGCTGAAAGAGGTCTCGGGCAAAGCGGGAGACGAGCTGCTGGCGGCGGTGCTGAAGCTGGACCGGCAAGAGACCGTGGAGTCCATCAACTGCCTGCTCTCCCTTTCGGACTACGAGGTGCTCTGTCCAGCGGGCAGCTACGAGGCGCTGGGAGAGTATTACTTGCGCTATGAGGCTGAGCTACCGGAGGCAGCGATTCCCTACGCCGATCTGTATCAAATTGGATGCCGCTATGAGGACCAGCACCCAGGTGTCTTCATCGGAGACTGCTTTGTGGTGCTCCCCGGTCGGGAACCGAAGCAGACCTACGATGGCACGAACCTGGATAAGGTGCAGGAGACGGACTGGAGCCTGCGGCTCCGGCTGGCGACACCTGCTGTACCCAAAGGAGTCTGGGTCTGCCTGCCGGACCACGCCGCTGCAGAGGTAGATGGCCGGCTGGGTGAGATCGCCTTAGCCTTACGAGAGCTGAAGGTAGGGACCATCCAAGAATGTGAGTTGCTGGAGGCGCGCTGCTCTCTTCCGGGGATCACCATACGCCTTGAAGAGTATCCGGATCTGGAGGACCTGATCCGGGATGGGAATAATCTGGGTTTTTTGCTGGAAGAGCAAGGTCAGGGAATGCCGGACTTCACGGGGCGATTCCTGGCTGCTCTGGAGTACGAGAACTGCCACCGACTCGATGCGGCACTGGACATCGCCCAAAATCTGCACTGCTATGACTTTGTACGAGCAGAAAACATAGAGACGTTTGGAAAGCAGGAGTTGGAAAGGAAAGGATGGTCCAAGGACCCCATCCTGCGAGGCTGCATTGACACAGCTGAATTTGGGGAATCCCTGCTGGAGCAGATGGGATACCGGCTCAATACAGCAGAGACCGCCTACATCCGGCGGAATGACCGGGAGTTTCAACACCTGCGGACGCCTGAACCACCTCATCAAGGCTGGGATATGACCATGTAAAATCAAATACAAATAGGGGCCGTTTTCCTGAAAGGGACAGCGGCCCCTTCTTTTTTTGTGCCCATTTTCGGGAAAGCGGGACCCGGAGAGGAGGCAAACATGCAAAAAGAGGTGTTGAAAGAGTATCTGTTTCACCATTGCCGGGGAAAGGAACGCGCCAGCAGCAGTCGGGAGTTGGCGCGGATCCTGCGTGTCTCAGAGAAGGAGCTTGGCAGGCAGGTGAACCGGCTGCGTCGGGAAGGCATCCCCATTGCCAGCGTAGGACGGGGCTATTTTCTCGCCCAGACCGCAGGGGACATTTACACCACGATCCAAAACCTCAAAAAGATGCGTGCCGGACTGGATGCGGATATCAGCGGCCTGGAGAGGACCCTGGATGGATTTGGTGCCGGTGGAGGAACGCGGCATGCGTGAGACAGCCCGCTCGTATTTCCCGTGGATGGGGAACAAGGAGCGGATGGCGCCAGATATCCGGCAGGTGTTTCCTCCCAAATTTTCGCTATACGCCGAACCATTCGGCGGCAGCGGCTCCGTGCTGCTGGGATTGCCCGCGGACCCAGGCCGGCTGGATATCTACAACGATCTGGACGAAAACCTGTCCAATCTCTTCCTCTGCGTGAAGGAACAGACCGGACAACTGCTTCAGGAACTGGGGTTTCTCCCCATCCACTCCCGGGCTATTTTCCAACTCTACAAGGACTTCCTGGCCCACAAAGAGCTCCATTGGGAGGTCTATGAGCGAAATGTCCGGGAAGAACTGGCGCTGCTGGATGACCAGACCTGTTTTACAAAAGAACAGGCGGAGGAGCTACGTCCCATCCTGAAGCAGCGCCTGGAACTGTTTGATGTCCATCGGGCCGCCATCTTCTATCAGAACATCCGGGGCAGCTTCAGCGGCACGGTCACATCCTTTGGCGTGAAGGTGCCGAGGATCTATACGGCCATCCCCCTCATCCTGGCGGCAAGCCGGCGCCTGGAGGATGTGGTGATCGAGAGCAAGGACGCGGTCCGGCTGATCCTGGAACGGGACCAGCCGGAGGCACTGTTCTACTGTGACCCGCCCTATTATGATGCGGAGAAATGCTACCAGCCGCTATTCTCCAAGCGCGCTCATGTCCGACTCTGGCGCACCCTGCTCAGATGCAAGGGCTATGTGGTCCTGTCCTACAACGACTGTGCTTACATCCGAAATATGTACAAGGACTTCTATATCATCGCATTCCGGCGGGATAACCCCTTGGCGAAGAAGCAGGGGGCGGAATACAAGGAGCTGCTTATCACCAACTACGATCCCCGTCCGTTTATGACCAGTCAGCTGACGCTTTTTGACGCTCCAGCCATGAAGCTGG
Organism: uncultured Oscillospiraceae bacterium; assembly: GCA_944382995.1. Taxonomy (GTDB): domain Bacteria; phylum Bacillota; class Clostridia; order Oscillospirales; family Oscillospiraceae; genus Oscillibacter. Next base: position 34,628 of record CALWOF010000001.1, on the reverse strand, counting down.
AAATGGAACTGGTCCATATTCCCCGCAGACCGCTCAAAATCGTCAATTTTTAACGAAACAGGAGGAAGTAAAATGCATTTCAAAATCAACCATGACCTCAGTAAGAAGACCTTAGTCCTTCCTCGTGCCGCGCTCCAGCTCTCTAAGACCGAAGATGAGAAGACGTTGGACCTTCTGGTGGGAAGCGGCTACATTCTGGTGAAACGGGAGGATCTATCTGTTGCGGAAAGTATGGAGGCGATCGACCAGTTCTCGGAGCTGGCAGTTTCCCTTCTTGTCCAGTTGGCACAGGAAAGCCGGAGAGCCGCAAAAAGGGGGAACTGCAGCGGATGCGAGGAGGACTGCGACCTTATGATCCCGCCCTGCCTCCTGGAACAGGCGGGGATCGATCCGGATGAGGGACTGGATACCACAGTAGAGGATGGTCGAGTCATCGTCACTGCCGCGGAGCCGGATGTGGATATGCCCGATCCTCTGGAAGGGCAGGAAGAAGAGATCCTGGGTATGTTGGAAGACTGCGGCGTAGACCTGGATGGCCTGCGCATGCTTCTGCGGCAGGAGGGCGAGAAGAATGGATGAGACGTTCTTGTATCCCTACTCCGCGGAAGAGGCCCGATGCAGGGGTGAACTATCTCTATGGCGGGCCAGTTATCTTACCAACATTGACTGCAAAGAGGCCATCGAGAAAGCCGTCCGTCAGCACTTCGATGGAACATGTCTAGAGGATGATTGTCTGAAAGAGGCACTTCAAAAGTTCGGCTATAAGCGGACAGCCTGGGTGCTGGCCAATACCATCCAACAGCTAGAGTGGCATGGACGGTATAGCCTTTGCAACAAAGCATGGGCGCAAGCAGTTTCCGTTCCACCGGACGAACAGCACAATCTCAGTTTTGTGGTGAGAAGCCACACCACGGTGCTGGACGGTGTAGTGAATCAGTATCGCCAAGCATATCGGACCTTCGATCTATTTGGCCCGGAGCACTGTGAACCAGACTCTTTACCAGAGTTGGATTACAAGGGGAAGGTGCTGGCACTGTCCCCGTCCGCGCTGAAGGAATCCCACTGGTCGCCCCAAGATCAGCTCTGGTTTGCCAACAGTGGCTTTGGGTGTCTCCCCCACGCTATGGCGGAGACGATCCGGGCAACCTGCCTGGCAGACGGCGAGACGACCCGCTGGAATCGCGGGGATTTTATTGGGCCATTGAAGGCAATGTATCTGCCGGACTGGGCGAAGAGCCGCCTGCTGGAACTCGATGGAGAAAAGAAAATCCGGCTGGACCGTCCGACAAAGGAGCGATTTCTTTCTGACCGGATCTCCGGCCGATGGAACGCATACGAAAAAATACTTCTGGAACTCTCACCTCAAGAGATCCTGGACCGGTCAGAGGAGCTTGCCGCGGTCCGCACCTGCCGGGACTCCCTGCTCCGGGATATGGACCTGTACTCAGATGAGCAGCTGACATTCCTGCTCTCGCTGGTTGATCCAGTGGATCAGCTGCGGGAGTTCTGGAGCCGGGAGCAGGAGGCGGATCGCACAGAGCAGATGACCTGTGCCATGAATGCCCTTCAAAAAGAGATTCAGGAGGGTCAGAAAATCGAAACGCCCAACCAGGGCGGAATGACCATGAAGTGACAGGAGAACGCAATGCAATATTACATCATCGATGACCTGCGCCTGCCGCCCAAGCGGTCCTTTCGGAAAGGCTGGACTATGGAACAGTTTCCGTCGCTGCGGGAGGCGCTGGTCAGGTACCGCACGCTCCCCTCCCACCAAGCGAAGAGCCTGGGGATGACAGACGGCATCCATGTGCTGGAGCTGGCGCGGCGTGTCCTGATATACCCCGCCGAGACAGCGTGGGAGGATATCCAGGCTGCCATCCCGGACCTGCTGCCGCTATGGGCGGAGGTGCCAGAGGCGACAGCCGCGGCAGAAGAATGTATCACCACTCTGAACCTCCGCTACCGGATCTCCGGGAACATGGTGACACCTATCCCACCTCCAGGCGGACTGCGGCGGGACCTGCGGGACAAGTATCTGTGGCTGAGCGGCGAGAGCGAACGGAAGGCAGCCATTCGCTGGGTGTATATCGTTGGAGCCGGCTGGAAACAGCCGGCCTTTTTGCTCCAGTGGAAGCGATGTGGATATCCTCTGGTGCCTCGGTATCAAGCAGACGGAATCACGGAACAGGGCGCCTACCTCTCTCTGGAGATAGCGCCCTGGGAATACGACTTATTGATGCGCCGCACATTGGAGCGGCGGGAAAGAGAGGAAACACGTGTCAGAACACGATCATGATCAGATGCCCATACAGCTGAACGCCAAGGTCTATCTGTCCAAGAAAGAAGGCCCCGCGTTGGCTATTGCCTCTGTGAATCTCAACGGCTGCTTTGCCGTCCGTGGCATTCAGATCCGAGAGGGGAAAAACGGCCCCTTCGTCTCCATGCCCTGCAGGAAGGTAAATGGAGAGTACATGGATCTCTGCTTCCCCTGCACGGCGGAATTCAAGAAGGCCTTTGATCAGGCCATTTTGGATGCCTACCACATGGAACTGCGCCAGGCGGAACAAAAAGCGCGATCCGGCCCCAAGATGGGCGGAATGGATGAAATGAAATAAGAGAAAGGGAGAGAATGATGAAACGAGCATTGACTTTGTGTGCCGCTGTGCTGTGCCTGACCATGGCGCTGGCCCCCACGGCCCTGGCAGCGGGAACGGACGCGGTGGAGGTCTGCTACCCCACCGCCATCACCCGGAGCGAGGATGGCACGGAACTGCGGAAGCTCTATGATCTGGGACCGGAGGACGATCCCACAGGCATCCCCCGGTCTGACTTTGAGCAGGATGGCTTCCACTACACCCTGACAGACCTCCTCCGGCAGGAACTGCCGGAATATGAGGAGCGGCAGCATACGGAGACCGTGAGTCTCCAGAGTGCCAACAAGGACATGGCCTCCATCCTGGCACTGCTGCCCCAGGAAAAGGAGTTCGTCACGGATGACGGCTACATGGGAACGCTGACACTCCAGCTGGACACAGTCCAGGTAGAGGTATCCGGCTATGGCAGCAGCACCCGGGAGGTGTCCGCCACCCGCTCCTATCCCAACCTGGCCAACCAGGATACCGCCAATATTCCAAAGTCCATTCAGGACAATGGCCGGACCCTGACCCTCCAGGCCATCGATTGGCAGACGGACAACACCGCCACTATGGACGGTTACGCTCTGGGAGACCGCTTTACCGCCGTGGCCACATACACCGGCAGCGCCACCAGCAGCTATGTCAAGGGCTACACAGTAACGGCCGATTACACCGGCACCGTTGGCAAGATCAATCTGGACCGCGTCCGCTTTGTGGCCATCTTCGAGGGGACGCCCCTCCAGCCGGTGGAGGTGGCTCCCGCAGCTGCATTCAACTGGGCAGTGATCCTGGCGCCTATTGCGGTGGTGGCTCTGGTGGGTGCCGCGGCCGGAGCGGCTCTGGTCATTCGCCGGCGCAGGGAGTCTGATGACGGCGGCAGTGAAGAGCAGGTACAGGGATGAAGAAGAGAAGCCATGAGCAAAAGTTAAGGAGGAGCGTATATGAAAAGAGCAATGACAAGTCTGGCGGCCCTGTGCCTGGCAGTCTGCCTGGCGCTGCCCGCCGGCGCCCTGGACTATACCATCGCCGCGCCGGGCGATCCGGAGTACGGAGACCCCACTTCCGTCGAGCCGGTCGTCACGGCAGACGGCGGAGCGGCAAAAAATGAGGACCGCAGCAAGAACGCCGCCTTGATCCCGCCGGCCTTCGGCAGTCCCAGCGCCTACGCGCTGAACACCGGCACATACCTCACCCCAAATCTAGCGCCCGGCGGACAGTCGGTCACTGGGGCTGCTGTCAACGGAGGCTCCGCTGTGGTGGTGACACCGGGAACACCCCTCTCCCCCGGTTCCAGCTCTGTCACTTCCACCGGCTTCACGGAAGTGACCCGTGATCTCTACTACAGCGGCGGTCATCTGGCGACCCTCAAGATCCCCGCGATCGATCTGTCGGTCCGTGTATATCAGGGAACAGACAGCAAGACCCTGGCTCAAGGCGTGGGACATTTCGAAGAAACCAGCATTTGGAGTGGGAATGTAGCCCTGGCGGCCCACAACCGGGGCGCCAATGACTACTTTGGAGAGATCCACACGCTGGACATCGGGGACCGGATCACCCTGACCACGAAACTGGGGACCCGGACCTACAAGGTGGTCTCTGTGGAGAAGATCAGCGAAACGGACCGGAGCGGGCTGGCTCCCTCCACGGAGGACAGACTGACTCTGTACACCTGCGTCCGGAACCAGAGCGCCTACCGCTGGTGCGTCCAGGCGGTGGAGGTGTGATGGGTAAACTGCTGGATGTTGTCCCCGTTCTTTTTGCAATTTGGTCAATAGCTTTCCACACGCCCTTGGCATATCATGGTGCCATGGACAGGAGGGACTGCCCATGACCGTGGAAGAGTTCCTCCTGACCCATCCAGATGAGGATGTGGATCTACAGGTACCGGAGGGCCGGATCCTGCTGGATCACGGACAGGCCCAGCGCCTGCTGGGCGGCCGGCCGGTGATCGTCTGCAAGACCGGCGCACAGGACGCCCAATATATGCAGGCGGAGGATCTGCTGACACAGATGGTCTATCTGGCCCATCAGACCCGCAGTCTGTGGCGGGTATCCGCGGCCCACGATCCGAAGCTGGAAAAGCCGGTACGCTACTGGCCAAAACTAAAGAGGGGGCTGAGCTTATGAACAACAGAGGAAAGAATGTGGGACTGCTGCTCACCGGCATGGCATTGGGAGCGACGCTCTGCGGCGGCGCTGCGGCAGCGGGTATCATTGCGGTGCCCACCTGGCAGCCCATCTATGTGGATGGACAGCAGGTGGAGATGGAGGCATACAACATCAATGGTTCCAACTATGTGAAGCTGCGGGACGCCGGCAGGCAGGTGGGATTCAACGTCTACTGGCAGAACGGTGTCCAGGTGGACACGGATGCCCCCTACACCGGCGTGGCGCTGACACAGGATGAGCCATCGACACCTGCCTCGGATATCTCATCCATGCGGCAGGAAATCGTTGATAGAACCAACCTGCTCCGTCAGGAGGCCGGCCTTTCGGACTTGGACACCGACGCCATGCTGACACAGGCGGCACAGGTAAGAGCCGAAGAGATGGCTGCCAGCGGTATTTACTCCCACACCCGGCCAGACGGATCGGATCGCTCCACAGTCAGCGACTGTCCCTATACTGCGGAAAATATCCACAGAGTTGCAGACCGGCGTCTGGAAACTTTGGGAAAAGGGTTGGCGGAAGTGGTCGTGACGGACTGGGAGGCATCCAGCGGACACCTGAAGAATATCCTCAATGACGGGCTGTCGGAGATCGGTGTGGGTCTTGCCCGAGGTGTGAATGCCGCCGGGGAAGATTGCTGGTACTGCGTCCAGATGTTCACATATCAGGGTTACCATGTTACCTGGGTGGATGAACCTGTGGGATAAAGCAAAAAGCAGGCGGCTGCCTGCTTTTTGTTTGATCAATCTTTGCAATATCTTCTGGCGGCGCAGTTGTAGAGGATTGCCATACGAGGCTCCAGAACCGGCAATTCTGTGTCGCCGTCCTCTTTCTGCAGATACCACTTTGAGCCATCTGTGGAGAGAACCTTGGTGAGGTCCTTAAGCGAATAGGCATTCATCTGGATACTGCCCCGGTCCCACAGGGAGAGGATGTACGGGACATCCACATCAGACGGGGAATCGATGATGGCCAGCTTCAAATCAGAGATGTATGCACCTCCAAAGACCTGATCGATCTGGGCATTCTCAAAACCACTATCGGAGAAAGCCTCCACGGCCTCTATGAGGTCCGTGTTGTTCCAGACCGGAGCAACCACATAGCTCTTCTTCAAATCTACCCGCACGGTTCCCTTGGAGGGGATCTCCGAGAGGGGGATTAGATCCTCCAGGACAAACGGCGCGGTCCGAGTCTTGGGGAGGAAAATCCTGGAGGCGCTGTCCGCAGCTAGGCTGGAGGCCAGAGCACGGATCGCCCAGTCCAAATAGACGTTGAAATCCCGCCCGGTCTCACGGCAGCGATGCAGAGCCTGATTTAAAAATTTGGAGAACGCCTCATAGTCCGTCAGGGCCATAGGAGGCAGCTGGCTCTCATACAGATCCTTCATGGGGTTGAGCGAAAACATAGCAGTTCCTTTCTTTCCTCTCTCATCGCAAAAATCGACATCATTCTAGCACATTGCAGCTCAGAAAACAACAACCAGCCTATGCTGCTTGCATAGGCAAGGGCAGGCCGTCCTACATGGACGGCCTGCTTTTTTTGTGCCCATCTACACTCGAAATCTAAATATGAGGCCGTGAAAGGAGGCAACCGCAGCGGCCTTTCGAGTGGGCTGCCCCACCTTTCACGGTCAGAAAGGGTTTTATGAAAAAGAGGATCGTATCCCTGCTTCTGACACTGCTGACCATCTTGTCGCTGCTGCCCACAGCGGTAATGGCAGCGGAGTCCACCGGCGTGGGGATCACGCCGGTGTCGGACCCCAACCTCTGGACCACCCGGCTCAATTCACAGGGACAGTCCTATTCCTACCGCCCACCCACGGCGGCGGGACGGCAGCTCTACTGCATGGACCTGGGCTACTCCTACCGCTACGGCACGGAGAGCTTTTTGCAGTCCTACACCTACCGCTCCGCCACCGGAGCTGACGCGGATGATCTCTGGAATGATGCGGTGGCCGAGACCGGCCTGGGCGAGATGGACGCCATCACCCGGGAGAACGTCAAGTGGATGATGAGCTACATCGCCGACTACACCGGCGAGATCCCCGGCTCCCTGTTCATGGCCTTGCAGACGTACATTTGGGATCACCAAAGCGATAAGAGCGCAGGCGGCGATCCCTCCGGCGACATCGACGCCGGCGGCTTCGCAAACGCCGATACGTATGACCAATATGTAGAGTATTACAACTGGCTTTTGGGCCAGAAGGCCAGTGAGGATGCGGAATTCCAGCGGCAGATTGAGGAATATGCGGCCCAGGGTATCCAGGCATCCATTGTAGAGGACGAGAGTTCCAAGTGGGCGGTGCTGGCCACCTCCAGCGTCTCCGGCCGGCAGTCCTTCTTCGCCTACCACAGCGACCGTAAGATCATTACGGATGATAAACCCCAGGACGACGATGATCCACCTCCCGCCGGTGATGGCGATATTACCTTCCAGAAGGTCATTGCCGGCACGGACCGGGGCCTGGATGGGGCCGTCTATAACATCTACCTGGACGGTCAGATCGTCGGCAGCGACGTGACCTCCGGAGGAGGTTACATTGAGGTCCACGACGTCACCGAAGGACTTTGGTCCTTTGTGGAGCAGGAAGCCCCGTCAGGCTACGCCCTGGACCCCACACCCCACAGCGTCTATGTCAGCGTTACTGACGGCGATAAGCAGTACACCGTTACCGCCGAGGATGAGGAGCTGCCCGGCATCAAGGTCATCAAGACCTCGGCTGCCGATGGCTCTCCTGTGGAAAATGCCGTTTACTCCATCAAGGGCGTCACTTGTGCCTTCAGCACCTCCGTCTCCACCGGGCCGGATGGGAGCGCCCTGGTAGAGGACCTCCCCGCCGGCGTTTATATCGTCCGTGAGGAGTCCGTTCCGGAGCCATTCGTTCGGACCGCTAGTGAGCAGACCATCGCCCTGCGGCCCGGTAAAATTTCCGAGGCACGGTTTGAGGATTACACCCGGCCCGGATTGGAGATCGTCAAGCGGAATATTGCTGACAGATCTCCCATCGAGGGGGTCACCTACCAGGTCCGGCAGATCGACGGGGATTTCCTGGACACCGTGGAAACTGACGCCGATGGTAGGGCCTTCCTGGAGGTGGACCCCGGCAGCTACGAAATTTCGGAGGTCAACGTACCGTCCAATGTCATTATCAGCGAGATCCCCCAGACCATCTCCCTGGAGCCGGGCGTCACCCGGACGGTGCGCTTTTTTAACGCGGTCAAGCCGTCGCTCACGGTCATCAAGCGGAATTCGATCACAAAAGATCCCCTCGAAAACGCCAAGTTCCATATCTATTATGCCAGCGATAACACGGAAACTGGCGAGATCAATGACCTGGGAACGTACTACACGGACGCCTCGGGCCGCATCGTTCTCACCGATGTCAACAGGGGCTGGTACAAGGCGGTTGAGGAGGTGCCGCCCACCGGATTCGCCGTCCAGGACGACGGCGTCTATGAGTTCTATCTGGAAGCTGGCGCCAGCAAGGAGCTGGTCGTGGACAACACGCCTCTCAGTGCTCTTGTTGTCTACAAATACGACTCCGTCACGAAGCTGCCGCTGGAGGGCGCGCGCTTTGAGCTGCGTTACCTCAGCGGCGAGACCTCCGGCACAGAGGGGACGGTCATTGGCGAATATGTGACCTCGAAAAATGGGTCCTTCACAGTCACGGGGCTAAAAGAGGGCACCTATATCTGCCAGGAACTGGAAAGCCCGGACGGCCACCTCATTGACTCGGAACCCCAGACCGTCTACATCTCCGGCAAGGAGCAGGACGTGGTCACCCTACGGTTCGGCAATGCCCCGCTGGGGTCCCTGCTCATCACGAAGGTCTCGGATGATGAGAAGCACACACCGCTCTCCGATGTAGAGTTCCTGCTGACAGACAGCAGCGGCAACTTCATTGGCACCAACAACGGCCGCTATGTGACCAACAGCGCGGGCGAGATCCTGGTGGAGGGGCTCACCCCCGGCACCACGGTGGTGGCGCGTGAGGTGCGGGCAAAACCCGGCTACCTGCTGGATGACAGCCCCCAGTACGCCCTGATCCGCAGCGGCGAGACGGTGGGGCTGGAGTTCCGCAACGCCCCGGCGGGCAATCTGGTCATCGTCAAGCGGAGCAGCTCCGGCGCCCATGAGCCGCTGGAGGGCGTGGAGTTCAAGATCACTTACGCCGACGGCAGCTTCGTGCCGGACGAAAACGGCCAGCTCTCCTCCAACGGCCTCTACTATACGGACCGGGAGGGTAAGATCACCATTTCCGGTGTGGTTGGCACTATCGTAGCAACTGAAACGGCCTCGATCCCAGGCTATACCATCGACGAGGCCACCCGGACCCAGACGGTGGTGGTACATCCCAATGATACCCAGACACTCTATTTCTACAACCAGCCGGAGACCACGCTGGTTCTCCAGAAATTCATCGCGGGGACCGACAACGAGCCGCTGGCCGGGGTGGAGTTCCTGGTCACGGACAGCTCTGGCGCCGTCGTTGGCCCCAACAACGGCGTCTACACCACCGGGGCGGACGGTCGGGCGGTCATCACCGGCCTCACCCCCGGCACCACCATCACCGCCCGAGAGACCCGGACCGTGGACGGATTCGTCCTGGACGGCAGCCCCCAGAGTATTCTCATCAAAGAAGGTGAAGTTCAGACTCTGACCTTTTGGAACGCCAGAGAGGGCGGCGTGGAGATCGTCAAGGTCAACGCCGCGGACAAGACGGAGCGCCTCTCTGACGCTGTTTTTGAGATCCGCCGGGCCAGCGACGACGCCCTGGTGGACACCGTCACCACCGGGGACACCGGCACTGTGTTCGCCCCGCTTGGTGAGGGCGATTATTATGCCTTGGAGCTGGAAAGTCCCTCCGGATTCCGCCTGGACCCCACCCGGCATTACTTCACCGTCCGCGACGGCGAGGTCACACAGGAGGTCATTGCCAACGAGGCCATCTCCGGCATCCTGGTACACAAAATCTCCACAGCGGACGGCAAGGGCATTCCGGGCGTTTCTTTCATTCTCTATGACAGCGGCCATAACCCCATCGACCAGCAGACCACTGACGACCGGGGCTACGCCTGGTTTGAGGATTTAGAAGGAGGCGGCCGCTACTACCTGCGTGAACTGGAAAATGAGGGCTACATCCCGGACACCCAGGAGAAGACGGTCTATGTGAGATCCGGCGAGACCACGGAGGTCACCTGGGAGAACACTCCTATCACCGGCCAGATCCAGGTGACCAAGACCTCGGCGGACTACAACTCCATCAACGGATGGCCTGCCGGAACGCCCATCCCCAACACGGAGTTCGAGATCTACAATGCCCGGACCGGCAAGCTGGTGGACACCATCCGGACGGACAAGAACGGCGTCGCGGTCTCCAAGCCTCTGCCTCTCGCCCGCTACCAGGTCATTGAATCCAAAGCGGCGGATTTTTACGGCCTGGACAAGACCCCCATCGAGGTGGAGATCGAGTACGCGGGGCAGATCGTGAAAGCCGCCATGACCAACAAATCCCTGTATACCAACGTCTCCATCAAGAAGACCGGCTATGTGGAGGTCATGCCCGGCCAGACCCTGCGATACGACTTCACCGACATCGCCAACAACTCCACCACTGCATTGGAGTCCTTCTACTGGAGGGACACGCTGCCCACCTTTGCGTACCTGCAGAAGATCGTCACCGGCACCTGGAACGTCCAGGGCAGCTACAAGATCGTCTATCAGACCACCCTCTCTGGAGATGCCTGGCGGGTGCTGGTGGACAACCTCTCCACCCAGCAGAACTATGTGCTGGACGCCTCGCCGGCGGCCCTGGGTCTTGCCTCCGGGGAGAAGGTGACGGAGTTTATGGTGGTGTTCGGGATCGTGCCGGCCAACTTCCGTCAGGTGGAGGCGCCCGTTGTGTATTGCACGGCCAGCCAGTGGCTCACCGGCGGCAGCCAGATCGTCAACCAGGCGGATGTGGGCGGCGTTCACGACGGGCAGTGGATCATGGCCACCTCTCGATGGGTGACCAAAGTCTATAAGCCTGCTGAACCCCTGCCCAGAACCGGATATTAAGCGACAGTAGAAACAGAGAGCTGCCCCAAATCGGGGCGGCTCTCCCATTTTTGAGAGGAGGAGCAACGATGAACCGTAAGAGATTCCTGCCTGTGCTGACAGTATTCTGCCTACTGGCGGCGCTGTTCAGCACGCCAGCTCTGGCGGCCGGCAGTGTGGCGGATGCGGTGGAGCAGACCTGGGGCGACGCCTCGGAACAGATCCGGGCGGTGGTGGACAGTGTGGTCTTTCCGGCATTGAGTATGGTACTGGCCATTGCGTTCTTTGTGAAACTGGCGCTGACATATTTTGAGTATCGGAAGCATGGCCAGTTTGAGTGGACGGGGCCGGCCATCCTGTTTGTCTGCCTGATTTTCGTCTTGCTGGCCCCCAACTACATCTGGGGCATCATCGGAGGATGAGGAAATGCAGAGAAAAGCATTCAACCGGGAAACGAGGTGATGGGGTCCATTGTTTATCTGGGACTTTGTAGCGTCCACGGTCATGGACAATCTCATCGACTGGTTCTACGGCCAACTGGTGGGGTTCTTGGGTAACTTCTTTGCCCAGATGGGCAACATGGGCGTGGAATTGTTCGACCTGGAATGGGTGCAGGCTGTAATCTTGTTTTTCTCGCGGCTTGCCTGGGCGCTGTTCGCCGTAAGCCTGGTGGTGCGGGCCTTCGAGTGCGGCATTGAGTATGCCAGCGGCCGGGCCAACCTGCAGCAAACGGCTCTGGACATCATCAAGGGCTTCTTTGCGGTGTCCCTGTTCACCACGGTGCCTGTCCGGCTGTATGCCCTGTCTGTATCCCTCCAAGGGACTCTCTCTGTGGGCCTGACCGGCGCAGACACCACCATCGGAGAATTGGGGCAGCAGATCATCACAGACCTCAGTGAGATCGACTCCCTGTCAGAAATGATCGACAACAGCTATTTCGGCCTGGGGGTCATCACCAGCCCCATCATGATCGTGTTTTGTGTCATCTTGATGGCTTACGCGGTGATCAAAGTGTTCTTCGCCAACCTGAAACGGGGCGGTATCCTGCTGATTCAGATCGCCGTGGGGAGCCTCTATATGTTCTCTATTCCACGAGGATACATCGACGGATTCGTCCAGTGGATCAAACAGGTCATCGGTCTGTGCCTGACGGCCTTCCTCCAGTCCACCATCCTGGTGGCAGGACTCATGGTGTTCAAGGACCACGCCCTGCTAGGGCTGGGGCTTATGCTCTCCGCAGGAGAGGTACCCAGGATTGCCGGTACTTTCGGCCTGGACACCACCACCCGGGCCAACATCATGAGTGCGGTCTACACTGCGCAGGCGGCGATCAACACCACCAGGTCGATTGCGACTGCAGTCATGAAATAAGCCGGAGGGAGACATAGAAAGAGAACGAACGGAAGGAAGCCTGCTTTGATGGCAACGGAGGTTTCTCCCTGGACATGGATCACATATTCCCCGGATGACAGAAGCAGGCCAGCTCGTGGTCGTTGACCACGCCCGTTGCCTGGAGAAACGAGTAGATGATGGTCGTGCCCACGAAATTCATGCCCCGGCGCTTCAGGTCCTTGGAGATGCGGTCAGACAGCTCTGTGTGCGTATGCGGAGTATCATCTGTATTCAAAATGACCTGGCCTCCGGTAAAGCCCCAGAGATAGCTGTCAAAGGAGCCGAACTCCTCTTGAATGGAGAGAAAGACCTTGGCATTCTGGATCGCTGCCAGGATTTTGCGCCGGTTGCGGACGATCCCCGCGTCCTCCATCAGTGCCTCGACTTTTTCTGGGCCGTACTGGGCGACCACGGCAGGTTCAAAGTGGTCAAAGGCAGTGCGGAACGCCTCCCGCTTATTCAAAATCGTCAGCCAGGAGAGCCCCGCCTGAAACCCTTCCAAAATCAGCATCTCAAAGAGCTTTCGGTCATCGTGTTCCGGCCGTCCCCACTCATGGTCGTGGTAGGCAATGTAGAGATCGGAACGCGGGTCAGCCCAACGGCATCTCATCATATTGATGGCCCCCATACTTTAAGATAGGTCCATTATACATGAATGCAGGCGTGTGGACCACTATCAATTTTACGTGGGAGATCTGCAGACCCATGCTGTTGGGTCATTTTTCTTAGGCTTTGTGCTTGGCTTTCAAGACTTTCTTTAGTGGCTAAGGATTTCCGATGAACGAAAATGAACACAGATTTGACAAAGGAGCAATATGAAAAAGGTGATCACTATGGGGAGCCTCTTTGACGGGATCGGAGGCTTCCCTCTTGCCGCAGTACGCTGCGGCGTTCAGCCCGTGTGGGCCAGTGAGATCGAACCATTCCCCATTGCCGTGACACGGATGCGGTTCCCGCAGATGCGGCACGTGGGAGACATCACCAAGCTGGATGGAGCGAAGCTGCCGCCGGTGGATATCATCTGCGGTGGGAGTCCCTGCCAGGACTCAGTGTGGCCGGAATGCGTGCCGGATTGTCTGGCGCCCGTTCCGGCCTGTTTTCTGAGCAGATCCGCGTGATCCTGGAAATGAGGGAGGCGGATAAGAGGAATGGACGGACAGGTATCGATGTTCGGCCCAGATTCGGAGTATGGGAAAACGTGCCCGGCGCCCTCTCCAGCGGACGGGACCCGGCAACAGGAGCGAAAAGACGAGGGGAGGACTTCCGGATCGTCCTCGAATCGTTCCTCAAAATTGAGGAACCATACCTTCATGTTATTGGACCTGCGGCCGGGCGCTGGGAATATGCTGGGGCCGTATTGGGATCTCGATCCTGTGTGGCCTGGGTCGTTTGGGACGCTCAATACTTCGGAGTGCCCCAGCGACGTCGTCGAATCTTTCTTGTGGCAGATTTTGCAGGCCATAGTCCCATCCCGATACTATTTATCTCAAAAGGCCTGCAAGGGCATCCTGCGGCGTTCGACGGGGCGTAGCAAATCGCTGCCGGAGGAATTGGATCGGGTCTTACGGATCCAGGCGAAGCTGATCCTACCGGACGGAGTGGGCGCAAAGCCGGAATCACACCATATCAATCAGAGAAATGAGGGGCTTGACACACAGCCGAAAGAACCAACAGAATGGCTGGCATTTACGGCGAATCAACGGGACGAGGTGCGGGACCTGCATGGTGTTTCCGCCGCGCTATGCGCGGAGCCAGGAATGAAGCAGCAGACCTTTGTAGCAGGATTCAGCGCGGGAGCGGGAGCCACGGCAGGAAGCATCGGCTACGCTGAAGAATGCGCGCCCACCCTGAAAGGTTCTGCCGGCGGAAGCTGTATGCCTTCCGTTCTCTGCCTCAATGATCAAGGGGGGAAGATCATGGACTGCACCGAGGATATTTCCGGCACCCTGCGGGCGGAGGAACACGGTCATCAACCGTTGATACTCTCCATCCAGCAAAGTGAGGCAGAGACTGAGACAGATAGATCTACAACTGCCGCTGAGATGACCAATATGTGCGGAGGGAACCAGCCGTCCCTGTTTGAGAATCACGGGATCGACGCCCGGTATCGGGGACCTCTCTCCGTCGCGCCGACCCTGCCGGCCAGAGCAGGCACCGGGGGAAATAATCTGAGCCTGGTTGCTCAGCCAGTGACTTCCCAAGTATACTGCAGGCAGCGTGTGGATGTGTTTCAAAATGGAGAAATATCCAGCACAGAGAGTGCCAGGCAGTATAAGGACGCAACAGACCTTGTGTGCCAGATCCCCGCAGATGGATCACCGCTGCAGGATGCGCTTGCGGCAGGAGTTCGGGCATTGATACGCCGTCTGACACCGTTGGAATGTGAGCGGCTCCAGGGATTCCCGGACGGATGGACAGATATCCCCGGCGCGTCTGACTCCGCCCGATACCGCGCATTGGGAAACAGCGTCGCCATTCCATGTGTGGAGTACCTCATCCGCCGGATCGTCATCGTTCTTTTGCTTGGTTTTCGAGGCTTTCTTTAGTGGCTTTGGATATGGCTTTATGACTTCTATTGGAGTATGTTTGCTTTACCAAACATGAAGGAGGATGCCGATATGGCAGACACAAAGAACCTGTGTGCCCAGATCCCCGTGGACCTGCACCGGCAGGTCCGGGAACATCAAGAGGAGTCCGGAAAGAGCCTGGGCGAATACATGACATGGCTGATCACCACATTTTATCAGACAGAGGAGGACAAGCAGATGAGCAGCACAGAGACAAGGACCGTGGCATTCCAGGTGCCGGCAGACCTGTTCGAACAGTTCAAGGCATATTTAGACCGGCATCACATCAAGCAGAAGACGTTCTTCCTGGACTGTATTCAGAGGGTACTTGCAGACGAGGAGCCGCTGGCGCCGGAAGTGCCCGCAGGCTCACAGGCGAGTGCCTGCGCAGAAGGTGAGGAAGAGACACTGGCAGAGTAAGGAACACTGGAGAATGACAGACAACGCCGCTGGGAAAGACGCCCAGCGGCGTTTATGTTTTAGCAAGGAGGAGTGCGTTTGTTCATCTATCCTGAAAACTTGAAGGCCAAGCCCATGCTGTGGCTATGGCTTTTGCGCGACATTGCGATCATCGGCGTGGCGGCCCTGATCTCGGTATTTGCACTGGTAAATGGGGGCAGCATGGCACCGCTGGTGGTCACCGTTCTCTACGCTTTCCTCTCCATTCAGGTGGACGGGTCCAGCATCTTGGATTTCCTCCGCAAGGCGGCCTGCTTCCTGTTTTTACAGCAGCAGCGATACGAATGGAGGCTGGACCCATGAAGTGGCTTCAAATGCAGAGAGAACAAAAGCGCCTCAAGCAACATCGGTCCACCCGGCAGTTGATGGGCATTCGGAAAGTCCTGCCGCACGGCGTGATGACCTCTGCGGGATGCCTTGTGTTCTTCCAGATCCGCCCGGATAATCTCTCGGTCCTCTCCGCGGAAGGGATCCGGCAGAGAGTAACGGCTCTGGGCAACCTGTTTCGAGCAGAAGAACACGTGGAGATCCTGGCCTTGGACGCCCGAGAGTCCTTTCAAAAGATCCAGGCGTTCTATCAGGCACGACTGGATGAGGAGACCGTTCCCAAGGTTCGGGAGCTGCTCCAGAAAGACATCGCATATCTGGATGAGATCCAGGCCAGATCTGCCTCCTCCCGGGAATTCATCCTGGTGCTTCACCTGGAGGAGCAGGCCGCTTTGGACGAGGGCGGCCTGCGGCAGAAAGAGAAGGCCTTGTGTGACCACGGTATCTCAGTGCGCTTGACAGAGGAGCAAGATGTGAAGCGGCTGCTGGCGTCCTATTACCTGCGCGGAGCGGACCCGGAGTCCTTAGAGGATGTGGATGGAGAGAGGGCGGTGCATGGGTTTGGCTAAGAAGAAAAAGAAGCGGGCACCGCGGAAACCGTCTGCGGTTCAGAGACCGAAAGAATTCCTGGACCTGATCGCGCCGGGCACCGTCCAGTTCCATACAGACCATTACATTTTTGGAAACAGCTATCGCACCGTGATGATGCTGCGGGGATATCCACCTACCACAGAGGAGCTGGCATTGCTGCGGCAGCTGGGGGAAATGGAGGGGGTGACGGTGCATCTGTCAGCTCGAAAGGTGTCCCCTGCGGAGGAGGACGCGATCCTACACGCCGCCAGCAATAAAAACCGCATGGAGCGGAGCAATGTCAACAACGTGAAGCAGAGCGTTACCGCGGAGGCAAAACTCCAGGACACGGAGGCACTCATTCTCGGATTGAGGCGGGACCGTGAACCGCTGCTGCACACCGCTGTATTTCTGGAGCTCTGCGCCGACTCCCTGGAGGCCCTACGGGGATTGCGGGATACTGTTCACGCGATCCTGCTGCGGGCAAAACTGTCTGAGGATCCGCTGCTGCTGCGGCAGCAGGATGGCTTTCTATTTGTCAACCCTGCCGGCCGAAACATGTTGGGCGCCCTTGCGGAACGGGTCCTGCCGGCATCCAGCACAGCGAATCTCTACCCGATGAGCTACTCCGGCAAGACGGACCCTCACGGCTTTTTCATCGGCAGGGACAAGTACGGCTCCAATATCATCGTAGACCTGGACCGGAGGGCGCCGGATAAGACCAATGGCAGCGCCCTGATCCTGGGCAACACCGGGCAGGGGAAATCCTACCTGCTGAAACTCCTCCTGTGCAATGTGCGGGAGGACGGAAAAGATGCCATTGCCCTGGATTCAGAGCATGAGCTGGAGGATCTCTGCGGGCACCTTGGCGGCTGTTTCCTGGACCTGCTCAGCGGCCACTACCGAATCAACCTGCTGGAGCCCCGGCGCTGGGATGACGGCAGTGAGCCGGAGGACTCGGACGCGCCGCCGGCATTCCGCGGTACGCTTCTGGCCCAGCACATCTCCTTCCTGCGGGACATCTTCCGGGTCTACAAGGGATTCGACACACCGCACATTGACACGTTGGAGCTGATGATCGAGCGACTCTACCAGCAATGGGGCATCTCAGACAAGACAGACTTCTCGCAGCTCGGTCCCATGGACTACCCAGTGATGGAAGACCTCTATGACCTGATCGAGCTGGCGTATCAAAAGTATGCACAGGAACCTCTTCCCTTGTATCCGCCGGAGATGCTGCGGGATCTGCTGCTGGGCCTGCACTCCATGTGCAAAGGCGCGGATTCCCACTTCTTCAATGGACACACCAACATCACATCGGACCACTTCCTGGTGTTCTGTGTCAAGGGCCTGGATGACGTGGCGGAGAACCTGCGGAATGCGCTGCTGTTCAATGTGCTCTCCTATATGTCAGACCGGCTTCTGACGGCGGGCAACACTGTGGCGTCCATTGATGAGCTGTACCTGTGGCTGTCCAATCCGGTGTCCATCACCTATATCCGCAACGCGCTGAAACGGGTCAGGAAAAGGAACTCCTCCCTGATTCTTGCCTCGCAGAATCTGGAGGACTTCGACCAGCCCGGCATCAGGGAATTGACCCGGCCACTGTTCGCTATCCCCACTCACCAGTTTCTGTTCAACGCCGGCACCATTGATAAGCGGTTCTACATGGACCTTCTCCAGTTGGAGCCGGAGGAGTATGAATTGATCCGCCAGCCTCAGCGGGGATTCTGCCTCTACAAATGCGGGAACGAGCGGTACCACCTGCAGGTGATCGCTCCGCCCTATAAGGCCACGCTGTTCGGAACTGCGGGTGGTACATAATCATGTGGGAGAACTTTTCTGCCCTGCGGGCAGTGCTTATTTGGATGACAAGATGCGAAATGACATGGAGAAAGGAGAAACAAAATGGACCCGATTGAACTGAAACAATGGACGGCATCCCCGGAAGACCCTCGACGGATGCAGTATGCCGGGCAGCGTGTCGCACAGGAGGTTTTTGAAGAGCTGAAGTATCGGCTGGAGAGCATGGGATATCTGCCTGACGAGTATTTTCTCATGGATCGTGAGTGGGAGAATGGCCGGGAAATCCCCAAAGACGCGGATATCTTCTGCACCACCGACTACGGCGGCAGCGAGGGGGTTTATTTGGACGTATATTTGAAGTGGTACGAGAATGACCAGCCGGTCATCCGGAGTTTCATCACCGGGAAGACGCTGGGTGAAAGCGGCACGGATCTGGACCGGATGTTTTTGATTTCCTCCGCCATCACCAAGGCGTTCCATGGAGATCGTGGAGTCTACGACAGATACCTTCGAATGGGCGAACAGTCGGAACCAGAGGGCGTGATCCTCCACTTAAATCCCGCGGAACAGCGCACTTTGATCCATGCGCTGGTGGAACAGCGGGAGCGGCAGGAGCAAACTATGTCGCAGACGGAACAGATCCTGCGGCGGATGACCGGAAGTATCATCGCCTACATGGACGAGGTAGGCCGGCGGCCCCTCCATCTCAGCGACTATGATAAAGCGGTGCTGGCGGTCCGGGACGGAGACTTTGAGACGTTCAGCTCGCTCTATCCCAGAGTACCGGATCGGGCGAATGACCTGCTGATCGAAGTGTCGGGACGTCCCGGAAGGATTGGGGGCAACATGGTCCTGATGCTCCTGTCGGCTGTTGAGCAGTTTTCACCGGAGGCGTACCTGACCGCCTGTAAACGGGCAGTAGATACGGGAGACAGCCAGCGTGTGCGGACGCTGGTGGACGAGGCGAAGAGCCATCTCTCGGAACCTCGGCCATCCCTCGCCGGTGAAGTCATGGTGTACGCCTACACCTGTAACCGCAAGAGTATAGCCAGAGAGCTGATCGACAAAAGCACGCCCGAACAGATCGCCGCAGCACCCTCGGCCCTGCTTCGCCAGGCCGTGGCAAGACTGGACCTTCAGGCCGCAGTAACACTGATAGACAAGGGCATCCGGCCAGGCGATCATGTAGAGGATATCCTGCGTACCCTCACGGGACAGCACAAGGAGTGGATGGCGGAACAACTGCTGGCGCACGGGATGCCGGTGGGGCCAGACAACTATGCCGCCCTGTATGTCTGCATCAACAACGGGATGCCCGGTGCTGCCAAGCTGGTGCTGGACCAGGGAATCGATTTTGACAAATACCGAGCTTGGGCAGACAATAAGCCCAAAAGCGCAGAGTATGAAGCAGCGATGGAGGCGTTGTATGAATACGTGACGGAACAGAAAAATACTGTACAGCGCGACGGACCAACCATGGGGGGAATGTGTCGATGAGCCCTCATGCGGATGATCGTTCCGCCCTAAAAAGCCAACGGTTCGGAACGGCAGGTGGATCATGAATATCGTTGGATATGGCGGCGGCACAGACAGCACCGCCATGCTGGTTGGGCTGTGGCAGCATCATGTTCCGGTGGACCTGATCCTCTTTGCGGACCCAGGCGGGGAGCAGCCACACACCTATCACTACTTGCGGATCATGAATCAGTGGCTGCAGGCGCATGGGATGCCAGGAATCACGCAGGTATGGTATACGGAAAAGAATGGCCAGAGACTGACGCTGGAGCGGGAGTGCCTGCGTTCCGCTTCCCTTCCGTCTATCGCGTATGGTCACAAGAAGTGTTCTCTCAAACACAAAGTGGCTCCCCAAGAGAAATTCTGCGCCCACTACCCGCCATGCCAGGAAGTATGGGACAGAGGAGAAAAAGCGGTGAAGCTGATCGGGTATGACGCGGGAGAAGAAAAAAGACGGTTAGGGGCCCTGCCCCACGATCTGGCGGATCGGAGATATCAGAAGGAGTATCCTCTGATGGAGTGGGGATGGGACAGGAATCGTTGTATCCAGGAAATTCGAAACGCGGGGCTTCCCTTACCGGGGAAGTCCTCTTGCTTCTTCTGCCCCTCTATGAAACGAAGGGAGATTCGGACCCTCTACCACCGGTACCCGGATCTGCTGGAAAGAGCGTTGGCGATAGAGGATCGGGCACGACCCAATCTCCTCACAGTGAGGGGATTGGGCCGTAATTATGCCTGGCGGGATTTCATCGAAGCGGATCAGGCGCAGCTGGCGATCCCGGAGGTGTTCGCAGAAGATGATCTCCCCTGCTCCTGCGGCGGAGAGATCAAAGCAATGAAAGGATCGGAGGTGGTGACAGATGGCCTTGCCAGCTGCGGCAGCCAGGATCGTGCTGGCCGCACTCACAAATGAACGGGCACGGAAGACAGCGGGATGGATCGCGGCAGCGATCCTTGCCCCGATCATTCTCATCGCCGCCCTGCTGCTGTCGCTGCTCTCTGGCACGACCCAGCACAACAACGCCGCCGTGGACTTGGTGTTCAACGGCGGTTCGATCCCATCCACCATGTCCGCGGAATATGCCGCTCAGGTGCACGTTATGCAGGCCTGCCTGGAGATGCTGGACAGGGCGGTGGCGGAAGTCAATGGAAAAACGGAAGATACGAGCCTGGATGGAAACTGGGTCAAGGCGGTGTTCTTCACCCTGCGCTTCGGAGATGAGCACCTGAAACTCACCGCATCGGCAGCACGGGACTTTGCGGACTGCTTTGTCCGCTACGAGGAACGGACCCGCACCGTGGCCGCCGGTACAGATCCAGACACCGGCGAGACGCTCTATGCGGAAGAGACCTACACGGTGGCGGTGCCGGTCGATCAGGAGACGGCCTTTGCCGATCTTGCCTCTGCAGGGTATTCCGTTACAGAGGACCTGGCTGCAAATGCCCGGGCGGTCTATGATAGGATCGCCTATGGTGCAGCAGACGGCTACACCGGAGAGATCGAGTATGGCGGCAGCAGGATCACGGAGCTGGATGCTTCGGACTTCACGGCGCCGACTACCAAGAATGCAGAGGATCTGGTGGCATACGTCACCCACGCCTGGGAGTCCGGCTGGGGATATGTCTGGGGAACCTTCGGGCAGACTCTGACGGAGTCGCTGCTGGAGTCCAAAATCCGTCAGTATCCGGATGGTGTGGGCAGCTATGAGGACGTCATCCGCTCCAAGTGGTTGGGCGGCCGGACGGCGGACTGCATCGGTCTGATCAAAGGATACGGCTGGCTGGATACGGACTCCATGACGATCCGATACGGCGCCAACGGGATGCCGGACATCGGTGCGGACGCGATGTACCGCAACGCCTCCGTCAAGGGGACCATCGGCACCATCCCGGAGACGCCGGGCTTGGCCGTCTGGAAGAGCGGCCACATCGGTGTGTACATCGGAGACGGAGAGGTGATCGAGGCCATGGGCACCAACTACGGTGTGGTCAAGACAAAGCTGGAAGACCGGAACTGGACTGCCTGGCTGGAGATCCCGTACATTCAGTACGATTGAGGAGGATCGTGATATGAAAAAGAGTTGGTTTATGATTCGGGGAACGGACGATGTGGGGTGCTATGAGTGCGCTCACAGCTGGGAGGTATCGGATGTGGCTGGGATGCTCTCCAGGGCAATCGATAAGGAGAACTACAATCTGTGCTCCCTGGAACAGGAGCTGGGCAGAGGTTGGGAGAAAATCCCGAAGAAGGAATACGATCAGGTCCGGGACTGGTTCTATCGCTCTGGCGGATCGGGGCTGCTGGTGCAGCTTGACTTCCCCAATGACCGCTGCGTGATCTCCACACATCGGTCTGAGAAAAACGAGATTGCGGTGACCAGTGGGATGATCTCCCGTCTGGCCGGCATCTATGACCAGGCATGGGATCAGAGCGGACTGCTGGATCAGAATGCCTTTCTGGAGGGGATCGCAAGACACTATTCCGTGCGAACGATCCAGGCAGAGCCGAGGGAGTGCATATCCGGAATAGGCATGACGATGAAATAAGAGCGAGGGATGGTGAGTGAAATGGCAAAGATCGAGATCACGCTGACCTTTGACGGTGAGAAGATGGACGCACTGGAATACGCGCTCCGAAAGGAGCGGACCACCGTCCAGAAGCAGATGGACGAGGCCCTCCGGCAGCTCTATGAGACAAAGGTTCCGGAGGCGGTGCGGGACTACCTGGACAACAAGAACAAGCCCATGCCGCCGAAAAGACCACCCCGGCATACCAAAGCTGCCGATCTTGCTGAGAAGAAGCGGGACTCAGAGGTACAGGTGGACGAGGCCCATCGAGGCGGACCAGTCCGAGAGGGTCAATAGCTCTCAGAAAAGCATATCGCCGGTGAATGGGGAATTTGGAGTTGACCGAAAAAAGTACGAGGATAAAGGACCGCCGTGGAGTGCCCCGGCGGTCCGGCCACAAAGCCCCGCAGTGCGGGGCTTTTTCACCAGGGGACCACCGCCGTCGGTTTTCGGAGTTTCTCAAAATTCCGCAGTGCTGGTTTCACGGAATGCCGGTGTATCAAGGGGTTCCGCCCTTTTTCACCGCCGTATTGGACAATTGGAGGGAATATGGAACAAGAGAACAGAGCAAAGATCACCGTCTGGCTGAAGCCGGATATCGTGCAGCGCATGGACGGATGGCTCAAAGCGGACAACTGCAAAAGCCGTGGGGAGTTCACGGAGAAGGCCCTCCGGTTCTACATGGGATACCTGGCAACAGAGGACACGTCGGTGTTTCTCTCCCGCACGTTGGTGGACACCCTGCAAGGAATCGTAGCGGACAGTCACAATCGACTGCGCACCCTGATCTTCAAGTGGTGTGTGGAGCTGAACATGATGGGCCACACCATCGCAGCCCACTTCCGGGCGGACCCCATCAATCGCAGAGAACTGCGCGCCTACGCGGTGGATGAGGTAAAGCGCACCAACGGCCAGATCAGCTTCGACAGGGCGCTGGATCAGCAGCGCCGGTTCCCGGAGGATGTCTTCGACGATGACGTATGAGTGACCTTCGATTCATGTCGCCGTACCTCAAAGGAGGAGGGAACAGCGCACGTCGCGCAAATCGCATCCACTACTTTGCCACTCGCCCCAGCGTGGAGGTGCTCTCCGATGGAGGAAGTCAACCCGCCACCAAAAAACAGAAAGCCTATATCCAGCGGTTGCTCCGTGCCTTCCCTGACGCCAGGGAGCTTCTTGAGTATGCCGACTACCTGGAGCACCCGACACAGGAGTCCGCTTCGGAGTTCATCCGACAGGCTCGAGAGGACTTTGCGGTTCCGATGAGCCAGCGGGAGAACTACCTGGACTACGTGTCCCACCGCCCCGGCGTGGAACTGAGGGGAGAGCATGGCCTCTGGACCAGCGGCGGCAAGGTGGAGAATCTGGCTGAGGCGGTGCGGGAGGTGGCAGAGCATCCCGGCAACGTGTGGACTCCGGTGGTGGCGATCCGCCGGCAGGACGCGGAACGGTTGGGGTATGACAACGCGGAGAACTGGCGCGCCCTGGTGAACGCCTGCCTCTGTGACATCGCCAAGGGCTACAAGATCCATCCGGATCACCTGCGGTGGTATGCGGCCTTCCACGAAAAAGAGAAGAGCGTCCATATCCATATGGTAGTCTTCTCCTCCGATCCCAAAGAAGGCTACCTCACCCCGGACGGTATCCGGCAGGTGAAATCCGCCTTCGCCCGGCGGATCTTCCAACAGGAGCTAATGCATGTCTATGAACAGAAGACAGCGTACCGCAACCAGTTGCAGCAGAATGCCGCGGAGGCCATGCAGGAGCTGATCCGGCAGATGCGGGATGGGACCCTGGAGAACCCGCGGCTGGAAGATCAGATAGAGGCCTTGGCGCGGCGCCTGCGGACGGTCCGAGGGAAAAAGGTCTACGGCTACCTGCCGCCAGAGGTGAAGCTGATGGTGGACGGGATCGTAGATGTGCTGGCCGCTGACGAGCGTGTGGCAAAAGCTTATGATCTCTGGAACGAGATGCGGGAGGCCATCTGCCGGACCTACTCGGAGAACCTGCCGGAGCGGCTGCCTCTGTCCAAGCAGAAGGAGTTCAAGCCGGTACGGAACATGGTGATCCGGGAGGCGCTACTACTAGTACAGCAGGAAGCAGGGATTGTGGAAGAATCGCGGCGGGAAGCTGACCTACGCCACGTCCAACACGCTGCGGAGAGCGGCGATCCGGCGTCCATGTGTGACCTGAGCGACCTCCTGATGAAGCAGAGAAGAAGCAGAGAGGCGCTGTACTGGCTGGAGCAGTCCGCCCGAAATGGCGATCCTCGCGGACAATATACGCTTGGAACGTGGTATCTGAAACGAGGGAATGTCCAAAACGCGCTCCGATGGCTGACTGCGGCTGCTGACTTGAGCAGCAGCACCGCCCAGTATCGTCTGGGTGTGCTGTACCTGAAGGGCGAACAGGTGGAGAAGAATTGGGAGCTGGCAGTCCGATATCTGACTGCTTCCGCGGTGCGCGGAAACCAGTATGCTCAGTACACACTGGGAAGTCTGTATCTATCCGGAGATGGCATCTCCAGAGACGAGGCCCTGGGCCGGGAGTGGCTGTCCCGCTCTGCGGCCCAGGGAAACTCATACGCCCAGCATCTGCTGGATCACCCGGACCAGAACTGGTCTATCGCAGCCCAGTCTGTGACACGGCTGCTGTACCACATGAGCCGGATCTTCGAGGACAACTACAAGACAGATGCCATGCACCGGGGGCTGCAGATCGACCGCAAGCGCCGGCAGCAGCTCCGGGAGCGGCGGTTGGCTATGGGCCATAAGCCGGATGACCATGAGAATGAGGAGTTCAGGCTGAAGTGAGGATACGCAATCGTACCGCTAACACTGGACAATGTTACGAAAATTGAGTATACTACTCTCGTAGAATGTCGTATAATTAGCATGAAGCAACACTGATGAATGAGTGTTCTTTGCGGAGGTGAATGCAGTATGGCAGATAAAATCCCATCTGATGGCATCGTTGTGCAGAATGCCAGACGAGCGGTTGCGGCTGAACTGAGAAAAAAGAAAATTCTGAAACAGCCAATTGCTAAGTTCGATCCCAAAACCGGCAAGGTATACTTGCTGCATAGTGACGGCACCCGTGAGGAAGTCGGTGAAGCCAGAAAGGGACGCTACAGTGAACGGCTGTCTTAAGAAACCAGAGGTTGTCGTATTTGCCGGTCCCAATGGCTCTGGAAAAAGTACAATCACAAGTTTGCTCCGCCCCACAACCATGGTTTATATCAACGCCGATGAGATCCAGCAGGCATTGGGCTGCGAGAATATCGAAGCCGCAAAAATTGCAGAGAATCGCCGTGAAGGTTGCGTCAGAGAACATCAAAGCTTCTGTTTTGAGACGGTCTTATCCACAGACCGCAACCTGAACTTACTGAAACAGGCAAAACAGGATGGTTTTTTTATCCGCTGCTACTATGTTCTGACGGCGGATGCTCAAATCAATGTGGCCCGTGTGGCCTCCCGGGTATCCGCTGGCGGTCATGGTGTTCCAGTTGATAAGATCATTTCCAGGTATGATAAGGCACTTGCCCTAGTCAAGGAACTGATTCCTGTCTGTGATGTGTGCCATATCTATGATAACTCCCTGGACGCACCGTACCGCATCTTCAAAAAACGGAAGGATCAGTATTGGTATTGTCCGGAGACGGGACTTTGGCTGAAAGATGACATCGTAGCACTGACAGGAATAAAAAATGCGGTACGTGGCGCGCTGAATAAGCAGTCGTAAAATATAGTTGTGTAAAGGGCACCTGCTCTCCTTTTGGGAGGGCGGGTGCTTTTTACTTGGAGGTGAACAGAATCATGGAACCCTATATCCCCTTCACCGACGAGCAAAAGCACCAGGCCAATGCGGTGGATCTGGAGGATTACCTGCTCCGCCGGGGCGAGAAACTACTTCCCTCGGGCCGGGATAAGCGTCTGGCCTCAGATCACAGTGTGACCATCCGAGGCAGCGAGTGGTTCGACCATGATACGCAGCAGGGCGGTCACGCCATCGACTTCGTGCGAACGCACGACGGATGCTCTTTTCAGGAGGCAGTCGCAAAGCTGCTGGGTGGAGAACAGGGACAGACTTTTCGGTCTGCGTCGGAAAGAAACGCGGAACCACAGAAACTCTTTGCGCTGCCACTCCCCCACCACAATATGCGCCGGGTGTACGCCTACCTTATGAAGCAGCGGCACATCGACCGGGATATCATCACCCACTTCGCGCGGGCGGGAACGCTCTATGAGGATGCGGAATATCACAACGCCGTGTTCGTCGGGACAGACGAACACGGCGTTCCACGTCATGCACAGAAGCGCAGCACCAATAGCTGTGGAAGAGCCATCAAGCTCAATGTAGAGGGCAGCGAGGCACGATACAGCTTTCACCACCTGGGAGACGATGGGGACCTGTATGTGTTTGAGGCTCCCATCGACCTGCTTTCCTATCTCGCCCTGTACCCGGAAGACTGGCAGCGCCACAGCTATGTGGCCTGCTGCGGCACCAGCTATGAGCCGGTGCGGTGGATGCTGACGCAAATGGAGACACCGCAAATGGTCTCTCTGTGTCTGGACCACGACAGAGCAGGGGAACGTGGAAGTGAGCGGATGGCGGAACAGATCGCATCGGAGTTCGGCATTCCCACTCGGCGACTGATATCAGAACAAAAGGATTGGAATGAAGACCTCTGCGCCATGCAGGAACACCCAAAGCAGGGGATGGAAATGAAAATGAGGTGAGAGATCCAAATGAACCAGAATGTCTGGTCACTGATTGGCTTTGCCGCGGTGGCTTTGATCGTGGTGGGAGGGCTGGCATTTCTTTCCCAGCACTACACCCTGGACAATATCAAGAGTAAAACTGTGGGTGACGGGCAGTACGGCACAGCCCGCTGGGCGACAAAGCGGGAGGTTCAAAAGACGTACCGCCATGTGCCTTTCCGGCCGCACCGCTGGCGGAGGGGCAAACAGCTGCCGAAGCAGCAGGGGCTGGTGCTGGGCAGCGTGGGCCGGAAGAACCATGTCACAGCCTTAGTGGATTGCGACGACATACACTGCCTGATGATCGGCGCCAGCGGCGTCGGCAAGACAGCCTTCTTTCTGTATCCAAATTTGGAATATGCCTGCGCCAGCGGCATGAGCTATCTGGCCCTGGATACCAAAGGGGACCTCGCCAGAAACTACGGCGCTGTGGCCAGCAAATATTATGGCTATCAAGTCTCCGTGATCGACCTGCGGAATCCAACGCGATCTGATGGCAACAATCTTCTGACCCTCATCAACCGCTACATGGATCTGGCCCGAGAACATTCGGACAGCCTGACCTACAAAGCCCGGGCGGAGAAGTACACCAAGATCCTGGCCAAGAGCATCGTCAACCCGGAAGGTGAGAGTTCCCGGGGCGAGAACGCCTACTTCTACGAGTCCGCGGAGAGTCTCCTGGCCGCGGTGATCCTATTGTTGTCGGAATATCTTCCGCCGGCGGAGGGGGAGCCGGAGATGCGGCATATCGTGTCGGTGTTCAAGCTGGTACAGGACCTCCTGGCTGTGGACCCCAGGAGCAAGGATCAGAGGAACGGTTTCCAGATCCTCATGGACCGGCTGCCGGAGAACCACAGGGCCTATATGCTGGCCGGCGCCGCCCTGACCGCCTCCGATCAAGCTATGGCTTCCGTCATGTCCACGGTACTTTCCAGGCTGAATTCCTTCCTGGATACAGAGCTGGAGCAGGTGCTCTGCTTTGACAGCGCCATCGACGCGGAGACATTTGCCTCCCAGAAATGCGCCATCTTCCTGATCCTCCCGGAGGAGGACGCCACCAAAAACTTCATGGCGGGCCTCATCATCCAGAACCTGGCGCGGGAACTGTTCTTCCTGGCGGATGAAAACGATGGAAAGCTGAAGAACCGTGTGGTGTTCTTCTGCGACGAGCTGGGCACCATGCCGCCCTTTGACATCCTGCCGCTGTTCTCCGCTGGCCGTTCCCGACGGCTGACCCTGGTTCCCATCATCCAGAGTATTGCTCAGTTGGAGAAGAACTATGGCAAGGAGGGCGCGGAGATACTGACGGACAACTGCCAGGACACCATCTTCGGCGGCTTCGCGCCCCAGAGCCAGACAGCAGAGGTGCTGTCCAAGGCCCTGGGCAGCCGCACCGTCCTCTCCGGCTCCATCTCCCGGGGGAAAAATGATCCCAGCCAGTCCCTACAGATGATAGAACGTCCTCTGATGACACCGGATGAGTTGAAATCTATTCCAAAGGGAGAATTCGTGGTCATGAAGACCGGCACCCATCCCATGCGGACCCGGCTGCGGCTGTTTCTGGAGTGGGGCATCACCTTTGGTGAACCCTACCAGATGCCGGAACGAGCCGCCAGAAAGGTGGCATACGCTGGGAAACGGCAGCTGACGCAGGCGATCCTGATGGAGCGTGGAAAGCGTCCGCCGGCAGATCGGGCTGGGGGCCCAGGCGACTATAACACGGTACAGCGGAGGTGATAGCATGAGCTTTTTTAACGATGTCTATGGGGACCGAGAACTGTCCGCCCGGGCCAAAATAGTATGCCTATACCTCCATGACCGGGCCAACGGTGAGGGCGAGAGCTGGTATGCCATAGGCACCATTGCGGCGGATCTGGCCCTTTCTCGCTCTACGGTCAAGCGGGCGCTCAGCGATTTGGTCCGACTCGGCAGAGTGGAGATACAGCCTCGTTACCGGGAGAACGGCGGTCAGACCTCCAACCTGTACCGATTGCGGAAATGAGAGTAGACGAAAAAGCAGCCTCCCCGCCAAGGGGAGGCTGCGCCAATTGACTGGACCGGAGACCGGGTCATTGCGGCCCACCAAGAAGGTCCCAATAGAAGAACACCTATCTTCAGAAGAAAAGAGCAAAGTAGCCTATTTAAGAATTCTTCTTATATTAAGGATAGAGGTTGCCGGATTCCCTGAAAGTTGCCGGCAGGTTTGGCACTTGCAGCCAATGTATCCAGCTGTTGCACATTATCAAATTTGATGTCTTATTAAATATTATATTTTGGCTAAACTCCTTGCATTTACATTGAAGAAATTTATTGCTCTTTTATGTATGTGAAAGGAGGTGACCGTTTATGAGAAGGTACTGCAATTTTCAGCGCAGTGCTGTTCTATACTGGAATAGTGGATATCATTAGAGGGGGCAAGATGAGTCTACGCACTGTTTTAAGAAAAAATTTAATAAGGTACTATTAGAAAGTTAAACGATACAAAGGAGGATACTTATGTCTTACTATATGGCTATTAATAAAAGCGGTAAAAATCTTCCTGTGTTTAGTGGTTGGCCCAGCAGCGATAAGGGCAGCCAGATTGGTACAATTTATGACCGGGAAGTCTTTTGCTACAGCGATACTGAGGATGGGTATGAGATTTATTTTCGTAACAGCTCTGGCCGCGTTGTTCAGGGGTTTTATTATGCCACAGATAAGAACGGGAATGATCTGTTCCCCTCTCACGCAGCAGCAATGGAAGCACTTTCCCCCTGCACTGATTACCCGTATAGCACGGCGACTATTGGCGGAAAGAGATACTACACCTTCAAATTTCGCCGAAGGGAAGAAGTCTACACCGCAGCGGGTTCTTCCTGGGGAGCAGTCGCCTCTGGTATGGAAGTCGCTTGTCTTACAGACGCAATGGGAGATACTCACCCTGACTGGAAGCTAATTAACTATGTCAAACGTAGTACAGATGGACAGTGGGTCCAGGTAACCGGAGACGGTTATGAGCACGGGTTTGTTGATATTGGCCTCAATGTTGGGGCCACTCCTAGCTCGATCTCCATGTATGGCACTTGGTAATTTGGAATTTGTCAAGCAAAGAGTTTATTGATTAATTGATTATTTTCCACTTTTACACGGTGCATCTGTGAAACGATATTCCCCCAGTGTTCCCGCCCCCTTCTGGGGCGGGAGCACCCTAAGAAATAAGAATCAAGTAGAAAGATAAGAGCTTGTCGTAGTATTGAAGCTCGAAAGGCTATCACCTTGTAGCATTTTCTGATGCTGTAAGAAAGAGTGCTTGTTTATTAAACGACACTATCTTGAGGGAGGAAGAAATGGCTAATCACAAGAAAGATCGTTTATCCAACTATATTGGTAACCATCGGATCGCTTGGTTTTTCACTTTATTCCTAATTGCTTGCGTGGGATTATCATTTTATCTCAGCAAGACCAACAGTAACGAGTCCCAGCCAAATGCTGAGCTACCTGTAGTTTCAAATGAGAATAATTCCGAAGGCACTGACTCAGATGCTTTATATGGGGAAAAACCAATCCCAACAGAAGATGAGGTCCTTGCGGCACGGCAACAGGCAACAGCAGGAATGTCTCAGCAACAGATCAAAAGAATGACCGAGGTTATTAAAGCAGCGAACTTGTGGTTAGAACATCAATATATGTATAACAACCTTTTCGATAGACTGTCAGATCCTGACGACCTTTATTGGAATTATTTCCATCAAACAGGGGAAATTCAAATAGATTGGGCTATAGATGGGAGCATCGATAAGGACGCTATATGTAAAAGAGAAAATCTTTCCTCCGAAGAATTCTATGAACAGTATGGAACGCCGGTTGTTACAACTAACCGCTATAATGCAGATGACGTCATCTCTTTATTGTCAGAAATAGACTCTACTGTTCATAACGAAAACCTTAAGGCTGAACTACTCTATCTTATCGACCAGATTGAGCAGGCAAAAGAGAGCCACAGCATGGAGATCGTAAACGAAATCTACAAAAAGATTCATGATTTAGATTATTTTTTGCTGAGATACGGTCCGATTGATGTCGCTAAGTATGTTGAGGACGATACAACCGTTTCAAAATACTACGGCACACTTTCTTTTTATCGGTAGTTACGCTGTGTCGCATACAATGCATGGAAGTGTGTAGGACACAAAAGAAGAATTTGACATCCAGTGATTTTTGAAAGGAGATATTTGTGGATCTGAAAGTTTATATGACTCAACAATGGTTAAACAACACGTATAGTAGCAATAGTAGCTTCACTCGTGTTGATGAAGATGGCATTACGGGATGGGGAACAATTCGAGGTCTGATTCAGGCACTACAAATTGAGCTCGGAGTTACTCCAGATGGTGTATTTGGCAATGGAACAGCAAATGCGTTTACACCTTTGAGCGCGGAAAGCAATTGGGAAATTGAAACCATTCGTAATCAGATTTATATTTTGCAAGGAGCCTTATACTGCAAAGGAATGGGGCTTGATCCCGGAACATTAAACGGAATTTACAACGAAACAACTGTCGCTGCCGTGAAAAAGTTTCAGGGCTATGCTGGATTGAGTACAGAAGACCAGAATGGAATTACTGATTCTAAGGTTATTGCAGCTCTTCTTAACACGGATGCATACACACTTCTAAGCAACGGTGACTCAAGAATTCGTGAGATTCAGCAGGCCCTCAACAAAGAATACTATTCCTATATTGGCTTAATTCCGTGCGATGGTGTTTTTTCAAAAAAAACCATGCGAGCACTTATCTCAGGTCTGCAGGTTGAAGAAAAAAAGGATTATCCCAATACCGTCGTAGATGGCGTTTGGGGACCAACAACGATGAACCGTTGTCCTACTTTGCAACAGTATGGGACTGTCAAAAATAGGCAGTATATTTATATTTTACAATATGCTCTCTATGCAAATGGCTTTAATCCCAATGGATTTGATGGTATTTTTGGCACGGGCGCAAAAAATGCAGTAACCCAATTCCAAACATTTTGCGGGCTAGAACCAGATGGAATTGTAGGACCCCAAACATGGGCGTCTCTGATGGTCAGCTATGGCGATCAATCTAGAGTAGGAACGGCCTGTGACTTTATGCGTCCACTGAATGAAGCACAAGCTCAAACATTGGTTGCAAACGGTAGAACTGTTGTTGGGCGTTATATTACGGGTGGGAGTACAA
Source organism: uncultured Oscillospiraceae bacterium (assembly GCA_944382995.1). Lineage (GTDB taxonomy): Bacteria > Bacillota > Clostridia > Oscillospirales > Oscillospiraceae > Oscillibacter. The sequence goes on along the minus strand of CALWOF010000001.1, from coordinate 2,625 downwards.
AAAAGCTGACTAAAGAGGAGCTACAAATTCTCTATGATGCCGGCCTTAAAGTATTTCCAATCTACCAAACATCCAATAACTATAAGGAATACTTTACTGAAGCACGCGGAAGACGTGACGCACATTATGCATTTGAGGCTTTACGAGATCTGTATTTCCCTAACGGCACGACCGTATATTTTGCGGTTGATTTTGATGCCACAGTAGACGACGTAAATGAATACATCCTGCCTTATTTTGCTGCAATCAAAGAGACTTATGATAGCTTTGCAACAGACAAATACAAAATCGGTATTTACGGCCCGAGATACGTTTGTACATTAGTCAGACAAGCTGGGTACTCTGAAAGTAGCTTTGTCTGTGATATGTCTTCTGGATTTGCGTGCAATATTGGTTTTGCGCTCCCGACAGACTGGGCTTTTGATCAGATTTCAACCATAACTATTGGCGAAGGAGATGGCGCAATTGAAATCGATAATAATATTGCGTCTGGACGTAACGAAGGAGCTCGGATCAACCCTGAAACGAGTTCAGTTGTGGAGGAAGCGGATACATATGTAAAAAGATTAAATATAACATCCAGAGTGTGTTCCAGTTTGAATTTGCCAACAGATATTTTTGCGGTTGGTGGCACATTTAACTTCGGCACTGAATTTCCAATTTATGCAGTTCCGCCAGTGACGGTATATTTGTCCACTTCTTTAACTGGAGGTTTCAGCGGGGACTACACATTTTCCGTGGGAGTCACGAACGGAGTTTTTTCAGATCCGTCAATTATTTCTGATCTGAATGACATGATTGCCGATATTGGTGTCAATGTGGATTCGTTACCTATTCCCAAACTCAACTCTCTGGCAATGAATATTGTTGACGGGAAGCTTTTGGTTAAAGTAACACCTAATATTCCTGCCAATACAATTAGTCTTTCAATTACATGCGTAGTGTATGATCTTGAAACAAAAGATCCCGGATCAGTTTACATCGCAGTTACTGCTCGCTATGAAATTGGTTTTGGAGATCAAACGTTAGATCCTGAAGCTCAAAAGTCTTTCGCAGAATCACGAGATTGGTTGAACAGTATTGACTGGGAAAGTATACGTGATCCTCTAATCGCGATTGGAGCGGTTTTTGTATGTGCCGCACTGGTATATGTCGTTATTGGGGGATATGCCGGCCTTTCGGTATTCTTATCTAGTCTCATAAGTTTCTTTGCCCATTAAGCATTTATGATCCCATTGGTGTGTCTCGCTCCTATAGAGCGAGACACACCAATGGAACATTTTGTACTCAAAATAAAGAATACAGCAATAGACAGAGGAGATAATGACTATGGCCTATATATTTACATTGGATCCGGAAGACCGACGGACAATTTTATATTATCGCTCTTTCTTGTGTAAATGTCAGAAAAAGTTCTGGTGCTGTTTTCTTCCTGTTTTTTTCATTTATCTTGGAATGGCTCTTTTTACATTGGTCTATAACTTTCAACTTCCTCTTAAAATTATATATATTCTTTGCTTAATAATTTCCAGCAGTCTTTGGGCATTTTTTATCCCGTATATAGGAAAATTCTCTCATCTTTTATTTCTCCATAGATCGGGAATTGGGAAAAAAGATACATTAATTTTTCATGTATATGAGAACAGAATAACTGTAACTGCTACTACAGGAAATACTGTACACTACTACAAACCGGATGTTTATAAAATGTTAAAAAAGGCAAGAAAAAGCAAAGATAGGTGGAATAAAAAAGAGTTCGAAGCACCCATAGCAGAGATTTATGAATGTGATGCGGGAATATATTTCGCGTCGCCTCTGCAACTTTTCCCAGTCGCATACATATCAAAAAGCAAATGTGATTTTGAAGAATACTCATCTTTGAGCCGGATATTAAAAGAGAAATTTAGTAAGCATTATCATCAAGTGTAGAGCCATTAGGAAAAATGGATTCCTAACTGCTCATTTGTGTGATGATTAATAGCGTGTAGTTTTATAGTTATAGTGTTGCAAATCACAAGTATTTTTGTCTCTAATTTTAGGAATGTTCAAGCAGAAAGGAGGATAGCTAATATTACATTTCAAATGAACGAGTGCGACTAAAGCAGCCTCTAACCGGCAGGACTCTTACACGGATTAGATCAAAGAGAAGAAAGTTCTAAGACTATTACATATACTGGCAGATATTCGCTTGACAAATTCTAACCTGCAAGAGGTATAAATATATGAAAAAGAGACTCATTTTTTTAGGAGTATCGGTACTTTTGCTTTTAAGTATGGTTACTGTATCGGGAGTTGCAAACAATTCCTCAAATGAGACTATTCTGGTAGGCGAAGAGATTGGTCCGGGGGTCTACCGCTATAAAAATGAAGAAGGAATAGTAGCTGTTGTTGAAGATTGGGGATAAGGTAGAATAAGTTTCGCAAATTGAAAAGAAGATAAAAGAAGACATGGTTTGCAGCCCTCTGGTAGAATGAAGTCGCGACACACCATTCTGAAGGGAGACAGCAAACCATGTCCGAAAAGATTGTACAGCTGAACGAGGAAGTAATCAAGGGGCAGCTTAAGGAATTGGTGCGCGGCAGCGTGGAGGAAACCCTCAACGAACTGCTGGAGGCCGAGGCGGA